>JASGMP010000003.1 GCA_030156395.1 Fidelibacterota bacterium
GCCGACATAACCGATCTCATTCATCATGCCGAGTTGGACTACGGGGATATGCATCTCAAATCGGATACGATTCGGGTGGATTGGAACGCGGAGATGCTCTATGCGCTACCGCAGAAAACCGATAGCGGATTTGTCAGTATTCCTGAATTCATTCAGGGCACGGCGGAACCGATGTATGGAGAAGCTTTGTATTACAACTTTCGAACCCGGCGTGGAAGGGCCGTCTACGGTTCAACAACCCTGGAAGATGGTTTCTATACCGGGCGGCAAATCCAGAAACGGGAAGACAAACCTTTTTATATAGACTATGCCCGTTACACCACTTGCAACCTAAAGGAGAATCCTCATTACTGGATTGAATCCCGGCGCATGAAACTAATTCCCAACAAAGTGGTGATTGCCAAACCCCTGGTTCTCCGGATTATGAATATCCCTGTTTTTTACCTTCCTTTCGGTGTTTACCCTGATAAAAAGGGCCGACGGCACAGCGGATGGTTCATGCCGACCTTCGGGACATCCAACATATCGGGTTGGTATTTGAAAGGCGCCGGCTATTACTGGGCTCCCAACGATTATATGGACACAAAAATTCAGATTGACTTTTTCGATTTGCAGGGAATCAAAATCAACAACACAACCCGTTATGCCCTAAGATACAAACTGAATGGACAGATCCGGACCAGTTATAACAACAATTTTCTGGCAGACCGTCCACAGGTACGGTATGACATCGCCTTGAACCACCAGCAAACCCTGGGACAATCCTCCAATCTCAATATTTCCGGTTCCTTTACCAATGACCGGTCTTATTATCAGCAAACAGGCATCGAACTGGATGAGCGGCTGAACCAGAAACTTATTTCAAATGCTACCTATTCTACACGGATTGGGGAGATGGGACTCTCCATGAATGCGTCCCGGACAGAAGATCTCATTACAGGAAACATCCAATCCTCCGTCCCTCAGATATCCCTCTCCAAAAGCACAAGCCAGATTTTTAAGAAATCAAAGGCAACAGATCCTGAGCGCTGGTATCACACTCTTACTTATAACTACTCAACGAATTTTCAAAATCGCTATTCCCACACACTGCAAAACGATTCCACATTTCTGGATGACCAACGAAACAGAATGATTCATCAGGGAAATATATCATTGAATCATAAATTTTTTAATTGGCTGACAACTTCTCCCGGGCTCAACATTCAGGAAGGATGGGTTTTTGAATATAAAACACCCCAGCTTTCAAATAATGGAAGAGTCCTTCTGGATAGTACAGGCCACATAATCCTGGAAGATCAAAAGGCTTTTAAACGCCGGGCTGTTTACTCAGCAAATCTTCGTCTTTCCTCTAAATTCTACGGAATTTTCTATGTTCGTGCCGGCCGTTTCCAGGCTCTCAGGCATGTCATCAGCCCGTCTGTAAGCTTTGCTTTTACACCGGATATTTCCAAAAACCCGGATTATGTCTTCCAGGGGACAGATACTTTAGGCAATCCGGTGACTTATGATTATTTTTCATCAACTCTTTTAGGAAAAACCCCCTCCAGAGATTCCCGAACCATGAACTGGTCTGTCGGTAACCAGTTCTCCGCAAAATTTTCCAATAAAACAAATCCTGAAAAATTTAATAAATATGATTTTTTAACTTTGAATTTGAACGGAAATTATGACTTTAATGCCGACTCTCTCAAATGGAGTCCTGTCAATATTTCCTACAGAGCATCCCGTTTACCCGGGAATCTTCAGTTCAACGGAAATATTCGCATGGATCCCTATCGGTATGATACCATCAATGACCGGCGAATCAATGATTTTGAAACCATTCCCAGACTTACTCATTTCAGTTTTGACACAGGCTTTCAGTTCAACGAAAAAGCGAAGGGGGACACAACGGACACCCGACGTAACGAGGGTATTTCAGATTGGCAGGCCCAGATAAGTGTGCGGTATAACTACTCGGCAACAAACCCGGACAAAACCAGCCAAAACCTCACGTTAAATACCCGTTTTTCAGCTAATCTCAGTCCGAACTGGTTCCTGGATTATACCCTGAACATCAATGTGATCAACCAAAAAATCACGTATCAATATATTTCATTAAAACGGGATCTCCACTGTTGGGAGATGAGTCTGAATTGGACACCCACATCATATGTAAAGAGTTTTTACCTTCGAGTTAACGTAAAATCATCTGTTTTAAGTGATGCCTTGAAACTGGAAAAAAGGGAAGGACGACAAGCCAATGTCTGGAGATAAAACCATCATTATCCGTCCATATCAACATGATCGGGATTTTTCCGATATCCACCGGATATGGGAAGAATCGGGTTGGATGGAATGTGAAAACGAAGAAGCTATGGCACTTTTCCTGGGAAAAGCACGAACCACCGTAGGCGAGGTGAACGGACACGCAGAATCCATGGTTTCCACTTTTTCAGGAGAATTGTTGCATGGTCATTCAACCCTGAATCTTTCGGTTGTGGGTGCCGTGCTTACGGGATTTGTGTCCCGGAAACTTACACTGGCCCGGAAAATTACAGCACTTCGTTTGTCAGAAGAAGCAGTTCGGGGAGCCCATATAAGTACGCTGGGAATGTTTGAACAGGGATTTTATAACACCTTGGGCTTCGGAAATGCCGGATATCTACACATTGTAACATTCCAGCCGGCTTCCCTGAGAAAACTGCCATCTTACGGGACACCTGTCCGCCTTACGGTTGAAGATGTTGAAGAGATTCACGAAAACCGGCGGCGTCACCTGCCATCCCACGGGAGAGTTCTTCTGCCGAAATTCCACACACATGCTGAGCTTCTGTGGAAAAAAACCGGTTTTGGCCTGGGCTTCAGGAATGCACAAGGCAGACTGACACACCATCTTTGGTTAACCGGAAAAGGGAAAGAAAAGGGCCCCTTTAAAGTAGAATGGATGGCTTACGAAACCAAAGAACAGCTAATTGAACTCTTATCCCTTCTTCGAAGCATGGGAGATCAGATTCATTCGATAACCCTTCTTGAACCGCCTCATGTGCACATTCAGGATTTTCTGGAAAGACCTTTTTATCACCATTCCATCACTCAGAATTCTCCGCACCAGGCTGCCATGAAAGCCATCTCAGTTTCCCAGATCCGAATTCTAAATCTGGAAGAAACGTTACAGCGCACGCATCTGACATGTCCCGATTTCGATTTCAACCTGAAGCTGATGGATCCGGTGGAATCCTTTTTACCGGAGAATTCTGACTGGCGGGGATGCGGGGGGCAATATCGGGTGCACCTGGGGAAAAACTGCAGAGCAGATACAGGGAAAAAAGATCCTGATCTGCCAACCCTGGTTTGTTCAATCAATGCTTTTTCACGCATGTGGCTTGGCGTTCGCCCTGCCTCAGTTCTTCAGGTAAGTGAAATCCTGGAAGGAGATTCTTCACTCATTTCCCGCCTGGATCATGCCTTTAACCTGCCAACACCTCATTTCAACTGGGAGTTTTAAATGATTTCCAAACCAATTCTCACCGTCCCCTTTAGGCACATCAGAAAATTGGAGTGGCTGTTGGATCCTCAGAACTGGGAAAAGGTATCATCGGTAAAACTGCGGGAGATCCGCCCCGAAAGCAGTGATCATATCCCTCATGTAGAAGTCCGCCTGTTCCGGGATCATCAGGCGTTGTATGGAAAATTTTCTGTCTACGACCGCTATGTCCGCTGTGTACAGGATGGTTACCAGGCAAAGGTCAGCAAGGACAGTTGTGTGGAATTTTTTTTGAAACCCGCTGCTTCCAAGGGATATTTTAATTTTGAATTCAGTTGCGGCGGAAATCTGCTCTGCTACTATATCCGGAATCCACAAAAAAAAGACGGGAAACGCATTGATTACGACATCCTTTCGTGGGAAGAACTGGCTATGGTACGCCGGCAAAGTACTCTTCCTCCTCGCATTCCCGAGGAAATCACAACCCCCCTTCTTTGGGAACTTGCTTTTCTCATTCCCCTTGATCTGATTCAACGATACACACCTTTGTCCCAGAATATATTCACTAAAATCTGGAGGGCTAATTTTTATAAATGCGGGGATGAAACATCTCATCCCCATTGGATCAGTTGGACGCCTTTACCTGAGAAAAATTTTCACAGACCTGATGCCTTCGGGTATTTGCAATTTGAAAATCCTTAAAAATCCACTCCCCGGCTTGAACGGGAACTGTTTTTGCCATGGACGGTACATCGTGTTTTAGGCGCATATCGGACATTAAAAATTTCGGTCGTTGTGGGACAATATTCAGTGGGAAGTTTCTTTGTTTCGGAACAGATTTCAATGGAGCGAACACCGGGAGGCATGATAAAATCTTTCACAGGCAATTTCAATTCATCATAGGTCTTTTTCATAAAAGTGGCCCAAATCGGTAGAGCAGCCACGGCCCCGGCTTGTCCTTCACCCAAAGAGACACGGGGATCATCCACACCCACCCAGGTACCGGCACATAGATTCTTTGTAAATCCCACAAACAGGGCATCGGTAAAATTTTGTGTTGTTCCGGTTTTCCCACCGGCAGGGACACCGGTAAACTGGTATTTCCATCGGATGCTGCCACCTGTTCCCGCATCCACAACAGTACGCAGCATGTCCGTCATAATATAAGCTGTCTCGCGGCTCAGGACCTCGCGGGTATCCCGGGGACTACGGTATACTTCGTGTCCATTTCTATCCAGGACCCGTGTGATCGCAAAAGGTTTATTCCACACACCCTGATTGGGGAAAACGGCATAAGCAGCCACCAGTTCGGATAAGCGTGTAGGGGATGTCCCCAAAGAAATAGATTCAACAGCATCAATAGGGGTTGTAAGTCCCATTTTCCGGGCATAATCCCTAACAACAGCAGGCGTCACCTTTTGAGCCCAGCGGATTGATACGAGATTCGTTGACCATTGGATGCCTTCTCGCATTGTCATGAGCCCGCCGGTTTTGCCGTTGTAGTTGGTGGGTGTCCATCGGGTCCCGTTCGCCTCAATAATGACTACCGGCTGATTCAATACCTGATCAGACGGTGAAAAACCATTATCTACGGCAGCTGTATAGACAAAGGGCTTAAAAATAGATCCAGGTTGCCGTTCGGCCTGGATGGCGCGGTTAAATTTGCTTTCTTCAAAATCCCGGCCGCCAATCATAACTAAAATGGCGCCGTTTTCCGGATCAATGGCGAAGAAACTACCCTGAACCACACGCTGACGTTTAGGGAGCAGATGAAACAGAGAATCGTTGGAGAGATGAGCTACACTATCAGCCGGAATCCCCAGTAACGCAATCATCTCTTCACGGTTGGCCAACAATCGACGATCCAGTTTTTTCTGTTGATAACGCAAATGGTTCTGAAGGGCTTCCTCAGCAATCAACTGCATCCGGCTATTCAATGTTGTATATATTTCCAGTCCGTCCCGGTAAATGTTGATGTTGTAACGATCACCCAGATCCGATATTTCCTGCCGAACATACTCCGTAAAATACGGGGCAATCCCCAGGGTTTCACCCCCGGGTGCCACCGATGTGTTTTGATTTAAGGCATTGGCATAGTCCCATTTACTGATTTTACCGGTGACTGCCATATTCCGCAGGACCAGATTCCGCCGCTGGATGGCCACATCAGGATAATGGATCGGCGTAAAGCGAGCAGGGGCAGGAAGTAATCCAATCAACATGGCCCCTTCATCCAGGTTTAAATTTTGGACATCCTTGTTGAAGTAAAGTTTGGCCGCTGCCTGTATGCCGTACGTTCCATGGCCAAAGTGAACAGAATTCAAGTACATTTCTAGAATTTCATCTTTTGTATAGGTCTGTTCAATATGAATGGCAATAATCAATTCTTTCAGCTTACGAATATAGCTCCGTTCAAGATTCAGGTGAAGTGTCCGGGCAAGCTGTTGTGTGATGGTAGAGGCCCCGCCGTATCCCACAATAAAGGCTTTGACAGTCCGCTTTACATTCATCCCCCAGTGATCATAAAAGTCCCTGTCTTCCGTTGCCAACAGGGCATCCACAACATAGGACGGGATTTCTTCAAGGGGAATAAGAACCCGCCTCTGTGTGTAAAATTCCTTAAGAATTGTCCCGTCCGAAGCATATACCCGGGAAATAAGTTCTGGTTCAAAACGTTCAAGCTCTTCCAGGCTTGGCAAATCCCGCCCCAGATAAAAATACCCCCCCAAAAGGACAAATAAGCCGAACAACATGACCAATAATGAATAGATGAAGTATCGATATATTAATTTCTTCGTTGATATTTTCTTCATAAACAAATATACCTGAATTCCAATTTAATCCCAACGGTTTGAATAAACTTTTGTTCCGTTTATATGCTTCCTTTCAGATAGAGGTCCTGATCATCCTCAGCTATTCCATGGCAAGTTAAAAGCTGTGAAAGATGTCTTTTCCGCGGGGGAAGACACCCCTTATCCGACTCAAATAACTTCAATACATCTTCAATAATGGATTCTTTCAGGGGAAAAAGCAGCATGCGGATTTCATCTTCCGTCACAAGGGCTTCAAGGATTTTTCGGTAAGGTTTCCTGCCTATACCATTCAAAAACCACCGTGGAAGCCTTTCCTCCAGGATTTTCAGCCGCTGCTGACCCACCAATTTCCGGGCTTTCTTCGCCCTGATGAAAAGCCCGGGGAAATGCTTTAACGTCAAATCATCCCCCTCTACGGGAAGTTCTTTTCTGAAGGCAGATGTTGCCGTCCAAAGACCCGGAAGCATTTCACGTACCAGACCATTTTTTTCACCATGATTTAGAATGCAGCGAATGATGGATCGGTGTTTGAAATGGAATCCATCCATATAAAACCGGTGTGTATCAAACCAGGCATAAAGCTGTCGCGCCAAAACCATTTCATTTTTTAAATCATTTTTCATGACAAGATAATCAGTTTTCAAATCGTCCGGAGACCACGGCAGGCATACATCGCATCCACCACAGTTTTTCAGGGAAGATGCTTCATCAAAATAATCCAGAATAGCTTTTCTCCGGCAACGATTTTCCAATACATACCCCTTCATTTTTTCAAATTTCTCAATCTGAAGTGATGCATATAATTTCAGCTGTTTCAAATCTTCTCGGATACGATATATATTTATTTCATCGTGGTATAACATCTCAGATAAATATCGTGTCATATATTCCGGCAGGTTTTCCGGGATGCAGCCTTTCGTAAGAGCATCTTCAAGTATGATGGGATCCCAGGAGGCATGGCGGGACAGAAAAAATTCCTGAATCTCCTGGTCTTCGGGTGTATATAAAAGAATACAATAAGCATCCTGTCGATCCCGTCCTGCCCGGCCAGCCTCCTGATAGTAATTCTCCAAATTTCCGGGGACTTGATAGTGGATGACAAAACGGACATTCTCCTTGTCTATTCCCATACCAAAAGCATTTGTGGCAACTATAAGCGGTTTACGCCCGGAAATCCAATCCGCCTGTGATTTCTTTCGGATATGAGGAGAAAGTCCGGCATGATACATGCAGGGATCAGCACCCCACATCCTGAGCAAAGTGTGTATTTGTTCCACATCCTTCCGGGTGGAACAGTAAATAGCACCGGTACCCTTCATTCCCCTTAAAATCTGTTTTAAAGCATTGCGTTTGGTCAGGGAATTTTTAAATGAATACGCCATATATTTCAGATTCGGCCGGTCAAAAGTTGCTTTTAACACCAGGGCCTTTTCCCATCCTAAAGACCTTTTCATATCTTCAATCGTTTCTCGTGTGGCGGACCCGGTAAAAGCTGCCTTATACGGAATCGCATAATGGTGCACAAAAGGACCGATTTCCATGTAGGATGGTCTGAAATCATGTCCCCACTGGGAAATACAGTGGGCTTCATCAATGGCAATGAAGTAAGGTGGATAGCTTTCCATGGCATGATTCAGAGATTTGGACGGCAATTGTTCTGGTGCAATAAAAAGGATTTGATACTCTCCCCTGGCAAGACACCGTAATCGGGATTTTTTTTCCTCCTCATCCAGAACGGAAGAAATATAGGTTCCGGAAATTCCCAATTCCAGAACCCGTTTTACCTGATCTTCCATCAATGCAACCAAAGGTGTGATCACCAGGGTGAGCCGCCCAATCAACAAGGCAGGCAATTGGAAACAGAGGGATTTTCCCCCGCCTGTTGCCAGCACCGCAATCACATTTTTTTCCTCCAGAATGCCTTCAATAATTTCACGCTGAAGAGGCCTGAAACCGGGAAGATGAAAACGCTCTTTCAGTGTTTTCTCCAAAAAATCCACATCCATAAAATAAAAAAACCGTCCAACAAATTAAACTTTATTCATTCTTTCCTATATTATCTGTTTTGAATATTCACATTGCAGGCCTGAACGCAGTTAGATAAATTTATGTATGGGAACACCTTTCATCTTATCTATTATTTTTCTCCTGGTTTTACTTTTCCTCAGAGTGTTCTGTGTTCGCATTGAAGCAACCCGTGAAATTTTCAGGGAGCTTGTGATCATCTCCATTCCCTTTATAGCTGGTGTTTATGTGGGCGTTTCGGGACTGGATCTGATGACAGACGCATTAACGGTTCAAATTCTGCCGCTACTGGAATTCTGTCTGGGTTTTCAGGGATTGTACTGGGGATTGTTTTTTGGATTCCGGGATATCCGATATTTCGATGTGAATGTCAAACGGTTTGCAGTCCTCCACTTTTTTTTCATGTTTACAGGAATTCTGGCGGCGTCCTATATACTTCTTTATCTGGCTCATTTCCCGGCCTGGGAAATTTTGATCGGCGGGATCTATCTTTCCCTTGCCCTGACCCAGATTTCTTCCGCTTCCCTGTTGTTTTTAAAAAAATTCAAAAAATACTCATCTTCATTTGCTTTTCTTTTCAAAACGGTATCGGGTTTAAGTGGGCTTTTTACCATAATCCTTTTTGGAATCCTTTCGCCCATGGGAATCAGTTCCTCGATGCCCCATTTTATTCTGAACCTGGTGGCTCAGGTACTGATTGCCCTGATAACCGGACGCCTGGTGTATATGGGAATCAAGAAAGCCAGTCAGGGTGAGGGAATGCTCATCTGGCTTTTAAGTCTTTTGCTCATCAATTCGGGAATGTCCTACTTTTTTGGTTTTAATCCTTTGCTGATGAATCTGGTGTCGGGGATGGCCATCTCGTCAGGCGGATTCCGGAAACAGCAGATTCAGGATACCCTGAAACCGCTGGTACGTCCGGTGATTTTGTTCCTTCTCTTTTATACGGGCCTTTCCCTTAAACTACATCCCTGGCTTACGCCAGCCGTTGTTGCCGGTCTGATGTTGCTCCGCTTTATTCTGAATCGCTGGTCTTTCCGTCGCTTTTTTACGAAACAGATCCTGCAGGTGGAAGAGATCCGGCCCATTCTCACATCTCTTATCCCGCTGGGAGTCTTGACTCCGGCTATTGCAGTTCATCTCCATTTGATCTCTTCATCTGCCTGTTCAGAAATTATTTCAGGTTGCCTCGGCCTTGCATATATTACCGGATATGCTCTCATGATCCTGCTGGTTCAGTGGGAGGTCCGACGATGAGTTTTCTAATTATTCTCATACTTACCGGACTGACGGTCGGCTCGCAATATCTGTCCCGCTATCTGAATTTGCCAACCGACCTCAATCCATCCATTCTTCTTGGGCTGATCCTGGTTTCGGGATGGGTCATCGGACGTTCAATCAAAAATAAAATACTTCCGATGATGACAGGATTTATCCTTTACGGCATGCTTGTGGGTCCGGAAGGACTAAATCTCATTACAGCTTCAGACCTTGAATCCCTTGAATTTATCCTCTTCATGGCTTTTATGATGATAGCATTTCTTGCCGGAGGGAGCCTTGAATTAAAGACTTATATGGATTTCTCCAAAAAAATTCCCCTGCTTATCGCAGTACATTTTGGAGGACTTTTATTGGGGACCGTCCTGCTTTTTCTTATTCTCCCGGTTCTTTTTCATTCATGTGTTTTTTTAAACGGTTCCCACACTGCTTTTTATATCCTGTTCACAACCCTTGTTCTGGCGTCAGGTTCTCCGGCGGTAGTCCTTTCGGTAAACCGGGGAAATGTGTCACCGCTGCGGATCAAAGCCTTCTTACTGAATACTGTCACATTGGCCGGTATGGTCCTGATCATCCCTTTTCTGGGTCACGGCGTCTTATTGCAAGCCATGACACCCAAAGGCCCGGGATGGGTACAGACTATTCAAATATTTGCCCTTCACTTTTTCAGTGTGATTTTTGTCTCTGTCATCATCGGACTGCTTCTCCGTTTCTTTTTGAAACATTTCAGGGGAGAACTTATTTTCTTCCTTGTCATTTTTATGATTGTACTTTATGGCAATGGAAATATTTATATGCCGGAATTGATGTTATCTTTTATGCTGGCCGGAATCATGGTCCGTCACCATTCAGATCCGGGCAAGGAGTTTATCAAAGACATCAGCCGGCATTCCCAGCCCTTTTTTATTGTTTTCTTCACGCTTACAGCCGCGGGAATCCGCTGGTCTTTTATCCCGTCCCTTATTCCTATCGTGATCGTACTTTTTATGATGCGATATACCATCCTTCGTTTTTCAACAGTGCATGTCCTCCGCAGGTGGCGTGAAGAATCTTACGCCGCCACGCCTCTCTCCCGGGGATTTGTATCCCAGAATGGTCTGACGCTTTGCTTTATTTCGATTGTGTCCTCCTTCCCAGGAATTTCTCACCTTCAGGAACTCTGTACTGTCCTTACACTGTTGGTTTTCCTAAATTTGCTGGTTGGACCACCCCTGTTGCAACGGGCTTTATATCGAATCAAACAATTCCGGGAAACATGAAAATCGATATCGACCACCTTTTGAAGGATCAGAAAGAACTCATTGACTGTTTACATCTCATTGGCAAAGAAGGCCGCCGGTCAAATCTTGAAACATATATTGTGGGAGGGATTGTCCGGGATGCCTTTATGGGGCATCCTATTACGGATCTTGATATTGTAGTCACCGGTAACGGCCTGGATTTTGCGGACCAGATTGCCCGGACTCTCCATGCAGGGCCCGTCGTGAAATTTCATCCCTTCGGTACCGCCATGATCCCCTATAAGCATATCCAGATCGAAATTGCCACGGCCAGAAAAGAAACCTACCGTTCAGACTCCCGAAAACCGGATGTCGTATTTACAGATTTGACAGAAGATCTTCGGCGGCGGGATTTTACCATCAATGCCATGGCTGTAGATATCCGCCCCGATCATTATGGTGAATTCAAAGATCCTTTTAATGGGATTCGGGACCTGAAAATAGAGGTGATCCGGACTCCCTTAGATCCTGAAGAGACCTTTTTTGACGACCCGCTACGTATGTTGAGGGCAATCCGTTTTGCCACCCGCTTTCAGTTCCGAATTTCAGATGAAACTTTCAACGCTATCAAAAAAGCAGCAGAACGTATTCAAATTATCAGCATGGAGCGCATTCGGGACGAGTTGCTAAAAACGCTCATGGCTTCACAACCATCCATGGGGTTTATTCTCATGGAAAATACCGGTTTGCTACCGTTGATTCTGCCGGAAATAAGCGGCTTGAAGGGTGTGGAAGAAAAAAACGGGTTTGGACATAAGGACGTTTTTTACCATAGTCTCAAAGTGGTGGATAATGTATGCAAAATGACCGATAATCTGACGGTCCGCCTTGCAGCACTCTTTCATGATGTAGGGAAGCCGGCTACAAAGCGATTTTTTCCCAATCAGGGATGGACTTTTCACGGCCATGAGGATGTGGGTGCCCGGATGTTTGAAACCATCGGACGACACTTGAAACTTCCGGTCCGCCAAATCAAGGAGATTCGAAAACTGATCCGTTTGCATCTGCGTCCCATTGCCATTGCCGGTGACGAAGTGACCGATAGTGCTGTCCGCCGTTTACGGGTTGAAGCCGGAGAGTCCATCCATGATTTACTGACATTGTGCCGGGCAGACATTACCTCAAAAAATCCGGAAAAAATCCGGGAATATCAGAATAATTTTGACGAGGTTGAAAAAAGGATACAGGTGGTGGAAGAGAAGGACAGGCTAAGAGCTTTTCAATCACCGGTTCGGGGTTGGGAACTCATGGATTTTTATCAAATCCCACCGGGCCCACTGGTAGGTAAAATCAAATCTCTGATTGAAAATGCCATCTTGGATGGAGAAATCCCAAACGAGTATGAAGCCGCCAAAGACTGGCTTATCAAAAACAAAGACGCACTGTTGGAGAAAGCCCGAAAGATTCAAAGCGTGACAAGAAAAACCTAAATTCCGGAAGAATTTTTTTCCAGTTTATCATACCAAACCACTTTAAGCAGACCCGTCGTCATCAAGGCAACCACAAACCATATCAGCATGGGTCCCCAATATTTCATCACCAGATAAACAGGCACGGCCGCAAGGCTTAATTGCCACACAATTCCGATACAGATACTCATCATGTCCCGCCTAAAAGAAGAAGGTTTCAGCCCGGGTGTTTCCAATTGGACTTTTTCTTTCACAGGTTTCCAGAAACCCCAGGGTCTCACGGTCCGGTAAAAGTTACATAAAATTTCATCCGGTTCTTTCGGCGTCAGCAAGCTCCCGGCAATGGTTCCGGCCAGGGAGAGTCCGAAAACAATAGGAAAAGTCACCAGGGGATGAAGACCGGGAATCAGGAGAGGCAAGCACAGGGCAGCGGCCATACCACTTGCCATCCCCCAAAAAAAGCCGAAACCATTCATACGCCACCAGTACCATTTCAACATATTCGGGGCGGCATACCCTCCCCACAGTCCGGAGACAATCCACATCATGGCTTCATTAATGGATTCGGCCATGAGTCCAAACACAATTCCCAGTAATACCAGTAGGAGTGACGCACCATAGGATATGTAAACCAGTTTTTGATCAGATGCTTTAGGATTGATATAGCGTTTATAGACATCATTTACCAGATAGGCGGCACCACTGTTCACCGTGCTGTCAAAAGTGGACATAAACCCTGCCAGAAGGCCGGCCAGAATTATACCCATGAGTCCTGCCGGAAGAAAATGGCGGATTACAAAGGGTAAAATCTGCTCATAATCCACATCGGTACCCATGGTCACCATTTCGGGAATAAAAAATTTAACAGCCATCAGTGTAATCCCAGCAATCATAATCCAGCGCGGGATCAGTGAAACCGTCACCATCCCGCTCATGAGAGCACTTTCCCTGGGATTCCGGGTCGCCAGAACACGCTGCATATCATACCCGGGAGACGGCCCGGCACTGCTTACCAGAAATCCTTTGAACAAAAGTCCCATCAGTATGATGCTGAAAAATTCCCACCCATCCGTCATGATACGCTGCTGGGCTGAAGGCAGGGATTCGCTCCAATCTATTCCCAAGCGGGCACCGAAGCGGAGAGTATCCCATCCCTGAGGAACAAGTTGGGCAATTTCTCCGGGATTAATCCGGTGCATAGCGATAATCCCCAGAGCAATGCCAGCCGCCCCCAGAAGAAAAAACTGAATCACATCGGTAAAAACCACGCTGTACATTCCCCCAGCGATCACGTATATAGCCGTCACGCTCATAAAGAGAATTGCATAGGTATCCGGACTGAAATCCCAGGGGAGAAAGGTTGCAGCAAATTTGCCGATTCCCTGAAAGGCATACGTTAAAAAACCGATGACGGAGATGAAGGCAAACAGCGTGACTGACAGGCGGGCAAATTCACCTCCCCGGCGGCTGAAACGGGTATCCATCCATTCCGCTCCCGTCAGGGCATTGCTTCGTCGGATCCAGACCGCCAGGTATACCATCATAAAAATCTGGTTAAAAATAGGCCACTGCCACTGAAGAAGGATGCCTTTCATCCCATACACAACCATCACATACACCACCCACATGGTTCCTGTGATATCAAACATAGAGGAAGCATTTGACACACTGAGCCAGTACCAGGGGACCCGGTTTCCACTGAGAAAATAGTTTTTCAGATCCTTCCCGGCTTTTTTTGAAATAAAAATTCCCAGTAAAACAATACCGATCAAATAGATTACAATGATCCAGGCATCCAGTGTAGTCATGTCACATTTCCTTGGATCGGTTTTTGATATCAGGTCATTTCGGAAATTTCTTTAATGCTGTTTTTTAAAATCTGGATGATTCCGGCGTTTTTCGATCCAGTTCCGCATAATTTTGTATAAGATTTTCCGGGGCACAAGGCGTGACCCCGATTTCAAAAGCCGGTTATTCCAGCCGGGAATGCATACAAGTTTTCCTTTCTCAAGGCAGCGGGCCGCTTTTTGAACCACTTCCTGAGCTGTCAAAGCTTTTTCCAATCCCGATTTTTTATACACCTTATCTGCATCCAGTCCCATACGGGTATGGAAATCAGTCATGGTCATTCCCGGACAAAGAGCCATGAATTTCACCCCATCCTGCCGGTATCGGATCCCCAGGGATTCAGAAAAATTGATTATAAAAGTCTTCGTGGCTGAATACATGGTATGGTTGGGATAGGGAAAAAAACCGGCCAGAGACGCCACATTGATAATGGTTCCCTTTTTCGCGGCAAGCATGGGGGTCAGGGCGGCGTGAGTCAGTCTGATTGTGACATCGCAATGGACTGACAACATGCGTCGGTGGATTGAAAGGTCACTTTCATAAAAACCACCGTATGACGCAAATCCTGCATTATTGACTAAGACCCGGGCATTTGTATCTTTCCGAAGAGCCTTTTCAATACCGGAAACAATCGATTCGTCTGCCAGATCACCCAGAAAAAGGCGGGATTGACATCCATATTTTGCCTTTAGCATCCCGGCAATTTCCTTTAATTGGGGTTCCCGGCGTCCGGTCAGCGCCAGATTGTATCCCCGGGAAGCAAAATATTCTGCAAACGCAGCGCCGATTCCACTTGTGGCACCGGTAATCCAGGCAACCTCTTTCGCCATCAAAACCCCCTTTGTGATTTCTGCCGGAAAATACATAGATTATTGAAAAAATAAAGGGTGAATATGAGCATCATTCAGAAGAAACTCGCCCCCTTTCCAAGGGTTAAAATCAGTCTGCTGCCTACACCATGCCATCGGCTGGACCGGCTATCGGATGAAACCGGATGTGAACTATGGATCAAGCGGGATGACCTGACCGGTTTTGGATTTGGTGGAAATAAAACACGGAAATTCGATTTCCTGATGGCCGATGCCATGCAAAAAGGGTGTGACAGCCTCATTGGGATTGGGGCCAACCAGTCCAACTTCTGTCGCATACTCTCTGCCGTGGGAAGCCGCTATGGGTTGGATGTGTTTCTCGTTCTGAGTGGTGAAAAACCGGATCATCCCACAGGAAATCTTCTGATAGATCATCTGTTGAATGCCACAATATACCATGTCCCCCGTTCTGAGCGTGAAAACCGGGCACGGGAGCTGTACCACGAACTGACAGCCCGTGGAAGAAAGGTTTATTTTATGCCGCCTGGCGGCTCCACACCCATCGGCACCCTGGGATATGCCGCTGGTTTTGATGAAATCCTCCGGGATATTAAACAATCAAATATCCCTATCCGTCATATTATCCATGCCTCTTCATCGGCCGGAACCCAGGCCGGACTGGTATTGGGTCAGGCTATAAGCGGCTGGGACGGCCGGATTACCGGCATCAGTGTGGATGTCCCTGAAAAAGAACTGGCAAAAAATGTTTTCACCCTTGCTTCGCAGGCCGGAGCCTTGATGGATGTGTCTGTAGATATGGATCTGGTTCATACGGACGGTGCCTATATCGGCGAAGGATATGGCATACCCACCCCGGCATGCCGGAAAGCCATTCAAACCTTTGCTTCCCGGGAAGGAATCTTTCTGGATACCGTTTATACAGGAAAAGGAGCTTCAGGGCTTCTTGACTATTGCACCAAAGGTGTCATCTCCCCGGGTGAAGGGGTCTTGTTTATCCATACCGGTGGTAATATTCAGTTATTTGAATAGTACTCACAAAAAAAGCATCCAATTGCGGATGCTTTTTGATGTTTTATATGTAGTACAATGACTACTTTAGTCCGTTCATATTGTTCTCTTTGTAAAGACTTTCAATTTCTTTTTTGTACCGTTCTTCCACCACTTTCCGTTTGATTTTCAGGCTGGGTGTTAATTCACCGCTTAAAATGGTAAAGGCGTTGGGAATAAGAAGGAATTTCTTAATCTGTTCATAGCGGGGCAGGGAGGTCTGGCGTGTGGCGATATCTTCACCGATCAGATCTTTGAGTTCCTTTTTCTTCAAAATTTCTTCATAGGGTTTGTCGAATCCTTTTTCATGTGCCCATTTTTCAATCACATCTTTATCCGGGACAATCAAAGCTACCAGATAATTCCGCCGGTCTCCGATCACGACAATCTGATCAATATAGGGAGACTGACCCAAAAGATTTTCTATATTTGCCGGCGCAATATTTTTGCCACCGGAGGTCACAATCAGATTCTTTTTTCGGTCGGTGATTTTCAGAAAACCATCTTCATCCACCATGCCGATATCTCCGGTATGGAACCAGCCATCTTCATCAATAACTTCCGCTGTGGTTTCCGGATTATTCCAGTATCCTTTCATAACATTGCTGCCTTTAAAAAGAATTTCACCGTCATCGGCAATGCGCATTTCACAGCATGGAATGGTTGGACCGACTTTACCAAAGCGGATATCATGAAGAGGGTTTACATTGGTCACCGGAGACGTTTCGGTCAGGCCAAAACCTTCCAGAATGATAATTCCGGCGGCGGCAAAAAATTCGCCGATTTCTTTGGGCAGTGGTGCGCCGCCTGAAACGCAGAAACGAAGTTCTCCGCCAAAGGCGTCCTGAATTTTCTTAAAAACCAGTTTTTTGGCAATTCCATATTGAATTCCCAGGATTCCGGAAGGGTTTTTCCCCTTCACCAAATACTTTGAAGCCACTTCACGACCGACATGGCTGGCCCAATTGAAAATTTTCTGTTTTGTGGCTGACGCATCATGAATCTGATTGGTGATTCCGGCAAAGATCTTTTCATACAGGCGTGGTACACTAATCAAATAGTGTGGACGTGCGATTTTAAGATACTCTGGGACTTTCAGAAAATCTTCGGCAATATAGATTTCCGATCCAAGCCAGAAGGTAAGATGAGAAGCTGCACGTTCAAAACTGTGGCTGAGCGGCAAAAAAGAAAGCCAGCGGCTCCCCCGTTCAAATTTTACGATATCAAAGGTGGATATCACATCCGACACCAGATTGTAATGGGTAAGCATCACACCTTTGGGATTTCCCGTGGTCCCGGATGTATAAATCAGGGTCCACAAATCATCCTTCATGATTTTTTTCCCTTCGTCAACCAAGGTTGTGCCGGATTCCTTTTTCTGTTCCCGGCCCATATCCAGCAGCTCACGAAAGGTAAAAATCCATTTTTCATCAAAGGATTCATCGTCCATCACCACCATAGTTTTCAAAGAGGGCAGAGATTTTTTAATAGAGATAATTTTTTCCGCTTGTTCCCGGGTGGAAACGATCGCGGCACTGGTTTCGGAATCCTGGAGAATAAACTGGATCTGGGGTTCCAGAAGTGTGGGATAAACGGCCACACTAACATACCCAAAATGGGCGCAGGCATAATCGGTAAGAGTCCACTCAGAGCGGTTTTCCGATTGAATGGCCACGCGGTCTCCCTTTGTGAGTCCCAACCGCCTGAGTCCAAAGGCAATCAACTCAATGCGGTCTGCCGCTTCGCGATAGGTCATAGAGACCCACTTTCCTCCCTTATTTTCATAGAAGACATTCCTGTCCGGATTCCGGCTCAGGGTTTCATTAAAAAAATCAGGGATAACCATCGGCTTATTACGTTCGTTTGTCATTGTTCCCTCCTGTTCAGATATATGTATAAAGGATAAGGATGCCGGCCTGATTCTCAGGTTCCCGCAAGAGGCTCAGGCTGAATACAGGGCATCGATTTCCTTCTTGTATTTTTCTTCCACAACTTTACGTTTGATTTTCATACTCGGTGTCAGTTCTCCTCCTTCAATGGTAAAGGGTTTGGGAGGAATAAAAAACTTCTTCACCTTTTCATACCGGGCAAATTCTTCCTGCAGGTGCTGGATTTCATGATCAATCAGTGTGTATACTTCCGGTTTATTCCGGAGTTCATCCCAGGATGAGTAGTTAATCCCACTGTCTTTAGCCCATAGCTCTACGGCTTCCTGAGCCGGAATAACGGCAGCTGTCAGAAAATTACGCCGGTCTCCAATCACTACGATCTCTTCGATATACCGAGATTTGCACAGCGCGTTTTCAATCTGGAAAGGTGCAATATTCTTGCCGCCTGATGTGACAATGATATTCTTTTTACGATCTGTAATCTGGAGAAAACCTTCTTCATCGACTGTCCCGATATCACCGGAATGAAACCATCCATCTTCATCGATAACTTCTTTTGTGGCTTCTTCATTATTCCAGTATCCCTGCATGATATTGGGACCTTTGAAAAGTATTTCCCCGTCATCAGCGATTTTCATTTCAACATCTGGCAGTGTGGGTCCCACTTTCCCGAACTTAATATTATCCCGGGGATTTACATTGGTTACCGGGGTGGTTTCGGTCAGACCGAACCCTTCCAGGATCACAATGCCAGCGGACGCAAAAAATTCACCCACCACCTGAGGCAGGGGTGCTCCGCCGGAAATACCGAAGATAAAATGCCCTCCAAATGCATCCATAACCTTGGACAAAACCAGTTTATTGGCCAGACGGTATTTGAAACCGATCAAACCGGACGGTTCTTTGTCTTTCTGGATGAAATCCCGTGCCGCAACACTCCCCACATTCTTGGCCCAGAAAAAAATCTTCTGTTTCAAGGGAGAAGCCTGACCGATGTCATCCAGAACCTTGGCATAAATCTTTTCATATAAACGGGGAACACTAACCAGGTAGTGAGGTTTGGCCTCTTTGAGGTTATCCGGGACTTTCAGAATTCCTTCGGCAAAATAAGTGGTTGACCCGATCCAGAAAGACATGTGAATACCCACCCGTTCGAGGCTGTGACTCAGGGGCAGAAAAGAGAGCC
The DNA here is from genome assembly GCA_030156395.1 of Fidelibacterota bacterium. Lineage (GTDB taxonomy): Bacteria > Fidelibacterota > Fidelibacteria > Fidelibacterales > Fidelibacteraceae > Fidelibacter. Next base: position 19,075 of record JASGMP010000003.1, read on the forward strand.
AGCGACATCCGCTTTTGAAATGCAGTGTTTCCTGGGCTGCCTGAACATTGGTGGAAATATTGAATTGCGATAGCATCACACCCTTGGGCATGCCTGTGGTACCGCTGGTATATATGATTGTCCACAAATCATCTTTTTTCCGCTGGGCACCCCGGCTTTCAAGGGTAAAATCCACATTTGCCTTATAGGCTTTGCCTTTTTCCGCCAATTCCCCAAAAGATAAGATCATGGGATCATCGGTTTCAAAAGGATCAAATACAATGATATACTGTAAATCCGGCAAATTTTCCCGGACGGCCAGCACTTTTTTTACATCCTCTTTGGAAGAGGCGAAAACGGCTTTGGCGCCTGAATCTTTTAGGATGTATTCTACCTGTTTTTCCATCAGGGTTGGATAAATAGTAGCACTAACAATACCAAAATGAGCACAGGCAAAATCAGTTATGACCCACTCTGGCCGGTTTTCAGATTGAATAGCAATCCGGTCACCCGATTTTAGTCCCAACGCCTCCATACCCATGGCAATATTTTCTGTAACATCCCGAAATTCGGCATACGTAATTCCCTGCCACTGACCCTCTTTTTTGGTGTAAAACGCCACCATCCCGGCGTTGTGCTTCTGAGCTTCTGCAAACAATGCCGGAATTGTTTCAATATATTCCAATTGATAAGTCATGAACTGTTCCCTCCTGTTCATTGTTTTAAGATAATGAGTTTCCTCTAGAAATACAACACTTGCAATTGCATCTTTTATCCCGAACGTTTCCAACCTGCCCCTACCTGTTGCGGATTTTTTTCTTGCACTATATTCTATATCCTCTTAAACTTGCTGGCTATTTGAGATACGTCCCGTTCGTCTAGTGGTCAGGACTCAGGACTTTCATTCCTGCAACAGGGGTTCGACTCCCCTACGGGATACTCCATCTACGAAGCCTTCTTCAGAAGAAGGCTTTTATTTTTAATTTAAATTATTAGCTATATATATTTGACTTAATTACCAGACCCCTCTATATTTAATGAGGCGGGATGATATTTATCACAACAACCCGCAGGGAGATTACCTAACTTACCTTAAACACCATAAATATAGAGGAGCCTGACATGAAACGTGGTCTTTTGTGTTTTTTTGCCTTTTTAATGGCCACTACCGGACTTCCAGGAGCGGTTCCCATTGAAATTTCCGAAGAATTTTTCAATGAAGATATCGTTGTATTCTACCTCTCTGATTTCAATTTGGAAAACCCACAGGGGAATCCATTGATTTTTGAATACTACATCGGAAACAAGAATTATCCCTGTATATTTCCCGAACCGGTCCAGATCAGCCTGGAATTTTATTTTAAAGCCCGTATCAGGGCTTTGGGCTGGACCAATTTTCAGCCTATTGTCACCATTGTTTTAAATCCATTTACCATCGCAGGTCCATGCCGCATATCCAACCAGATTATTTCTTCCAATATCTCCAATTTTTTCATTCCCTATGATTGTCCTGCCCAGGTGAATACCGGGAGCCCCTATGTGGATCTGAACGGCGGACAGGCAGATGTGGACAATACGGCTATGTCCCGCTTATCCAACTCCATTTTATCTACCGGACAACTTCCTGCAGGGACTTATTCTTTTCTGGTCCGCATTGTCAATGAAGGAAGCGGCCAGGTATCAGAAATCTCTAAAAATATACAGATTGTATCCCCTACATCCCTGGAACTCATCGGCCCCGGGAATCTAGTTCACGGACTTCGGGACTTTGAAAGTCAGTTCAACCGCTTTCCCATGTTCCAGTGGGAAAGCGAAGCCTGTGCATCCTGCAACTATGCGATCCGCATCTGCGAGTATGTCCCCGGCATCCATGCCAGCCCCTATGATGCCATGATGGATGAGGCGATTCTGCCATTTCCCGATGACGGGGATTTTTATGACGTGGGAAATAATATCACCGTCTTAAATTATGACCCGGCTTTGGCCGGCCGGGATCTGGAATTTGGGAAATATTACGTGTGGCAGGTTGAAAAAACCTTTGAAACTTCAGGTGGGATTCAAAATATGAAAAGTGAAATCTTCGGATTTTTTCTTGAAGATCCCTCTTCGAAGGAAACGGCCCGGCATATAATCAATCCCGTAGAAGAACTGCTAAAGGAGCTGGTGGGTGAAGACCAGTTTGAAACCTTGAAAGCCGGTCAGTTAAGCGGTTACCAGCTGTCCGGCATGATGAGTGTGAACGGCCGCCCCATTACGGTTGAAGAGCTCCGAACTATCGTCAACGGCATCCAGAACGGATCCTACACGATACAAAATGTGTTTGTGGAATAACGAGGTCGCCATGAAATATTTACAAGCCATTCTTGTGATGACACTGATCTTTACGGCTATCCCTGCCAATGCCGATAATCAAAAACTCGCCATGGTGGCAAAAACACGGGGAGAGGTGACTTTCCGCCATGAAGATGAAACAGCGTTTAAAAACACGGCAAAGGCCGGTACAATCCTGGAAAACGGAGATGTCATCAAAACAGGAAAAGAGTCTTTTGTCGCCCTGATCTTTCTCGATGATAAAAGCCAGGTGAAACTCCTTGAAAACTGCGATCTCGAAATCCGGGGAGAAAAGATTCGTAACCAGCTCAACAAGGATCTTTCCATGAATTTCGGCGAATTGAAGGCTGAAATTTCCGATCAGCGCCGCGGGGAATTTAAAATATCCACGCCGACTTCCGTCGCTTCGGTGAAAGGAACCGATTTCTGGATTTTATCCGATCCCAGGCTGGGTGATAAAATTATCGGCCTGAGTGGACTCGTGGAATTGATGAACCAGATCACTGGTTATACGGTGTCTGTTGGCCCTAATCAAACAGGATTATCTCTTCCAAACGGTAATGTGAATATTCAGGTAACCAACCCGAATGATATCCCCGAAGATATCGTGGTGGATGAAAAAGAATTACATCAACTGAAAATCCAGTTTCAAAATCCCCGGGGAGAATCAAAAAATATCATCATAGAATATCGGTAATGAAAAAACGCCTCTTTCGGACCCTGTTCCTCCTATGGATACCCTGCCTCCTTTCAGCTCAAACAGGTACTCTTGTCCATATTCCAGTCAGAGAATATATACCGGGTGAAACGTTGACTTTTCAATGTTTATTTTCCGGGAATATCTCCCATGTCAAAGCGATGAATTTGTTTATTCGTCCCACCGGAAACCGGTCATATCACCAATATTCCATGAAATACAACGGGATCGAATGGACAGCAACCGTGCCCGGCAATGCTTTATCCGGCGGGGACATGGAATATTTTATCCTGGCTGAATTATCCCATGGGGGTGTAATCAGTACACCGGTTGACAATCCCTTTGATGATCCCCTAATCATACGGGATATGGAAACCGGTGAAGTCTCTGTTACAGAAAGCTCGTCCATGTCGGAAGAGGGTAGTATTCCAGCAGAATACATTATCCTTGCCCCGGAACCAGGCAAAACCATTGAAAGCAGTGATTTTGTGGTCGCCGTCTCACTTTTTAACATGCCGGATATTGATGTATCCAGCATCCGTCTGGAACTAAACGGTCACGATTATTCTTCCTACCTGGAAAAATCTCCGGATATTATCACACTCACCCTGCCGTCGGGAACCCTTGAACCCGGGATGTACACGGTAACACTCCATGCCAAAAACCATTATGGTACCTATTTCAATCCTGAAACCTGGACATTTACACTCATCAGTGCCCAGGAATCTATGCAACGTATAGACCGTTCGCTAAGTGGCCAGGTGGGGACCGAATTTCGCTGGGAAAATGTGGATGGAGAACCCAACAATCTCCTCCGGTTCACCGGCAGGATCACTGGAAGCATTCAGGGCATTACACTGGGATCTTCAGGATTGTGGGCTTCCAATGAATCCTCCCACTATCAGGCCAGAAATTCTTTTAATGCTTATGCCCGGACATCCTATACGGATCTTGAATTGGGAACCTTTTATCCGGAACTCTCCCGTCTTACCCTTTACGGAAACCGGGTCAACGGTGCCATGATCCGGCTAAAACTGAATTTTCTGAACCTGACATATCTCAGGGGGGAACTGCTCCGGGAGGTTCTGAACCGGGCAGAGCTTGACAGCAGCTCGCACACCTGGACTATTTCCTCCTTTACCTATGCCCGGGATATCCAGGTCATTCAACCTGAACTCCGCTTTGGATCCTTTCTGAATTGGAAAATGACCCTCATGCATGCCCGGGATGATACCGCCAGCCTTGATCCGGCCCTGAATATTGAAGATTATAACCCGGAGACCGATTCGTATGTTTTCCAGGGAAATTCACCGGTGGACAATCTGGTTTTTGATAACAGTATCATCCTGAGCCTGGATAATCAGCGCCTGGTATGGTCCCACAATCTAGCCCTGAGCATGACAAACCGGAACATCCGGGGAGGCGTGCATGATTCCATCACTATCGGTGACGAAATCATCAGTGTTTCAGACAAACTCCCGGATTTCCTGAGTCCTGACCGGCTGTCTCGTTTCTTTATCATCAACGAAAACACAACCCTTCCCATACCGGCCAAAGTGAGTGAAGACCTGACAGGATTCAGGCTGCAACCTTATAAAATCATGGACTATCCTTCTCTGGCTTACTGGACAACCTTGCGCCTGAATTATTACAATAACCTGGTTACATGGACGTTTAAACATATTGCGCCTGAATTTTCATCTCTTGCTTACCCGGGCTTACAGACCGATATACACTTGTCAGAAATCGGGGACCGAATTCGTCTGTTCCGGAACAGGCTAATCGTAACTCTCCGGTACAGCAGCCAGCATGATAATCTGTTGGGGGAACAGAAAGAGTATGTGACCAATACCAACTCCTTATCTGCGGCAATATCTGTCATGCCGGGACAGGAACTACCCACCGTGTCCATGTCTTTCAGATACTATCTTAGGGAAAACGACCTGAATACCGCCGCGGATACCCTCAGCGAATTGCTTACATTTGCAGTAACCGACCAACGGATACGAAATGAAAACCTGTATCAGATGTTTACCCTGACCCAACCCTTGAAAACCGTTGGAATTCCCACAGATCTGACAATCAACTATATCCGCACATTTCGGAAGGATAAAATCCCCAACAGACCACCAGGCTATATCAGTCCCGACTATTCCCTAAACCTCTGGTCTGCCTCCGCTCTGACCCGGTGGTCATCCACTCTGTCCCAGACTCTTTCCTGGAGTTTGATGGATAATAAAATCAGTCATACATCCGATTTTACATACCAGACCTTTGCCGGAAAAATTGAAAAATCATTGTGGGAAAACAAACTCTTCGGAGCTTTTGAAATAAAGTGGACTCATGCCTCGGGAGATGTGGCTTTTGACCAGTACCAGGTTTCACCTGAACTACGTATAAAAATCTTCGAAAATGATTTGTTTCTAAACCTGCACATTAATAAACTGAATCAATCCGGGACAACAGGAACCAGCACTCGGTTTTATACGAAATACACTTACCAATTCTGATGAAGATCAAACAAAAAACATGGCAAAACATCCTAGCTGGTACAATTATCGGGGTCATTGTCTTGTTGCTGACCATTTTAATCCGCGAAACCGGCATGATAGAGACTGTTGAACTGAAATCCATTGATTACCGGTTCAAGCGGCGCGGCCCGATAGAAGATATCCGGGAAAGGAGTCCCATCGTCGTCGTTGCACTGGATCAGGAATCCTGGGAATCCATCCCATATCGCTTTCCCTATCCCCGAAAAATGTGGGGGAAGGTCGTCCGGAACCTCAAGGATGCCGGTGCAAAGCTCATCGTCTTTGACTTTCAGTTTGACACCCATGATATCAATGACCTTCGTAGTGATACTCTATTTGCTGAAGCCATTAAATATGCCGGCAATGTGATCCTTCCCAGTAAGCTGAACCAGGAAATTGTCCGGGGACATGTCATCCAGTATATTACTGAGCCGGTGAATCTTTTTTACGATGCCTGCTTGACAACGGGACTTATCGGTGAATTGAAGGATATTGATCAGTATACCCGGAATTATTCTATTTTTTATCCCCTCAAGGATAAGTACTATCTTTTTCTGGGCATGAAAGCCATTAAAGAGTATTTGGGTATTCACGATTCTGTGAAAATGGCCTTTTCAGAGGATATGAATTTTATTGAGTACGGTCCTTTGCGCATCCGCCATAACAATGGAAACAGCTTTATGATCAATTATTACGGGCCGGCCAAAACCTTTAGTACTTACTCTTTGTCATCTGTCCTGGATGATGCGGAAACAGATCTCAGAGGAGATTATGACACAGATTACATGGAATTGTGGAAAGGCGACAAATCGGTCTATCCCAAGGAACTTCTCTCCATTTTGAATCCAACCGGGGAAGATTCTCCCTTTAAAGATAAGATTGTACTTATCGGAGATGCTCTGGAAGAACACTTTGACACCAAATTCACCCCTTTTTACAATTATAAGGGAATGACCAACCTTATGGCCGGTGTAGAAACCCATGCCCATGCCATGCAAACGGTCCTGGATGAAAATTATCTGATTAAACCCGATAAATGGGTGAATAATATCATTGTATTGGTTTTAAGTGTTCTTGCGCTGATTATTACCATCACCCTGGGGCCCGTATGGGGGATCATCATCATCTCCCTTTTAATCCTGGCCTATACCTATCTATCCTTTTCTCTTTTCAACGAAAACCGGATAATCATCGAGCTTTCTATTCCCATCCTGACCGTTTTCCTTTCCTATGCTTTTGACATGTTGTATGAATTCATCTTAGAGCAGCGTGAAAAGAAAAAAATCCGAGGAATGTTTTCCACCTATATATCCCCCAAGATCTTAAAATATCTTGAAGATCATCCGGACGCTTTTACCCTGACGGGAGAAAAACGGGAAGCCACCATATTTTTCTCTGATGTTCAAAGTTTCACGACCATTTCCGAGAGTCTGAATCCGGAAGATCTGGCCATGTTATTGAACAAATATCTTTCTCCTATGACACAAATCCTCATGAGTTATGACGGATACGTAGATAAGTACGAAGGCGACGCCATTATGTGTGATTTCGGTGTCCCTGTTGAAGACAACGAACATGCCCGGAAAGCCTGTTGGGCCGCTCTGGAGCAGCAGAAAAAGATATCTGAACTACGGCCTGAATTAAAAAAGGAATATGGCGTGGAAATCTATGTCCGCATGGGCATTAATTCCGGGCTGGTCAGTGCCGGCAACATGGGATCTGAACAACGTTTTCAATATACCGTGATGGGGGATGCTGTTAATGCCGCCTCCCGATTTGAAGGGGCCAACAAACAGTATGGCACCTACCTGATGATTGGAGAAAGTACATACAATCTGGCAAAGCCCTTCATAGAAGCCAGGATGCTGGACCGTCTGATTGTCAAAGGAAAAGCCAGGCCCATTACCGTATATAATCTGATGGCAAAAAAAGGAGAAGCCACAGAAGCGGAACGGAAGCTCATGGAATGGTATGAAAAGGGATTAAATCTCTACTGGAATCAGAAATGGGATGATGCCATCGATGCTTTCCGGATAGCCCTTGAATTTGTCCCGGGCGATCCGCCCTCAGAACGTTTTATTCAGCGCTGCCGCGATTTTAAAATTACCCCGCCGCCTGATCACTGGCAGGGTGAATATATCATGACGACAAAATAAGACCACAGGATCTTTATTCATCCTCTTCGTGAAAAATGTCTGCCGTCAGGGTATCCTGAAAGGATTTCAGTTTTTTTAATAAGGTTTGCTTTTCTTTCAGCAAAGCACCTGGAAATTCTCCTTTTTTGTCGGCTTCCCGAAGTTTTTCTCCGATCAGGTTCAGTTGATCCCGGATTTTTTGTTCGCCCAGACGTGCCAGACAATCCAGAAATGTTTTTTGGGGTTCCTTAAAAGGATTTCCTTCCATAATCAGACGAAAAATAAAGCGCTTAACAGTTTCATCTGTTACAGATTCCGCCAGGGAAGACGGGGAGATTTGAACCTGCTTGCGCAAAACCGCCTGAATCTGTTGGTAGACCTTTTTGAGAAAGGCATGGGTGAAAAGATCCTCCTTCAGGACCCGGAGAGCAGCAGACCGGATGGATGTGGAGGAGTTATTCACAAGCAGTTGGATAAGCTGGTATTGGGCTGCTTCAGACTTGTTTGCAAAGTGTTTCTCTTTCTTTACAGGTTCCACATATCCTGCATCCTCTTTCTCCCTGAAACCGGTACGATTCAGTTGCTGTTTCAACACGACCATATCCGTCCCAAAAACACGGCCTAAATCGCCGAGGAACATCTCTTCCATTACGGGATCGACAAAGGGCCCCAACTGATCCAGGATCCGCCTGACAGCATCAGCCCGTCTGGCTGCCGAAAGGCGCAATGGTGTGATCAAAGACTCAATGTAGGACATAAAATCTGGTGCTTCACTGATTTTCATCTGAAACGCTTCCGGACCTGCTTGGCGGATAAAACTATCGGGGTCTTCCTTTTCCGGCAGCCTTACTACCCGGCAGGATATCCCCTGGGGTGCGAGAATAAGGCCTGTTTTAACGGCAGCTTTTTGTCCTGCTTCGTCACCATCGTAACATAAAACGGCTTTGGAAGCAAATCTTTTGATCATCCGGGCATGATCAGGAGTAAAAGCGGTTCCTGAACCGGCAATGATATTTGTAAAACCGTTCTGCCACAACTGGAGCAGATCCATATATCCTTCCACGATCAAAACGGTATCAGCTTTCCGTATGGCATCCCGGGATTTATGAAGTCCGTACAAAATCCGGCTTTTATGATACACCGGAGTTTCGGGGGAATTGAGATATTTTGCACCCTGGTCATCACCGGCCAAAACCCGTCCACCGAAACCAACGGGATTCCCCCGGGGATCAAAAACAGGAAACATGATCCGGTTTCGGAAACGATCATATTTTTTCTTTCGCTCCGATTCGGTCACAAGTCCTGACGATATGAGCAGGTTTTCATCAAATTTTTTCTTTAATGCTGTTTTCAACAAAGTATCCCAAGCATCGGGAGCAAACCCGATTTCAAAGGTACTCAGTGTCTGTTCATCCAATCCCCGTTTGATCAAATACTCCCGGGCTGCTTTTCCTTCAGGAGATTTCAAGGCTTTTCTATATACATCGATGGCCAGGCGGTGTAGTTCGTAAAGACGTGAACTGATACTTTTTTCTTCTTCCGAAGGTTGATAGGTATATTCTTCAAGACTAATACCCGCCCGGTCTGCCAGTGCGTGAAGGGCTTCGGGAAACGTGATCTTTTCGTAATTCATGACAAAATTGATCACATTTCCGCCGGCTCCGCAACCAAAACAATGATAAATCTGTTTGGATGGGCTCACGCTGAAGGACGCCGTTTTTTCCTGGTGAAAGGGACAGCGGGCCCAGTAATTCTGCCCTTTCCGGGTAAGGGAGATATAAGAGGATACGACATCCACAATATCATTGGATTCTTTTATCTGTTCAATCACATGTTCCGGGATGCGTCCCATCATATCCTGCCGTTAAATATTCAATTTTACAAGGGTTATACCGGCACCACCCTGATCCCAGGGAGCTTCTTCGAAAGAGAGGACCCGTCGGTCTTTTGTCAGAAATTCTTCAATAAATTTTTTCAGGATGCCATAACCCGTCCCATGGAGAACTTCCACCTGGGAAAGGCGGCTGACCACAGCCCTGTCGATAAAGCGGTCCAGACTGCTCAGGGCCTCTTCTGTCCGGAATCCCCTCAAATCAATCCTGTGCGATACAATATCACCGCTTCTTTCTACATGAGTTTCCACCCTTTGAGTTGATTTCCGGGCTTTGTCAAGCCATGACAGGTCCAGTCGCATTCTTGAACCATCCACATCCACCCAGACGCGGTGTTTCCGGGGATTGATTTCCACAATTCTGCCATTTTGCTCCAGTGAGCGAATCCACACTTCATCTCCAACATTCAAGGCATTCATTTTCAGGATGGATTTTTGAGGATCTGCCGTCTTTTCCTGCCGGATCTGAACTTTTGCCTTTACCTCGGTAAAGGTTTGTTTTGCCTTGTGAATCGCAGCCGATTCTGCTCCGGTTTCGCGGATTTCCCGGATAGTACTTTCCAGTTCTTTTTGCAAATCGGTAATAATGAGCTCTGCCCGTTTCAGGGCCTCCCGTTCGGCTTTTTTATATTTGGTATCAATAGTCTTCAATTTTTCCTGAATATGTTCTGTATCTTGTTTCAGATGTTCTTCCCGTTTCCGGATATCCTTCAGCAACGTATCATAGCGGAAAATTTTTCGTTGAAGATCCTGGATCAGCCGTTCCAGCTTTTCACGGCTTTTCCCCACCCGCATTACAGCGGTTTCAATGACCCGGGGATCCAGATGGTAGCGCCGTGCAATTTCGATGGCATAACTACTCCCGGGAATACCTAAGCGGAATTCATAGGTGGGAGAAAGAGATTTATCATCAAACATCATGCTGCCGTTTTCCAGGTCATCAATCTCAAAAGCCAGGGTTTTCAGGGCGCTATGGTGTGTTGTGGCAAAGGTCATGGTGCCCCGGTGCATGAGCTCCCTCAGAATGCCTTCCGCCAGGGCCGCGCCTTCATCGGGATCTGTTCCCGTGCCCAGTTCATCAATCAGGACCAGGCTTTCATGAGTTGCCTGCTCAAGAATGGTCCGGATGCGAAGAATATGGGAACTGAAGGTGGAAAGATCCCCTTCAATCGATTGTTCGTCACCAATATCCACAAAAATCCGGTCAAAGATTGGCAGGGTACTGGAAGCATCGGCCGGGATCAGTAATCCTGCCTGGTTCATAAGGGCAAGAAGTCCCACCGTTTTCAGGGTAACGGTTTTCCCTCCCGCATTTGGACCGGTAATGATAATACCCCGTTTCCCTTTTTCAAGGGAAAATGTGAGAGGAACCACATCCCGCTGAACTGCCAGCTCCAGATTCCGTCCGTTGACAATACGAAAAGTATCCGTTTCTTCCGAGGGCTTATCACATGCATATCGGACTGCAATCTTTCCGGCGGCATGGATAAAATCCAAATCTTCCAGCATATTTGTCGCAACCTGAAAATCCCCAAGATGCTCCCGTACCCGGTCTGTCAGTGCCTGTAAAATCCGGTGTATCTCTTCTTTTTCAGCTAGCTGGGCTTCCCGTAAATCGTTATTCATCACCACAATGGTTAAGGGTTCAACATAAAAAGTTTGCCCTGTCTGACTCTGATCGTGGATAATGCCTTCAATTTGATGTTTCCGGCTGGCCCTGACGGGAATTACATGACGGCCATTTCGAAATGAGACCTGATCGCTGACGGCCACCTGATCTTCTACCAGTTTTGCCGAAATTTTCTGTATTTCCTGGAAAATCCGTTGATTCAGCCGGCTGATCTTTTTCCGGATGGCATGCAGCTCTGGTGATGCGTGATCGACAACGGCCCCACTTTCATCGAGAACAGAGAGTATATCCTGTTCTAGTGGGTGTAAATCAACCGTAGGATCCAGGACCCGTTTACGTAACAGGGGATACTTTTCAGGCCGGTTTTTGAAATATTCCCGGATTTTCCGACTTGTTTGAAGAATAGAACCCAATGTAAAAAGCTCTTCACCCGATAAAGCGGTTCCCTGGACAGCTGCACGTTTAAAAATACGTGTCTGGTCACTAAAACCGGAGAGGGGAATGGCTGTATCCAGGGCAATGAGATCCCGCATTTCAAGAATTAAATCCTGTGTTTTTCGGAAGGTTTCAGGAGCTTGGAAAGAACGCAAATTATCTGCCCGGTCACCTGCCTTTTCTGTAGAGGTTTCCGCCTTGAGAAGGCGCCGGACCCGGTCAAACCCCAGGACTGCTTCGGGGTGTATCATAATCCTATCATAATCCCTGATTCAAACGTTCGATGGCCTCACGCATTTCCTGTCCACCCTGTTTTAGTTTCACTATGATCTCTTTCCGCTCAGGCAGGGGCAGTTTCTTGAAATTCTCCTCCAGATATTGCTGTTCCTGAAAATCAAAGGCATCCAGTTGGCGGAGTTGTCTGGCAAATTCTTCCGTTGTACCTTGAATGGTTGGTAAAATATCCTCACGAACGCTTTTATTCAATTGTTGACGGAGCTTCTCTTCATCAAAAAAGGGTTTTATCAGAGTTTTATGAACCATGGGCACAACCCCTTCAAGAAATTCATAGCTTTTGGAATCCCGTTTTATCTGGGGAACCCAGTTATTATTGGGCATGAGATCAAAAATCCAGAAAATCACGCTTAAGACAATCACCGCTTTCAAGGCCCCAAGAACGATACCTCCCAGTTTATCCACCCATCCCAAGAGGACCAGGTTGAGGGCGGCTCGAATAAGATTGGCCAGAATCTGGGCGACAATCACTACGCCCAGAAAAAGGATCACAAAGCCAAGGGCCATGGTCAGGGTGGGATTCCAGTCAAAACGGCCAAAAAGGGCGTTTCCCACACTCACACTGTAGTTTGACCCGATGATAATACCCAGCACCAGCCCAATCAACCGGAAACTGCTTAAAATCAATCCGTTGAAATAATCTTTTACCACAAACCAGGCAACAATGATAATGGCCAGGATATCCATCCAATGCATATTAACCTCCTAGTTCTTCGCGAACTATCATTTGGACCCGTTTCCCGTCTGCACGACCGGTAAGTTCTTTCATCGCCGGTCCCATCACCTTTCCAAGATCCCGGATACTTTCTGCACCGCTATCGCGGATAATTTTCCGGACGATCTGACGGATGGCTTCATCATCCATTTCCGCCGGCAGATAGGTTTCAATAATTTTCAGCTCCTCCTCTTCCTTTTCGGACAAATCGGTCCGTCCCGCCTCCTGATAGGTCCGGGCAGAATCCTGGCGCTCTTTAGCTGCTTTCCGGATCACAGCCAAGGCTTCTTCTTCTTTCAGGTCGTGGAGTACTTCAATGCGTTTCTCTTTCAGTTTGGACAGAAGCATTCGCAAAGTCCGGGTACGCACGACATCCCGGTTTTTCATGGCATCTTTTAAATCAAGCTGAATTTTTTCAAGATAATTCGTCATTTTTCAATACCTCATTGTGTTTCATCCCTCAAATCCATCATTATTATAACGGTTAAAAATAAGGGATTCCTTCCGTTTATTAAACAAATTTTACGGATTTAAAGGCATACTTCTTTTTTACGCGAATCATATCAATTGCAAAATTTATATGAAATGTTTATATTCTTTCCGTTCTGAAAAATGTAGGAAGACCAAATGCTGCAAAAGGTACCACTTTTTTATAAATCATCAGATGACTCTTGGCAACATTTACCGTGTCCGTATCGTTCTGCCAAGGAGTGAAGATCCGTACTGCCACATTGGGGGCATTGGCCGGGAGGGGTTACCAGTTCGCCACTGAAGGCATGGCCGCATTTTCGGCACCACCACTGATCCTTCAGAAAGTGTACGGCACCTCCGTCGATCGTAAGGAGAGGACCTTTTTCAAGAAATTCCGCTATTTTATGCCTGGCGCTTTCGATCAGTCTTGTAAAAGTCGGGCGCGAAATGCCCATCAGCTCCGCTGCCTGGGACTGGTTATATCCCTCACCATCAGCAAGCCGGAGGGCTTCATACTCATCCAGGGAAAGAACCAGTTCATTCAGTTGCCGTGAAGGAATTCCCAAGGGTTTGAATTGTCCGAAACGGGGTGGATTTTTAACGTGCCTGCTTTTTTGGGGTCTGGCCATGGCTAATCCTATATGTTAAATCGAATGTTTATAATATCACCATCCTGTACAATATAGTCCTTTCCTTCCAGGCGGACCTGACCATTTGCTTTTGCTTTCGCCATAGATTTGGTTTCCATAAACACATCATAGGAAATGACCTCAGCCCGGATAAACCCCTTTTCCAGATCGGAGTGTATCGTACCAGCTGCTGCAGGTGCTGTGAGTCCCTGCCGGAGCGTCCAGGCTCTGACTTCATCTTCCCCCACTGTAAAAAAACTTAAAAGTCCCAGTCCTTCATAAGCTGCGCGGATCACATGATGGATGGCCGGTTCGTCGATTCCCAATTCTTCCATGAAAAGTGCCCGGTCTTCTTCCTCCAATTCCTGAATTTCCTTCTCGGACAGGGCAGATACGGCAGTTACAGCCATATCTGGAAATGTTTCTTTTACCTGACGAATATATACATTCCGTTCTTGGTACCGGGTCTCACTGCAATTCAAAACAGCCAGAAAAGGCTTGGCAGATAAAAACTGAAAACCCCGGATTCGTTTTTCTTCTTCCTCGGTAAATGAAATCTCCCGAATCGGTTTTCCAGCATCCAACGTTTCTTTGCATCGTATCAGAATGTCATGTTCATGCTTATCATACTGGGGAGCGCCTCGCTGTTTCAGATGTTCTACTTTCTCAAGTCGGTTCTCGGCAACCATCAGGTCGGCAAATTGAATTTCCTCTTCCAGGTGCCGGATTTCGCCGGGAGGATCGATAGTCACGGCTTTCCCGTCGTCCCCATAACCTTCAAAAACCCGGATTACAGCCACCAGACCGTCTACCTGGCGGACTGCCTCCAGATATTTCGAGGATGTATCATGCCGATTCCCCGATGGGATACCCATAATATCAATGCAATTGAATGTAGCATGTGTTGTTTTTTTCGGCTTGAAAATTTCTGAAAGAGTATCTACACGAGGATCGGGAACCACCACTCTGCCCCGCCGGGATTCTGCCAGGCCGGACCGGAGGATTTCAAAATGATTTCCTGTGAGAAGTTCAAAGAGGGTGCTTTTTCCTGAAAATTTTACACCGATGAATCCAAGTTCCATAAGTCTCCTGATCTATTTTTGTTGGAGAAGTGTACGAAATGTCCTGCCAATAGATTACTGAATTTTTTGAATGGAAGCATCAATATAGATTTCTACACGCCGGTTTTGGTTTCTCCCCGATTCGGTCTCGTTGGATGCCACGGGGTTGAACTCACCAAAGCCGGCCACAGCAAAACGTTCTTCAGGAATTCCTGTTTCCTGATGTAAAATCCGCATCACACTCTGAGCCCGGGCAGCGCTTAGTTCCCAGTTGTCCCTAAACCGGACATTGGGTCCAAGGGGGACATTATCCGTATGCCCCTCTATGCGGATTTCCACCTGCCAGGCCAGGCCGTTTTCCTGCAGTTCACGTAGCATCGGCCCATGTTCCGTTTGAGTTAAGTCCAAAATATTCAGGGTACGAATCGCATGGGACAGATCTGTCAGTTGACGCCTGAACTCTGGAAGGGGTTCAGCCTCTCCCGGCTTAAACAATGATTCACCGCGGATGGTAATCTGCACACCTTTTGAATGATAGTTCACAGTAAAGACTGATAAATTCTGCTTTTCAATAGCTTCGCGGATCTCCCGGCCGGTTTCTTCCAGCCGGTCATGGGTCCATTGGTGGATCCGGCTGATTTCACCGGATTGGCGTGCAATCATCATGATGAAAAATGTCAACAAAAGGGTCATGATATCACCAAAAGAAAGAATCCACCCGGAGCGGATAGCTTTTTCACGACTGGATGAGTTATTCTGCCGTGTGGAAAAAAATTTCATGATTGTCCGCTTCGTTTGTTAATCATGTTCACCTTAATATAGATTTCAACCCGGCGGTTCTCATCCCATTTTTTCACGTCATGCAGAGGATGAAAGGATCCGTATCCTGCAATGGAAAAATAATTCTCCGGCACCGGCAAACGAGATTGCAGATATTGCATCACCTGATAAGCCCGGGCTGTGGACAGATCCCAATTATCCGAGAAGCGTTGTGTTCGTATCGGTTGCTGATCTGAATGTCCTTCAATCCGGATATCCGTATCGATGTCGTAACCATACGATTCAATCCGGGCTATCTGATCCCGGTACTTCGACTCCAGCAGGGGAAGATCGGTTTCGTTGATCAAACTCACCAGTTGGGCCAGATAGGGATAAAAATTGGGATTGATTTCATCCGAAGCTGAATTGAAAAAAGGCTGGGCTCCTACCTGGGAAGGAATGAGGATTTTAATCCCTTTTGTTCCGGTGTTTTCAATATACAGCCAATCTATTCCTTCCCGCACCTTGATCTGTTCCAGCTGACGACCGATCTGGGCGGTCAGATTATCTGAAAAACGGAATACAGAAGTCGCTTCATGGGTCGCCCGGCTGACAAAAAGGAGGAAAAAGGCCAGGACTCCTGTAAGCAGGGAGGCGTATATAAGTTTCCAGCCGTCTCGGTCGAATGCTTTTTGACCTATCCCATCATCCATTATGGCGTTTCAGTGTATCTTTTTCTGCTTTGGGTATAAAGGTCAACAGTTTCTCTTCCATGATCAGGGGATGTTCCCGGGCATGAAGGCTTAATATACCTGTCAGAATGATTTCGTTGATAAAAACTTCTTCATCCGATCTGGTTTTCAGTTTTCCACCAATAGGAAGAAAGACAAGATTCGCCAGAAGAACCCCGTAAAAAGTCGTGACCAGGGCCCTTCCCATCCCACTCAGAAGGGATGTCATCATCACCTGAGTATCTTGGGCAAAGGTCATCACACCGGTCACCTGACTCTGTTGTGTCATCATCAGGATAAGTCCCATCACAGTTCCCAACAGCCCGAAAGCAGGGGCATAGGACCCCATATTGTAAAACATCTCCTGGCCATTCCGATGCCGGATAACCATATTCGTCAATTCGCTTCTTAAAAAGCGCTCCAGTTTTTCATTGTCTTTTTCGATCAAGGCCATTTCGATACCCGTTTGCATAAAACGGTTTTTCATGTCCGGAAGCTTGTCTTCCAGAGAAAGCAGTCCCTTTTCTCGTATCAGCCGGCTGTAATCCACGAGCTGATGAATAATTTTCAGGCTTTCCTGCTGGTGACTGGCAAAAGCTTTGCCAGTCACTTTCAAAAGACCGAGAAACTGTTTGAAGGGATAATTGATCATTGTAGCGGCCAGGGTCCCACCGAGCACCACCGCCATGGCATTCCAGTTCAGAAAGGTGTTGGGGATGCTGAATGATTCATCCATCATACCAAAGGCAATGAGCCCAAGTCCAATAAGTAAACCAAAAAGTGTTGCAATATCCATGACTAATCCCACTATTTTTCAAGTAAAATACCTTTTATTTTATTAATCATCAAGGACAATGAAAGACCGGCGCTGTGGGTCTTTACAATGGACATGGAATGGTGTAAGCAGATCATTTTTCAATATGTCTTCCAAATTCTCCACTTTTTCCATCCAGATGGCATGGGGAATAGAATGTCCCAGCAGCAAAAGTCGTCCACCTTCTGGTGAGTCGGATACCTTAAAATCCAGTCCTTTGCAACAACTACCTGTTCTTCCGTTTATAAAAATCCCATTTCCTGCGAAAATCGGTGCCGTCCAAAAATAGCGCCAGGGATAAGAGAGGGTTTCTGGTATTTTCCCGGTCCGGGAATCTCTGTAAAGAACAGCCGTATCCCGTAGGACATCACCTATTGTCAGATCCAAAGAGAAGACACCGGTATTGGAAATATCAGGGATCAGGACTTGTGTTTTTTTCTCCTTGAGGATAGATTCCGCTTTTTGAGCATCCACATCGGTATCGAAGCGTGTTGTCGATCCGTAATAAAAGGTGGTGAGAGCAGCAAAGAGCCAATCTGCCGGATCTGTCATCTGTTTGGCAAAAAGGGTCTCTCCTTCCCGAAAAAGGGAGAGTTCCTTGCCCACAGATTGTGCCGCAGAAAGGAGATTATACTGTGAAAACTCATACCATATCTCTTCTTTAGAAAAAAAGAGGGCTGGATGATCCAGGGAAACATAGGGGATATCAAAGGGATTTTCAGCTTCAGGACGGGTGTGTAGGAGAAAATGAACAACACTATGAATGGATTCATAAGTTCCTGTGGGGCCTTTCAAGATATATTCTTCCGGTAGAATTACATCTCCCGGGAGGGGAAAGGTGGAAGCGCTGTCGGAATTGGCAGCAAAAAATGCCGGAATACCCCCATCCAACAGGGCATGAAAGAGAAAAATCGTTTCCGGAGACAGATCCGGTTTCAGGCAGACCTTTGAAGAAACATTCAGTCCTTCCTTTTTTAACGCATCCGACAGCAGCCTGATACCGGAGCCCCACTCTTTAAATGTAAAAGGGGGAACATCTTTCCAGATAAATGCGGGTTTATCCGGCAGATAGCGCCGGTGCTGAATCAGAACCGTACCAAAATTGGGGAAGGGGACAATTTCTTCATCATAGGGGATCCCCAGATACGTGTGATATTTTTCGGGGACAAGTGTACGAATCATACTCATAATTCAAAAATTTCCGATAAACGTGTGTAAAAGTTGTTGTTCAATCGCCCGAGAGGATCCAGTTTGCTTAGGCTTATCCTGTCTCCATCCATGATACCATCATCCAAATGAAAGAGCAGGATCTCTCCTAGAATCAGTACAGATGAACCGGGATGATTTTCACCGACATCGACCCATTTCAGTATCTTGCATTCCATGGCTGCCGGAGATTCTTTGATCCGTGGACAGGAAATCTTTTCACAGGAAATGGGTGTCAGTCCCGCCCGGGAAAATTCATCTGTTCCCGGAGGTTCATCCTGAGCCGTTAAAACCATGGAGCTTCCCAGGGACACAGGCACACTGTTAACGGCAAAAAAGCCGGTATCCCGAATATTTGCAAGGGTATCTTTTATATGGGGTTTGTCCCGCCGCCGGGCAATGGAAACAGCAAGCACCGGAGGATTGCTGCTGATACCGGTAAAATAACTGTAAGGGGCCAGATTGTTTACGCCGTCAACTGATACAGTGGAAATCCAGGCCACAGGACGGGGGACAATCAGAGACGCCATTAAATGGTATGTTTTTCTGTAAGGATGGTTTGAAGGATCAAAAATCATGATTTTTCCAGGTTATTGAAAGTCTCTACCGGGAGTGCGCTTAATTCATATCAATTTGCTCAGGATTCATAAATTTCTCTGCATACCAACGGTATACTTTGGCTTCCTTGAAAAAGGCAAAGAGATCTGGATCGATATGATAATCTTTCACCATGAACTCCATAATTTTCATAGCTTCGGAAAGAGTTTTTCCCTTTTTGTAGGGTCTGTCCGGTGCTGTCAGGGCTTCAAAAATATCAGCCATGGCCATAATACGTGCCGGCAATTCCAAATTTTCAGCTTTCAGCCCTTTGGGATATCCCGAACCATCCATCCGTTCATGATGCTTGGCTGCATAAGATGGGACATTTTTCAATTTTTTGGGGAAAGGTAGCTGTGAGAGCATCTTATCGGTCACAACGGCGTGATTCTGAATGATTTGTCGTTCAGCCTCCGTCAGTGTGCCTTTGGAAATTTGCAGATTGAGAATTTCGTCTTCCGTAAGAACAGGGGTGCGTTTCCCGTCAATCAAGACATGGGTTCGTGCAATGTTGCAAATCCGGTCCTTATATTCGGGTTTAAGAAATTCACCGCCTGTATTCATCCGCTGAATAAACGTGTAATCCTCACTAATTTTCCGGATTTCTTCTTCCAGCCTTTTCATCAGATTATCCCGTTCAGCCTGGGCAATGGAATCTTCAGGAGATCCTGCCAAGGCTTTCCACATCTCAATTTCGCGATCTTTTTTCAGCAATTCAAAACGAAGGAAAACCGTATGGATCCGGTCATAAATCGTTTCCAGTTTTGTTGCTTTATCCACCACATATTCAGGTGTGGTAATTTTGCCGATGTCGTGAAGAAGTCCGGCAAAACGGATTTCCTCAATTTCATCTTCACTGTAGTGGACATCCTTAAAAAACCCCTCCGGGCTTTCAGAAATCTGCTGTGCGAGATATACCGCCAGTTCCGCCACCCTCTCGATATGCCCGCTTGTATATTTGGATTTTTCATCAATCGCCGAAGCTATAACGCGGATAATGGAATTCAATAACTCTTCAAGGCTTTGAATCAGTCGCTTTTCTGTAATCGCCACAGCTGCCTGACTGCCCAGGGCTTCTGTCAAAACCTGGGATTCAGGGCTAAAGGCAATGGTATTCCCCGATTCATCCTTGGCATTAATCAATTGGAGCACACCAATGACTTCATTCACGTGATTCAGCATCGGCAGTGCCAGCATAGACTGGGTCCGGTAACCGGTTTTTTGATCAAACTGCCGGGTTCCCGTGAAATTAAAATCCTTTACCTCATAGACATCTTCAAAATTTAGTGTTTTTTTCTTCAAAGCAACATAAGCCGCAACCATTTCCAGATAAGGGGTTCCATCCTCGTTATACAATTTCACCGGATACCAGTCGATAGGATTCCCTGACATTCCCCCCATCCGGATATTCATGGAATCTGTATGGACAATACTGAAGTGTAGTTTTTTCTCATCCTCTGACATCATATACAGCGTAGCGGCATCCGCTCCTGTGATTTTCTTCGCATAGGTGACAATATTTTCCAGAAGGATATCCTGGTCTTTTTCGGTACTGAGAGAAGTCCCCACGGAGACAAAAACATGAACCCTGTCCTCAAGTGTTCTGATAAGTTCAATCAGTTCTTCTTTGGATTTAGAGGAAAGGGCTTCGGAAGAGATCACAGGTATTTTCATGTTAAAAGATATCAAAATACATGAGTTTAATTTCACGGTTAAAGGATTCCACATTTTCACCCCAGATGAGATTGTTCAGATCCACTTCCAGGTAGAGATTTTCGGTAATTCCCACCCGAAGTCCCGTATTCAGAAAACCATATCCACCGGAAATTTTGAATTTTTTTAAATCTGAAAATTTTTCATAGTTGAGGGCGGCATCATATTCAACCATAAGGGAGAACTGGGGGTTCAGCTCAATAGCTGCGCCGGCAAAGAAAGAAGGCATATAGGTGCTGTCCGGTTGTTCAAGGGAATAATTTACCCCGCCGTGGAGGCTTGTATTGCCGATAAAATGCCAGTTTTTACTGAGGACTGAATAAAAACCGGGGGATGGAATTTCATAATTTCCATCTGTATAGGTTCCATAGCCTTGGGAAGAAAATCCCACTGATACTCCTGGTTTTTTCATCCCTTCATCGATCAATCGGTATTTGACACTCACACCAGGCTGGGGATTCCAGGTGATGGTTTCATGACCGATTATGTGAGATCCGCCATAGGATACCCCCATGGAAAAACGGTCTGTCAACCCCACAGTTGCCCCGATAAGAACCCCACCATTGGTGGTAAAACGCAAGTCTGTCAGGTAAGATCCCCGTGCCAACGTGGCAACCGTCGGGGTATTGATGAGCTGAACCGGTGCTGGGACAAACTGGGCCGCCAGTGTACCTGCCAAAAGCAGGAACAGGAGGGTTATTTTTACACAATACTTCATGGTTTTCCCCTTTAGTTATCAAACTGCATCAGATGTTACGAACAAGTTTTCAATTTTTTTCAAATAATTCTTCAAAAGCCTCTTCTCTTCACAGGTCTTCTGCAAGCTCTGCAATTCATCAACGGCTTCCTTCCGGTCCCGGATCAGCTGGGTAAGAAATTTAATCAATCCTTTATCATTCCGTGTTGCCAGCATACGTAACACTTCATCCCACTGATCCAGCATTTCATACTGGACAAAAATGTTTCCTTTCAGCAATTGAATGGTTTTTTCACGTTCTTCCAGCAAAATCCGTTTTGTAGTACTGAAATTTTCGTCCAGGCACAAGATAGAGCGAATCTCTTTGATTATTTTGTGAATGGTTTCCACCTCTTTTTTCCAAAAGGCATCTCCTTGTCCCATGGCCAGCAAAAAGGCATGGAGGGCTTGAAAATCCGGTAGCAATTCTCCAGGAAGTTTCATGGTCAGTTTGTCAAAATCCACTATTTGGATCAGGACAAGGGGAATCAGATAATCCAAGGCTGTTTTTTGCAACTCATCGGGATGAACTATCTTTTCCGGAAACCGTTCAATTTTATTCAAAAAGTCTGCTTTCCGTTCTGGATGGAAACTTTTTTCCAATTGGAAGGGTAATTTTTTCCGCCGGCTTTCAAAATCCTGCCGTTGAAGTGTTTCTACATAAAGGGCTCCGCGAAGGGCTCCTTTGCGGTTTTGATAGGCCGATGTCTCAAAATAGAGAATCCGATCCTGATGGAAGCTGTATACCTGACAGATATTCAAAATCCTTTGTAAAACCCTAATCTCCCGGGATAAATTATCGTGACCGGTTGCAACACCTAAAAGGTGAGCCGAGACCATGCTTCTTCGGATGGACTCGGTCAGGGTTTCCGTTTGGTGTATATCTGTTTCGCCACGGCTGATGGCATCTATACAGTCATAGGCTGACTGAAGTGAATTGAAAAAAAAAACTTTGAGTCCGTGAATCATCCAGCCATTCTCCTGTGATCAAAACGTATCCAATAAACGAGGGGAAGCATAGCTAAGCAAATGTCCTTTATGGATATCCGGTTTATCCTGAAAAGAGACCAGAGCGCAATCGCCGGGACTCATGTGGAATCCCCGAAAAACATCCAGACCGATCAGAACGCTCAAAAGTTGCCCCAGAGTTGGCTGGTGTCCCACAATCCATAAACAGGAAGGCAAATCCATCCCGGCCAACCATGAAATGATTTCTCCTGCAGAGCCATCCAGAACCAAAGGATCGGTCTGAATCATATCCCGGCTTACGTGGAAAATATTGCCCACAATCATTGCCGTTTGACGGGTTCGCATCGCCGGGCTGGTAAACATTTTGTCCGGTTTGGGAAACCAGGAATGAATCAGAGGGATAAACTGCAAGAGTTTTTGGCGTCCTTCTTCCGTTAAATTTCTATCTGAATCGCTATCATGGTGCCTTTCCCGAGGTTCGGCAAGTCCATGACGCATAAGGACGAGATTCATGGAAAGCCCTGTCGTTTATTGTTAAAGAAATGTAATAACTTTTTATTTTTAAATCGACTGTTTACTCGTCACGGATTCCCTGATAATCAGGGGCAATTTCCCGGAGCGCTGCATCCATCCGTCTTTGGACCTGTTTGGCAAATTTCCGCCTTTCCTCTATCGAAGAATCGTCATAATCGGGAATAATAGGTTCACAGATTTTGAATTTCAAATCAATGCTGCGAAAAGTAAGGAGGCGCATGGCATGGGGGATAAATGGTGCACCTCCGTACCATGCGATCAGATCTTTTTGGTCTGGGGGGACCGGTTTTCCATCGATAGCGATCACGGTACTCACAACAGGAAGCACTGGGGCTTTCAGCCGGTTGGCAGGGACAAACAAGGCGGATTTAAAGCCCTTTAGATAGGTGCTGTCTGTGGTTGTGCCTTCCGGGAAAAAAATGATGTTAATTCCCTTTTTAAGTTTTTTCATAAGAACTTCGATATAAGTCCCGGATAATCCACCTTTTTCCCGGTTTACAAATACAACTCCCCCGATCCGGGCAGCATAACCAAAAACAGGCCAATCGCGGATTTCCGATTTGGAAACAGGAACAGCAGGGACCACAGACATGGTGCTCAAAGCTTCCACATAGCTGTAATGGTTGGCCACAACCAGATAGCCATTTCGTGAAGGAATGTTTTCCATGCCTTCAACCTGAATACGGACATCACAGATCCATCGGATCAGGGTGCAAAAGGGTTTGATGATATAAAATATCATTTGATCCCCTTTTGTCCGGCTGAAAAGCGAGATCACCCCTTTGAGCAGACCAAAAAAAATAATTGAAAAAAGAAATAAAAGGAGGATGCTGACAATTCTGAAAAATCGGCGAATGGACGTCATGGTAGATTAAATTCCGGATTCTAATTGGGATTCGATATCATATTTATGCTGTGTTTCTTCTTCAGCAAGCTTCAAAAAAAGATCCCGGGTTGCCGAGCCCACCGGTGCCTGATCCGCCAGGATCAGATACAATTCGCGGGCATCATTCTCAAAATCAGCCGCCATCAGTAGGATGTCTTCCGTTGTTAAGTCTTTTAATTTGGATTGAATGTCCTTTTCGTCACTTAGGTGGAGATCCAGTATTGGGTCGTTCGTCTGATTCAGAAATTCACGAATGTCCAGATTCTCCAGTTTTTCCCGGTGTTCTTCTTCCATAGCTTTCATCCTGAGGAGCATTTCGCGGGTACGTGGATTCTCCACAAGATTGGCAAGGCGTTCATAACGGCTGGCGGCCTTTTTTTCCTGGTCAATGGCAAATTCAATAATTTCTTCTAAGCGGGGCATATTAATCTCCTCATTACATGATTGTGAAAAAATGCCGGACAGGACACATCCCGTCCGGCAATAAATCTCAATGTATCAGACCGTTTGCTTTTATTCCACCATATCCGTATCGAGAAAATCCTCAATATCAAATTTTCCCTCGGCGGCCAGCTGTTTAACGGCTTGAATCAGTTTGCGCCGTGCACTTTCCACTTTCCGCCGGGGTTGAGGGCCTTCTACATCCTTTATTTCATCTTCCAGCATAATCTGGGTTTTCTGTGGCAAATTTTCCCGGATATAGGTGACAAATTCTTCGTTCATTCCTTTCAGTGCCAAAGCCAGGTCATTTAGTTCTACACTTTTCAATGCCTCCCGGACCACATCCACAGGGAGTTTGTCAAAGCTGTCGAAGGGAATGTAATACTTCGCCAGATCCCGGGCCAGTTCCGGATCTTCATGTTGCACATGATTTACAAACTGTTCTTCAAAATCCGGTTCCAGTTTACTGAGAATGTCAGCAATCTGTTTGGAGCCCCCTTTATTAAAATGGGCTTTATGGGGAACCAGCCGGGCTTTTTCACGAATATCATTCTCAATGTTGATAATCCCTTCATAAGGGATTTTATCTAAGTCATTCATCTGCATCAGAACCCGGGCCCGCTCATCCTCTTCCATATTTTTAATCACATCCACCTGAATTTCAATACTTAGCTGGCTCAGGACAAGGGCTTTTACCAGCTCACTTTCCGGTTCCAGAAGGTATTTGATTTGATCCGATGACATGGGCTTTAAAAAATCAAAAAGCACTTTCTGATCTCCATCGCTGACAGCCCGGATTTTTTCAGACATAAGCTGAAAATAATACTCTTCCAAAACCTTTCTTTTCAGGTCAAACGGCACCTTGATCAGCGTTTCGGCATGGCGGCGCAATTTGTTCAGTTGTGCCTGGGAAAGGTGCCGGAACAGGGAGACGGATAAATTATCTCCCAGCATTTTATAAATGATAGCGGCCCTGTCCAGATTGGAAAGTTTTTGAGGATCACTCATTTTTCCGTTCTCCTTTATCTTCCGCCTGGTCTGCGGGCGTTTCATCTTCTTCCATCCAATCCCGGATAATCTTGCTGGCAGCATCGGGATTGGCGACACTCATGTTGACAATATTTTTTCGGATCCCTTCCAGTTCCGCCTGCTTTTCAGCCATATCGGACCCCTGATCCGGTTCCCGTTCAAGTTTACTCTCTTTCTTGTTTTCGTGCAGTTCTTTCAGAATCTTTTCCCGGATAGCCTCCTCGTTGCCGGCTGCCGGCTGCCGGGTCGGTGATTCTTCTTCCTGACGCGCAATTTTTCCACGGTTCAAGATCAAAACAATCAGCACAACCACAGCCGCAATCAGCACCGCCAAAAGACCCCAGAACCACCAGGGGATTTGAGCCTTTTGCATACTCATCAATTCTTTTTGCGTTTCAGAAAGAAGAGAGATTTTTTCGGCAATGGCTTCTTCCAGCTCTTCTTTTTCCCGAAGCATGCTATCCGATGCCGCCCGGGTGCTTTCACGGTCTTCAACGGCCATCTGCTGAGTTGCCAGCTGAAGTTTCAATGCGGCGATTTCATCTCGGAGTTCCTGCAAGCGGGTGGTATCACGCCCCAGCATTTCAAGCCGGAGTTTCTGCTCCGTAATCATCTTTTGAGTTTCCAGATCATCAGCCAAGGACTGCCGGGTATTGAGTTTATCAATGATTTTAAGCAGCATATTTTCTGTCGGTGTGGGTTCACTGCTCCGGGGTGCTTGTATCTGCTGTTGTTGTGAGAGACGTTCAATTTGATCCTGAATCTGGCGAATCAGTTCCTGGGTTTCATCGGTTCGTTCCCGTTCTTCACGGGAAGGTTGATACTCTACAGCCCCAGGTACAACACCTGTTTTCACGCCGGCTATCAATTGATCTTCACTGAAGGTCGTTGTCATAATACTCAGCATATCTCCCCGGGAGCGATCAAAATGGGAAGCAACCATGGCCACCTGGCGAATAGATTCCACCAGATCGGGATCAATGCCTTCTTTTAGAATGATGCTGATGTCCAGTTTCCGGACTTTTGGAATCAGGGGAACAGATCGTGCCACAGAACGGCTTTTGAGTCTTTCCGGTTCTATATCCCCCACCCCGGGCAGAACGGCTGTCTGTTCTTCACGAATCCGAGATGTATCCGAAGGCAATTCTTCTGTTAGAATATCCATTCCCCGATCACCTATCCGTGTGGGGATACCCGGAAGAATTTCATTGTATTCCTCTTCGTAGGTCCTCCCACTTTTCTGAGCTTTTTCAGTTTCAGAAGCCGCTTGTGTTGGTCGGCGTCCCGGGGTTGCCGGTTCATATACTTCCTCGACCCGCTGATCGGGAACAAAATCCAAATCGGCTTTCACATCAACAATAAAATGATTGTTCCCGAGAATGCGTTCTATCGCCTGGGAAATTTTATTCTGGAGTGCCTGTTCGAGTTCGAGTTTCTGGGACAGATAATTCGGGGATTGACCACTCAGCATCACTGCTGTTAACAGAATTATTGTCAGAGTTAAAAACATACGATTCCGACAATTCATTGTAGCTCTCCTTTATTAAGATATTGCCAGGAATGTGATTTCTACCCGGCGGTTCCGGCTTTTGTTTTCCGGACTTGTATTGGGTTTTTTAGGCCGGGTATGGGCAAAACCGATGGCTCTGAACCTTTGCGGATCAATGCCCTGTGAAATATAATAATTGACGACCTGAGAGGCCCGGGCCGCCGACAATTCCCAGTTTGACGGATACTTATCCGAATGGATGGGATCACTGTCTGTATGCCCCTCCACCGCAATCTGATAAATGGAATTTTTAATCTTTGGAATAAATTTATCCAGGATGGGATAGACCTGGGGATTCAGTTCTGCACTGCCCCGAGTAAAGAGAATATCGGCCACAATAGAAATAGTGACCCCTCTGTAAGAATGGGTAACTTCTACATATTCATTCAGATTCTCTTTGTTGACAATCTCCTTTACATCCTTGTCAATCTGAGCCAGAGAAACCCGCCCGGTTCTTTCAGAAGGTTTGACTCCCAGCTCCTTTCCCATAGCCTCACTGAACTGTTCAATCTTTACAGGATCAATGGTAGACATGGAAAAAAGCAGGACAAAAAAGGTCATGAGCAGTGTCATGATATCCGAATAGGTGACAAGCCACTCTTCCGTATCTGTTTCTTCCGGAGGAAGAGGTGATTTTTTCGTTGTTTCTTCCATCAGCTTTTACGTTCTTCTTCACGGATCCAGTCCCGTGGCGGGAGAAAGGAATTCAATTTTTCCCGGACAATAAGGGGGTGTTTCCGGTGATAGAGAAGACAGATTCCTTCGATAAGCATCAATTGCAACATAGATGCTTTCTGAATGCGGGAATCGATTTTAGCGGCAGCCGGATTGAAAAAGAGATTTGCCAGAATGGCTCCATAAAAGGTTGTTACAATGGCAGCCCCCATACCTTTTCCAAGCTGCTCGGCCATATCGCCTGAGGCGTCGCTCACACTCATCCCATAGAGCATCACAACCAATCCGATAAGGGTTCCGATCATTCCAAAGGCAGGAGAGAACTTTCCCATGGTTTTTACCACATTCACTTCCCCTTTTTCACGCTGTTCCCGGTTTACAATTCTCGATGTCAGGATTTCCCGGATATCAGCATCACTGTAGCCGTCTATCACAAGCTGGATGCCATCTTTCAAAAAGGGGTGTTTCACCTCTTCAATATGTTTTTCCAGTTCTGCGGGCCCCCGCCGGGCAAAAGCTGCCAGTTCCGTAATCTGGCGGACCAGCATTTGCATATCCCGCTGTTCTTTTCTAAAGACAATGCCAATAACCTTAAAAACGCGGCCTACTTCATGAAGTGGAAAGGCAATCAGAGTAGCGGCCAGGGATCCTCCCAAAACTATGGCAAGTGAGGGCAAGGACCAGAACATCCGGTAATCCTGAGTAAGCAAGGTAATCCCATAAAAGATCAATCCCAAGCCCATAAAAATCCCTAAGATGCTTGCAAAATCCATTCAGTCTCCTTAGTTATTGTTCATGAAGGATCCAGTCCGTGAGCGGGTTTCCTGGAGGACCTTCAGAATATTGCGGACATCATCATATTCCGGGTCGATTTGCAGTGCCAGGTTCCAATTGATAGTGGCCCTTTGGATATCTCCCATTTTGTAATAAATGGATCCGCGTCGTGCATAAGCCAGAGAAAGGTTGGGATTAAGCTGTATCGCAATATCCACTTCATTCAGTGCCTGCATATAATCGCCGGCATAAAAATATCGAAGGCTCCGGCTCAAATGTTTCAGAGCCAGATTGATATTTTGCTGCATTACATGTTGCTGAAGCTTCACCGATTGCAGAGAATCTTCCAAAACGGATTTCTGTTGCCGAAGCTGAGCGATGGTATTATTCAGATCATCTACCGTCTGGACGGAAATCCTCAGGGAATCCCGGAGCCCCATAATGGTAGCATCCGCTTCTCTGAGCAGGGAATCCAGTTCCGCGCCGTATTCAGTTTCTGATGTTTGTATTCCTGAAGCTCCATCCATAACGGCTGGTATCCCGCTCTGACGTGGGGTTCGTTCCGGCATCACCCGGGGAATCGCCAGTGTTAGTCCCAGGGAAATGGCCGGTAGATCCTTTTCATTGCCCTTCCCAAAATTCGGCAACCACTGCATCTGGGAAATCCCCAGATTCAAACGGTATTCTGCTGTCAGGGGAATTTGCATCCCCAGATTCAGTCCTCCTCCATCAAATTCACCGATGAGGTTAATGCCACCACGATCTGCCATCATGCCCGTCTTGAACAAAAAACCGGCAAAAACGCCGATGCTTGTCGTCGTATCATTACTGGAAAAACCCCGGGAAAATCCCCCGCTTCCCGCACCCATATAGGTATTAAATCCCGTTTCTCCTATCATTTTTTCAGTAGAAATTACAGCAAAAACAGAAAAATCCTGATTATCCACCTGCATTTTGCCGTCGATATCCCTCAAGACAAAATCCCAAAGACCCACAGCCATTGAAATATCCCCGTACGCCATGACCCGTTTCGTCAGGTGCAACCCATATTCCACATCGGTAGTACTCATGGAAGTAACATCATAGGGTTGAATCACAGAAAGTCCCACATTCAGTGAATTGATAATATCCATATCAAAAAAGACACCTTTGGACATACGAAAATCCTCAATCCCATACAGATCTGAAGCGAAGCCGGTGCGGAAAAGGAAAGGAGACTGCTCCACAGAACTTGACGGCACCCGCATCATAGATCCTGGTTTCATAAAGGAGACATGTGAGGATGCGTAGGCTGTATGGCCAGATAGTGCTACGCTCAACAGGAAAAACAGCCATTTTAATTGTTTCATTTTTTTATCACTTTTATCACTGACTTTTTTGTAATTCTTTCCGGGCAAGGGCCGAATATCTGGACTCCGGATATGCCTGAAGATATACCTGAAAATAGTGATTCGATTCGGTTTGTTTCCCGAGATTCCTGAAACTGACGGCAAGCAGGATCAGAGCATTTTCCCGAAAAACCTCGCTCTCTTCGGAAATCAATTCCTGAAGAAGGACCACTGCCTCATTGTAGTTGTCTTGCCGAAAAGCACATTCCCCCAGCCAATAGAGGGCACTAAGGTTCAGTTCTTTTTCCTGGGTATTGTCTCTTACCTGCCGCAACAATTCGGCCGCCTTTCCATAGTCTCCGGCCGTAAAATGACGAAGAGCCCGGGCATAAAGCTGCTGTTCAATAAGGGGAATTCCCGGATCATCCGGCATTTTTTCTGTCATTTGTTGATTCTCTTTCAGGGTTTCTTTTAACTGCTGAACTTCTTGCTCCAGGTGTTTTATACGCTTCAGCAATGTTTCAAGAGAAACAGATTCACCTGTATCGGATTCGGAAATCTGCTGATAAGCCATAACAGAATCCCGCATGCTGGCCCGTTCCGGAAAAAGCATATCCATATCCAGCATCGGATCCTGCGAAAACGCAAGAGTAGCAAAACATGTCAAAGAACAGACAAAACATAATAATTTCATGTCAGAACTGTCCTGAATTAATCATATCCCGAACCTTGCTGACCAATTCGCTTTCCGGATACTCTTCCAGCAGTGTTTTAAAAGCCTCAAGACCTTCCACTTGCCGGCCCATTTTCAGGTAGGAAAGTCCGATTTTGAACTGGGCATGATCGGCTTTATTCCCGTTCGGCAGTGTTTTGACTTTTTCAAATTCCTCAATCGCCCGGCTATAGAGCCCTTGGGCATAATACCCTTCTCCTATCCAGTATTGACAATTGTCGGAATAATCATGATCCGGAGCAATTCGAATCAATTCCCTAAATTCCTCGATGGCTTTATTCCGTTGCCTGTCAAACAACAAGTCCAGGGCATCCTGATACCGCTGCAGATATTCATCCTGAGTCAGATCCATCACAGGACTGATCGCCGCATCCAGAGCACATGTATCGGTTGCAACTTTTTCTGAAACCGTATCTGTTTTTACCGGTTCATCCCGGGTGATAACTTGTAATAAATTTTGTTCGGATTCTTTGACAGCCGCCGTTTCCAAGGCTTTTCGAATGGAATCCTGCGAGGCATTCAGGTACGATTGAAGCAATTCATTTTGCCGTTTCAATTCCAGGTTTTTTTCATCCAGCTCCGAGAGCATACCTTCCAGCTCTTCAGCGGACAGTTTCTCATTTATCAACCTGGCACGAAGAGAATCTCGATGGTTTTCCAGCTCAATAATATTGGATTTCAGTTCACTGATTTCACTCTGGAGGATAATAATCTGATTTTTCAGATCTAGGATCTCAATGGTTTTCTGCTGAACCTCTTGTTCGCGTCTCCGCAAATCGTCTTCAGTCCGCTGTAATTTTTCAGGGGGAACATCCGGTCGGGATCCGCCACAGGAAACAAAAAAAAGGACGGGGACAAGAAGAACGATCATCGCATGCGGTAACGCAAAGACTCGCCTAATCATATTCCTCCCAATTAATGCTGTATGAATAACCAATAAATGTACCAAAAGAAGTCGGGATATTCAATGTGAACCTTCCTGTGGCGCCGGGCAGCAGGGCAGCATCGGAACTAACCCCGCTGGCATAATTCATAAAAGATCCTTTGACGAAAGTTGTCAGGGTTTTTGTCTCGCCACTCCAGTTCATACGAAAAACAAAGGTAACCTTCACAAAATCAGCACGACGGGCACCAATATTCTTTACCTCTCCTGAAAAAATACGATTTCCCGAGAGATCGGTACTTTCACGGATATTTCCCACCAAAATACAATTGGCATTGACCGCTGAGGGTGAAGGTCTGTCCGGCAACTCAAGTGGGGAAATGGTCTCCGCCGTTGGTGCAGATATCAGCCTCTCTGCAGCCTGATTCTGTGTAACGGCTGGACTTTCAATCGCCGATGAGGGAATATTATCTACAATACGCACCACTTCATCACGAGGAATGACTACGTATCCGATAAGTGTTTGAATTTTTAAAATATCACTATCCTGATACATAATCTTGCCAAACACACTGGTCCCGTTTTGAAGGATTATTTCTTTGTTGTAAATTTTCAGAGGGTTTTCCCAAAGGCTGGATTGAGCTTTCAGCTCTTTCAGCTCGGATTCCAGATATTTAATCCGCGCTCCCTGTTTTTTTAATTCATAGGAGAGCTCATTCAACACAAAGGGATAATCCCGTTCCTGAATCACACTATCCCTGTTTCCGGATCCTGTGATCTCATTCATCTCCTGTTGGATTAAATCATTCTGCAAGGCTATTTCAGCGGAATCACCTGCAAACACTTCGTCCTCTTCGGGACCTTCGCCCCCCCTGAACCAGGCACAACCTGACAACAACACCAAAACGGTTCCCAAACGAAGCCATCGATTGAGGGACATCCTGTTTTCCTTTTTTATTCTGAATTTACGGTTGTTGAATCACAACTTTCAACATATATACATACTTAAAAAAATATAAATTCAAAACACATGAAAGTCAAGATAAAAACTATATATCATTGTTTTAAACCCTTTCATTAAAAAATTTGTTGAGACTTTTCTTAAAAGTCCCTGCATTATCAACAAGTTACGGTCAATATCGAAGTAATCCGCACACGGGAGAGAATTCGCCCATCTCCGAGGAGATGAATTCAATTTTCGCCCCGGTATCTAAAGCCATGTGAATCAGTTCGTCGGTGATATCCAGAGTCCGCTCCATAGGATGGCCGCAGTTGGGGCATACATCTTCTTCCTCCGTTGTCATGTACAGGCACCATTTACATACTCTGCCTTTAGTTTGAAAACCCTCCTGGATCATCAGCATATCTACCCGCCCCTGCTGGAGGGCTTCTTCCGTCTGATGTATGCCGGCAACCCCCTTATGGTTTTTGTGAAATTCATTGGCAAACATGTTCAGAATGTCTTTCTCAAAATCTATGCGGCATCCCGGAATTTCTTTATCCACAAGCTGAAAAACTTTATCCATGGAAAGATTGGGGTCTACCGGAATTTCACGGGCGATTTTATCCTTCAAGCCCGATTTGAGATAGTTCGCAAAATCAGACATACTCTCCCGGAGTCCACCTAAAAGGATCCAGTCAAAATGGTATTTTTGATCCAGGGTATCCAGTTGTGCTGCCACATTTTTAAAATGTTTAGCCACAACTTCTTCCCGGTGACGTTCATTTTTCCGCTCTTCCATGCCACCAAAACCACCTTCATTGGCATCTTCAGGAAGCAAATTCACCACATTGAAAAGTTCCTCCTTATTCCCAAGATGATTCATAAGAATCTTAGCCTTTCCCTGATCCACCAGAACAATGGCATAATTCCGTTCATGGCTGATGCCTTCCAGAAAAGGGCGCAGATAAGGACGATCCTGTATCACCATCATATTTTCCACGGGAAATCCCAAATGAATTACCCTCCATACATACGCCCGGTTGGATGAGATCATCATTAACGACCGGCGTTCTTCTCCCAGCTGATTTTTGAGAAATTTGATAATGCCCTCCACATCTTTCTCAACCGACATTTTCTCCTGATCCGAAAGGTTTTTATAAAATGTCTTGTCCTTTTTTTGTTTAAACATGTTATTTACCACAATATCTGCATTCCGGAGCTTTTGGGATGTTGATACGTCAAGATAAACCGTTGTGACGGGATTTCCCTCGGTTTTCAGGGTTTGCAGAGACTGAATTACCGTTACTGAATTCATATCAGCCCTCCTTAAACTAATGGTTATGTTGGGATATTTATGTTATACAAGGCATATCTATTTTCAATATACGGGATGTTTGTTTCACTTTTCAATAGTTTTACTCGGCATACTTCAGAATGTTGCTTTCTATTTTCCGTCTTTTTTCCTTACCTTTTCAGGGTAAAGGGGGTCTTATGAAATCACTGACAAAATACCTTACATTTAACATTCCCACACGGATGGATTTTGTAAATATAACCGGACAGGTGGAAGATCTCGTTCGTGAATCGGGCATACAGGAGGGATTGTGCCTGGTTAATGCTATGCACATAACCGCTTCAGTTTTCATTAATGATGATGAACCTGGGCTACATCAGGATTATAAGCGCTGGCTGGAAAAACTGGCCCCCTTTGATCCGGGTACAGATCTCTATGCCCACAACCGGACCGGAGAAGATAACGGCGATGCCCACCATAAGCGACAAATTATGGGACGTGAGGTCGTTGTGGGCATCACAAAGGGCCGTCTTGATTTCGGCCCGTGGGAACAGATTTTTTACGGCGAATTCGACGGACGCAGACCCAAACGGGTTCTGGTGAAAATGATAGGAGAATAAAGTTTCCTATGGATGAGAGTCTCATACAATCCCTCCGGGCACATATTGACAGGATTGACAAATCGCTGGTTGATCTTTTATCCCAAAGAATGGAGCTGGCATATCAGATCGGAAAGGAGAAAGGGAAAACAGGGCAACCGGTAACGGTCTTGGCCCGTGAAGAAGAAATTTACCACTCTCTGGAAGGTCTGAATTCCCGCTTTTTATCATCTGAAGACCTGAAAGCCATATTTGCACAGATCATTGCCCTGGGCCGTAAAGCCGGGGAAGAGGGGGCCAGAGAAGTAAATCAAAAGATAGGACAAACATCATGATTATTGTCATGAACCCGGATGCAAAAGAAGCCCAGATTGAACAAATCTCAGAACATTTGCACAAATTGGATCTGAAAATTCACAAATCCCAGGGTGAGGATCACATGATTCTGGGAGTTATCGGAGATATATCCCGGGTCGATATCGAAAAAGTCAAAGGATTTGACGGTGTTAACAAGGTTATCCGGATATCCGAAAGTTACAAGCAGTGTTCCCGGACATTTAAACCCACAAATACCGTTGTCCATGTAGGGAAAATCCCCTTTGGAGGCAGGGAAATTGCTGTCATCGCCGGCCCCTGTTCTGTGGAAAACGAAAAGATGGTACATAAACTCTCTCGGGAAATCAAACGGTACGGTGCCCATGTACTCAGGGGTGGCGCTTATAAACCCAGGTCATCCCCCTATACGTTTCAAGGTTTGGGAGAAGAGGGACTAAAATACCTGCAGGATGCTGCTTTTGCATCGGGAATCCCTTGTGTTTCCGAAGTCATGGCCATATCAGATATAGATCTATTTTGCAAGTATGTAGATGCCCTGCAGGTAGGTGCCCGAAATATGCAGAATTACAGCCTTCTCAAAGCTCTGGGGACTGTAAACAAGCCGATAATCCTCAAGCGGGGCATTTCCGCCACCGTGGAAGAGTGGCTGAATGCTGCCGAATATATTGTAAATGGCGGCAATTCACAGGTTATCTTATGCGAGCGGGGAATCCGGACATTTGAAAATTCAACCCGTTTTACCCTGGATCTTTCGTCCGTCCCCGTGGTGAAAAAATTGTCCCATCTGCCTATCATTGTGGATCCAAGCCATGCTATGGGAAACCGGGATCTTGTGGTTCCCATGGCTCGGGCCGCGGTGGCCGCCGGAGCAGACGGAATTATGGTGGAAGTCCACGACGACCCCAACAACGCCCTCTCTGACGGTCCCCAATCTCTCTATCCCAAACAATTCAACCACCTTATGAAAGAGCTCCATATTATCAGCCAGGTCATCGGGAGGGGATTGCTGAAGAAATGAAATCCCGTGAATTTGCAGTTATCGGTTACGGCCGTTTCGGTCGGGTATTTGCATCCATCCTTAGCCGCTACGGAAATGTATCTGTTTATGATATCCATCCCTTTACCCCTGAAAAGAAAATCCAACAGGTATCCCTGGAGGAAGCGCTTCAAAAAGAGGTAATTTTCCTTTGTATCCCCATATCAGCCATCCCAGCCTTTCTTCATGAGAACCGGAACAAAATAAATCCGTCATCCACCATGATAGACACAGGATCAGTCAAAATGTATCCCATACGATGGATGGATGAGATAATCCCGCATATCCCCCACCTGGGAATCCATCCCCTTTTTGGGCCGGACAGTTACGCGGAAAACCGGGTCAATCTGATTATCCTGACACCTTCCAATCAATATCCGCAACTGGCTGAAATTTGGCGGGATACTTTTCAGGAATGGCATTTTTTTACCCGGATTCTAAGCCCGGATGAGCATGATAAACACATTGCCAAATCCCAGGGACTCACTCATTTTATCGGAAATATTCTTTTGACCCTGAATTTACCGGAGTCTAAAACACCCACAAAGGGGTATGGAATGCTCCGGGCTGTGGAAGCTTTTTGCAGCAACGACACGCCCCAGCTTTTCAGAGATATGCTGATGTACAATGAACACTCCTCAGAGATGTTCAGGGC
Organism: Fidelibacterota bacterium; assembly: GCA_030156395.1. Lineage (GTDB taxonomy): Bacteria > Fidelibacterota > Fidelibacteria > Fidelibacterales > Fidelibacteraceae > Fidelibacter. Next base: position 55,094 of record JASGMP010000003.1, read on the forward strand.
ATTTATGAAAGCAACCCATACCGTCGCGTCCCTGATACGTAAGGAATCTTTCAGCATCCAAAAAGAGAAGATTCGTGTCGGAGCCATGGGCGACGAAGGGAGTTTTTCCCATGAGGCCGCATTACAATACATCCGGGATCATCAGCTGGTGAATGGAGAAGTGCTTTGCCTAACATCAGCAGAAAATGTCCTGGAACATCTTGAACTGGGGCGAATCGACATCGGTCTGCTACCTATTCAAAATGCCGTAGGCGGCGTGGTTCAGGAAACCCTGACTCATCTGGCGGGAACCCGCTGCAAAATTTCCGGTCATTTCCCTTTTCTGGTCAAACAGTGTCTTTTGTCCCGGCAGGATTTTGAAGGGAAACCAGCTTCCATTCATTCACATCCTCAGGCACTTCGGCAATGCAAAAGCTACCTGAGCACCCATTATCCGGATGTTCCCCAGATAGAAGAACGGGATACTGCTGCCGCAGCTGCCATGCTGTCTCGGGGAGATCTTCCCCCGAATGCCTTTGTGATTGCCCCTGAAACCTGTGTAAAATTGCATCATTTAAAACTGGTCCGGTCCGGTATTCAGGATTTGGACTACAATATCACGGATTTTATTTCCGTTATCATGGATGATTGAAAACACCTACCAAATAACACCCGCTGAACGGGTCCGTGGAAATATTTCATTACCGGGGGACAAATCCATCAGTCACCGGGCTTTGATTTTTGCCGCTATTGCCAAAGGAAAATCTAAAATCCGCTATCTGAATACCGGAGTGGATGTCCTTTCTACTATTGCCTGCCTGCAAAAAGTGGGGGTCCATTTCCAGCTGGGCCGATATACCGTCAATGTAAAGAGCCCGGGATTACATGGCTGGACTGGAGAGGATAAAACGGCTTTCAATTGCGGCAATTCCGGAACCACCACCCGACTGCTGGCAGGACTTCTTCCCGGACAGTCCTTTGAATCGGTACTGTATGGTGACGAATCACTTTCCCGCAGGCCTATGGGACGGATTATTGAGCCCCTGTCGAAAATGAATGCCCTTTTTAACAGCACCGATGGCCATCTGCCATTAACCATTTTCCCTTCTAAACTCAAGGGAATCCGTTATACCCTGCCGGTGGCCAGTGCTCAGGTCAAATCCGCCATTCTGCTGGCAGGCCTACTGGCAGAAGGGAAAACCCAGATAACTGAACCGGTCCAGTGCCGTGATCACACCGAACGGATGATGAAAATGCTGGGTATTCCTATCTTCAAAAAGAAAAACACGTGGACAGTTCATACACTTAAACGACCGATTGCTGGATTTGAATATAATGTTCCTGCCGATCCTTCTTCGGCGGCATTCTGGATGGCGGCGGCTCTTATATTGCCAAAAAGCCGCATTGTTCTGAGCAATGTCAGTCTGAATCCCACGCGCATAACCTTTCTCCAACTTTTGCAAAAAGCCGGTGCAGATATCCGCTGCAGTAAAGAAACAAGAAGTCATGAACCTTATGGCGACATTGTGGTTAAAAGTTCAGAACTCCAGGGATTTTCAATTACCTCCAGGAACATTCCCGGCCTTATTGATGAAATCCCCATACTGGCTCTCATTGCCACCCAGGCAAAAGGCATCACTCGCATCCGAGGTGCCCGGGAACTTCGGGTAAAAGAAAGCGACCGGATCGCCACAACTGTTGCCTGTTTGAAAACCCTGGGTGCCGAGATTGAAGAACACGAGGATGGCATGACAATTTACGGCCCCACCCCCCTTCACGGCGGGACCGTCAAAGCCTATATGGATCACCGGATTGCCATGACGATGGCCATTGCCGGGTTGATTGCTTCGGATCCGGTAAATATCGAAGATTACTCCGTAGTGGATATCAGTTATCCGGATTTCTTCAGCACCCTTGAAAAAATCCGGCAGTAAATGATGAAACTGGGAATTATCGGGCATCATATTGCCTACTCCATCAGTCCAAAACTTCACACCCTTATCGGCAGAGAATCAGGCCTGTCTTCACTCTGTTACGAACGGCTTGATATTCCGCCATCTGACCTGGAAAAAACCCTGATCCATTTGCAACAGGAGGGATATACAGGCGTCAACATCACCATCCCCTATAAAAAAGAGGTCCTTGCCTATACCCGGCAACAGGATATCAGTGTAAAAGAATGTGGCGCGGCGAATACGCTGTTTTTTTCCCCCTCAGGAATTCAGGCCTGGAACACAGATATGACAGGATTGGTCCGGGTTTTAAAAAGCGGTGGTTATACAACATTTAACCGCTATGTCCTGTTTGGATATGGTGGCGTAGCTCCGGCGGTTGTCAATGCCCTGAAAGCCCACGAGATTCATGCCATCTATATTGCCGGGAGGTCTCCTGAAGCTATCCGGACATTCTGCGCCCGATTCAATCTGCTGCCTTATTCAGAAAAAGAAACTGATTCAGGATCTACCCTTTGGATCAATGCCACTCCGGCAGGATCAGTCAATCATTCGGATATTCCGGCAGGGTTTCAGGTCATACCGAAGTCAGGAGACCGTTTTCTTGATTTGAATTATGCGCCTCTTCCCACTCATTTCCAACGTTATTTCAAGAAATACGGCATAGAAACGGCAGATGGGCTCGGACTTCTCATTGAACAGGCTCTGGACAGTCAGATCATCTGGCGAAACGATCCCAGCATTACAAAAAACATCAACCGGGAATCACTTCGCCGTGAGATCATAAAACAAATGGGGATATCAACATGAAACGAATCCAATATATTACTGCCGGTGAAAGTCACGGACCAGCCCTTAGCGTGATCATCCATGGACTACCGGCAGGATTTCGGCTGAATGTAGATGAAATCAATCATCAGCTAAGCCGCCGTCAAAAAGGTTACGGACGAGGTGGCCGGATGGCAATTGAAAAAGATCAGGTAGAAATCCTTTCCGGTCTGAGAAACAGCATCACCCTGGGGAGTCCCCTCTCCTGTATCATCCGAAACCGTGATTTTGAAAACTGGAAAAAAGTTATGGATCCGGTTCAAGCGGATGTATCGGAAAAAATTTCCATTCCCCGCCCTGGTCATGCGGATTACGCAGGCATGCTGAAGTATAAAACCGACGACCTTCGGAATATTCTGGAACGGGCCAGTGCCCGGGAAACCGCAGTCCGGACTGTTACCGGAGCCGTATGCCGCCAGTTCCTGGAAAATGTCGGAATCTCCCTTCATTCCATCGTCACGCGGATCGGTCCCGCCGGCATGGATCCGGAGGACTTACCTCCTATCACTGAATGGAATCGGGCAGAAAACTCTCCGGTGCGCTGCCCGGATCCAAAAACGGAAAAAAGAATGATGGAAGTTATTGATACAGCCCGGAAAGAGGGAGATTCTCTGGGGGGTTTGTTCCGAATTGCCGTTCAAAATCTGCCAGTCGGGCTGGGAAGCCATACTCAATGGAATGAGCGACTGACATCCATGATTGCCGCCCAGATCCTGGGGATTCCCGCCATTCGCGGGATCGAATTCGGCCTGGGTTTTAAAACTGCTGAAATCCCCGGAAGCCGTGTTCATGATCCCTTTGAAATAAAAGATGGAAAAATAAGCCGGAGTACCAACCACAGCGGGGGTATTGAAGGCGGCATGAGCAACGGGAGTGACCTGATTTTTTCCGCTGTGATGAAACCCATTCCCACCCTTGCCAAGCCACTGGCCAGTGTGGATTTGAAAACGGGAAAACAAACCTCTGCACATAAAGAAAGGACAGACAGTTGTGCTGTTCCCGCAGCCTCTGTAGTAGCTGAAAATGTCACAGCCATTCCACTCCTTGATGCTTTTCTCATGAAATTCGGCGGGGACAGCTGGGATGAAACACTGAAGCACCGGGATGCATCCCAATGATCATCTTTCTGACAGGTATGATGGGAACCGGGAAAACCAAAGCAGGTCAGGTTTTGGCAGATACCCTCAAATGCCCCTTTGTAGATCTGGATCTTTACCTGGAAAAAAAAACCGGAAAAAGCATTTCTGACATCTTCCGGACGGAAGGTGAAGCTGCTTTCCGGAAACTGGAAAGGGAGATCAAACAAGATCCTTTTCTTAATACGACGGATATGGTGATCGCCACGGGCGGTGGTTTCCCCCTGGATGAGGGGAACCGGGAATGGATGCAATCTACAGGAGTGGTCATTTGGCTGCAGGCTGAACCCCGGACGATCCTGAAGCGTGTTCAAACAAGTGACAACAGGCCTCTGCTGCCACGGCCTCTCCGGCTTGATCACATTCAGGAAATCCTGGAAAAACGGACTTTTGTTTATAAACAAGCGAATTATTATATTCAAACTGACGGAAAAAGCATCCAGGACATTGTCCGTGAAATCCTTGAAAAAGTAGAAAAGAACCATGCATAAAATACGAGTAGATCTTCACGAACGCAGTTACCCCATCTATGTAAAGAACGAGAGTCTTCCCACGGTGGGAAACATTTTGAAACAATTGAATATTAACCCACAGGTAGTATTGGTATCCAGTCAGAATGTCTCGGCCCTTTATAAGGATGTTGTGGAAAAATCATTGAAAGAAGAGGGCTTTCAGGTTCATTATATTCTCATGCCCAGCGGGGAAGCCAACAAGAACCTGAAAACAGTACAGTATTTGTATGATACCATGCTGGATTTGAAGATAGACCGGGGATCCACCGTCATTGCCCTGGGAGGCGGCGTGGTAGGGGATACCGCCGGTTTTCTGGCCGCCACCATGTACCGGGGCATGAATCTGGTACAGATTCCCACGACCCTTTTAGCTCAGGTGGATTCTTCCATCGGCGGGAAAGTGGGCATCAATCATGCCCGGGGAAAAAACCTGATCGGTGCCATCTATCAGCCGAAAATTGTAATCGTTGATCCAACGGTCCTTAAAACCCTGGAGTTCCGCCAGCGGGTTTCCGGCTTTGGAGAGGTGATTAAATATGGATTTATCCGGGATCGTATTTTTACCCAGTTTCTCCTGGAAAATTTTTCCGATATCCTGACTCTGAAAAACCTGGATCATGTGAATGCCGCCATTATCCGGGCTATTGAGATCAAATCCTTCATTGTATCGGCGGATGAATATGAAAGCAATTTGCGCATGGTATTGAATTTTGGTCATACCGTTGGTCATGCGGTGGAACATACAGCCGGTTACGGAACCTACACCCATGGCGAGGCGGTAATTATCGGCATGTGCGCCGCTTTAAAACTCAGTACCGACATGGGGCTTCTTCCCGGGGAAATCGCTCAGCAATATATCCAGCACTTAAGACATATTCCCATTCCAGGATCCCTGAAAAAATACGATATTGACCGGATGTACGAAGCCATGACGCACGACAAAAAAGTACGAAACGGTAAAATCCAGTTTGTTCTTCTTCAGAAAATCGGTGACGCCGTGATCCGGGATGATGTTCCCAAATCTATGATTTATGAAACCCTTGAATGGGTAAAGGACCTTCAGTTTGTCAGCCATATCTGAAAAAAAGCTCAAAATCCTTGTGCTTCATGGCCCTAATTTGAACCTTCTGGGGCACCGGGATCCCAAACACTATGGCCGTTTGACACTGGACAAGCTGAACACGCTCATCCGAAAAAAAGCCCGGGAGCTGGATGTAGATGTAAAGTTTTATCAGACCAATTACGAAGGGGACCTGGTAACTCTTTTGCAACGGCAGCGGAAATATGTAGATGGTATCCTGATAAATCCAGCTGCTTATACCCATACCAGCATTGCCATCCGGGATGCCATTGAGCTGATAAAAATCCCAGTTGTAGAAATTCATTTGTCCGATATTCAATCACGTGAACCCTTTCGCCGGGAATCCATGATCCGGGATGTGTGCCTGGCTACATTTTCCGGGAAAAAAGAGCAAAGTTACCTGGAAGGCCTGGAATTTCTTGTGGGACGGCTGAAATCTCCAGGTTTGTAACTTTTTTTCTTTTAACCGCCTAAAAACAAACGTGATGTTTAAAAGGTTAAAAGAAAAACAGGAGACACAAAATGAAAAAAAACTGGTTTGTGATTCCCATACTGATCCTGGCTATGATGTTGACGGGATGTGACAAGAACAAAGAAAATCTAAAAGATGCACCAGATTTTACACTCCGTAACGGATATGGAGAAACCTTCACCTTATCTGATCAAAAGGGAAAGATGGTGATAATAAACTTCTGGGCAACCTGGTGTCCACCCTGTCAACGGGAAATTCCCGATTTTATCGATTTATATCAAAAGTACAAAGAAGACGGTCTTATGATTGTTGGGGTTTCGGTTGATCAGACCGGTTGGGATGTCGTGGATAAATATATTCAGAACATGGGGATTCAATATCCCGTCATGATGTTCACACCGGATGTGATTCGGAATTATGATAATTTTCAAAGTATTCCCACAACCTTCATCATCGATAAAAAGGGCCGGATCGTAAATAAAATAACCGGCTATCGTCCCCGGACCTTCTGGGAGGAAGAAATCAAAAAAATCCTGTAACCCTGTGATAAGGAAACATGGACAAGGATCCGAAGAATGATCTTAAAATATCCGCCTCATTGGTTTGGAGTCCGATAGGATTCTATCAGCAGATCTTTTTGTGGCTCATTGCGGCCACCATTCCGGCGATTGTTTTTCTTTTCTATTCCATAAATCCCATCAAATACCAATCTTTATACAGATGGTTAACCCGTGTAGGGGGATTATTTGCACTGGAAAATCTTGTCCTAGATCTTATCCTGGGTCTTTTGGTAGGAACGCTTTTATCCTTCCTTTTCCTTTTGCTGGAATGGCTTATCAGCCACATCAAGGGTGAATCCCCGACTGAGCGCCTTTCCCGGCAGGACGAGCTTATCCCCCAAACCCCCGTTCAGCGCCGCTGGGCTTTTGCCATTAACCTGAGTGCCTCTTTGGTGGAAGAGATTCTTTTTCGGGCCTACCTTTTTATGGCACTGATAACTCTGTGGAATCACTGGCTTTGGGCAGCTCTGCTCCTGTCTGCTATCTTTGCCTTTGTCCACACAAATATGCAGCAGATGAGTGCCACCGTATGGATTTTTATCACCAGCCTGATCCTCTCGTATTTTACCGTCACCCGGCAAAGTCTTATCATGCCCTGGGGAATCCACCTGAGCGTAAACCTGATGAATCTCTTCATTTTTCCCAAAGCTGCAAAGGTCTTTTTCCATGAGAGTTAGTCCTATACAACGGGTTTCTGCAATCCTGATCCTCATTGCCGTCATAATCTGGTTCTTCAATACAACCCTGATCCGGAACCTGCCGGAAGCCCCTCTTATCCTGTCCGGAGAATGGATTATTCTGTCGGAGGATCCTGAAGCCGATGCTTATTTTTTCGAGGAAGTTCTTCACATGAAAAAAGTTGAGCCCGTGATCACAAAAGGCAAGATCTCTTATGTTTTCGATAAAGGATTCATTATAAGGGATGGAATCGCCGGCACCGATACCCTTGTCATGCATGTGAGTGATATAAATCGGGCCTGGGATGAAATCCTGGCTTCGCCGGTACGGATCATCGCCGCTCCAGAAGAGAGCTCCGGTGAAGGTCAAAAAGCTCTGTTTATCCTCCCCGGTGGTCAAATTACAGTCCTGGTGGAACGATGAAAACCAACTTGAACATGATTGTATCCCTCTTCATAGTCCTTTTCTTGCTTCCGGACAAACTTTTTCCCCAACGTATCTATGCCTTTGAACAATTCCTGGAAAATGTCCGGATAAAACGGGAAAAGGACTTTCAATCCCTGGGTTGTTACATGTTTGCTTTTCATCGGGAACATATTATTCGTGAAGATTCCCTGAGCACCCGCATGATCCTCAGGGGACGAGAATACCATCATAAAAATCTGCCTATTGTTCGGGTGTATGAGACACTCCGCATCAACGGGGTCCCGGTTGATACGTTACTGAAACCGGATACACTTCTGGCACAAGAAAACAAACCCGAATTTTATGATGAAAATTTTCATCAATACTACATGATCCGGGATTTGGGAAAAACCTCTTTGAACAACACGGAAATGCGTCTTTTGGAATTTATTCCCAGGGGTGAAACTTCCGGACTCATGAAGGGCAAGGTTTGGATAGATCCCAAAACATACGGAATCATCAAAATGGTCCTTGAACCCCATCCTCTTCCAGTAGGCTTTACAAAAATGGAGATCGAAATCTTCAATACTTACGATGATAAAGGACGGATCATCCGCTTTGGCATGCAATCCCTAAGCCATATCATCACCGTTGATAAACAGATGGAAATCCGGATAAGGGAACGCTACAGTCACTATGAAAGATACCCTGATTCATTATGCGATTCATTAAATACACATTACTCATCACAGCCATAATAACCCCCCTGACCGCATCAGACCTCAACCGAAGCGAACTGGTGATTGAGGATCATCATTTTTATTTTTACTATAATCTATCCAATATGGGTCTGGGTTATCAAACAACACCCCGTTTTGCCGAACTTATGCAGCTGGAGATCAGGGGCTATCCCAAAACGCTGGCCGGATCCCTCGCTTACCGTATTGACCCGGAGTTGTATGATGCAGGTGTCTTCAATTACTGGAATTTCTGGAATATTTACGCCAATTCACAACGCCCTTATCATTTGCGTCTTTTTTACGGGGAAATCCGCCGGCAACAGGATAAAGGATATAATGTCCGGGGAGCGTTTTTTTCATTTAGTCATCTTCTAAGCATTGGAAAAGATATTATTCCTTATTCCAGCATGGAAGTCGGATTTGAAAACAAACACATCGAATATTTTTCGGATCTTGCGCAGGAAATATTCACCCGGCGGTTCTCACTGCTTTTCATCGGCAGAGATTTGGATGATCAAATTATTAAATTTACTTTCAACAGGAAGGGGGTCTCATCGGAAAAGATACCTCAGATTCAGCTCCCCAATACTCTGGTTCGATTTTCCACCAACTGGAGTCTTCAAACACCTTACGACCGCCGGGCGGAGCTGCTTTTCGGGCGGGCCTACCAAATACATGTCCGCTCGTTTCGTTTTTACGTGACACCTTATCTGGGTGCCAGACTGTATTTACCTGTCACCATCAATTTGGATAACACCTTCATTATTGACACATATCCCCTGAGCCTTATACCTGTTTTTCAGCTCGAGTGTTATTTCCCAGATAAAATTCTGGTCACTGACTAATTTTTTAAGCTGATTTGATTGAAACTTAGCAGGCTTTTGGATATATTCTTTCACAAACTTAACGAGCTTTGAAAACGCTCCTCATTTCTGATTGGAATGGCTCTATAAGCCTATTATGATAAACAGGAGAAAAACCATTGAGTGACTCTTATACATCGGGCAACGCAGGTCCTTCAGCCCAGGGGGACTGTTTTGTAACCCTGACACTGAAGGAATCCGGTGGAATCACCGTAAATATCCAGAGTAAAGTCGCAGATCTTTTCGGAAAATCCATACGTGATCTTTGTCTGGACATGATGGAATACTACGGCATTCCAGATGCCCATCTAACGATAGAAGATCAGGGTGCCCTGCCGTTTACCTTGAGAGCCAGACTGGAAGCGGCTGTTCGAAAAGCATTTCCTGACAGCAAGCCTTTTCGGGTTACGGATCATTCCGGTGTCTTCCATCCCTCGGAAAAGGACCGTTTTCGCCGTTCCCGCTTGTATCTGCCCGGCAATAATCCCAAATTAATGATCAATGCCGGGCTCTATGCTGCCGACGGCATTATTCTGGATCTGGAGGATTCTGTGGCTCCTTCCCGGAAAGATGAAGCCCGTATTCTGGTCCGTAATGCCCTCCATGAAATTGATTTTGGAAGTTCAGAGCGGATGATCCGGATTAATCCTTTCCCTGAAGGTATTTTGGATCTGGAAGCACTGATTCCCGAAAAGGTAAATTGTGTCTTGATTCCTAAATGTGAAAGCCGGGAAGATGTCATTCGTGTCGATTTGAAAATTAAGGAAGTCACTTCTGAATCAGGTATTGAACATCCCGTTTACCTCATGCCGATTCTGGAATCGGCCCGGGGGATTTGGGCTGCAAAAGAGATCGCCGAAGCCTGTGATACAGTTGTTGCTTTGGCTATCGGTCTGGAGGATCTGACAGCCGACCTAGGTACCCAGCGGACTGATGAAGGGGATGAAAGTTTTGTTGCTCGATCGCTGCTTGTACTGGCCGCCCGTGTTGCTGGCATCCAAGCGATTGATTCTGTTTTTTCCGATGTATCTGATATGGAGTCCCTTAAAAAAACGGCCCTGGAGTCCAAAAAGTTGGGGTTTGACGGTATGGGTTGTATCCATCCACGGCAAATTCCCGTCATTCATGATGTCTTTGCTCCCACATCCTCTGAAACAGAAAAGGCTCAGGCGATTGTCCTGGCGTATGAAGACGCAGAAAAAAAGGGACTGGGTGTTGTAAGCCTGGGGTCTAAAATGATCGACGCGCCGGTCCTCAAACGGGCATTGAAAACGATTCGACTGGCTGAAACACTGAACCGGATACCGAAGAATTGGAGAGAGACCTATGGCACATAAATCAGACTGGATCAAAAACGCCGCCGGGCGATGGATTCCCCCGGAAATTAACGGGGAAAAAGTCATCCCGTTTAAAGGAATCGGCAAACACAGGCCTTCAGGAAATCGTTACGGTCCGCCTATTCGCACATCAATAGATTACCCGCCGGATGGAAACAAACAGGTGGAAAGTCTAAAAGATGCCTTGGTAAAGTCCGGGATCCGGGATGGAATGGTGATATCCACCCATCATCACCTCCGGAATGGTGATTTGGTAGCCAACCAGGTGTTCAAAGCCGCCTCTGAGCTGGGAATTAAAGATCTTATCTGGTTCCCCTCTGCCTCTTTTCCATGCCATGAGCCTATCATTGAGTATTTGAAAGATGGGACTATTCATCATATCGAAGGCAGCATGAATGGTGCCTTGGGTCGTTTTTGTTCCGAAGGAAAAATGAGAGGTGTGGGAGTCCTTCGATCCCACGGCGGCCGCTACCAGGCCATTCAAGATGGTGAAGTGAAAATTGATATTGCTGTCATCGCTGCTCCAACAGCCGATCCTTTTGGCAATGCCAACGGACTTTATGGTCCTTCTGCCTGTGGCGGATTGGGTTATTCTCTGGCAGATATGTTTTATGGAGACCGGGTGATTGTTGTCACCGATCATCTGGTGCCTTTTCCATGTATCCCTATGCAAATCATCGGGAATTATGTGGATTTCGTGGTTGTCATGGATAAAATCGGTATTCCGGAACAAATCGTATCCGGAACAACCCGGATTACCCGTAGCCCGGACCGTCTTCTCATCGCTGAATATACGGCCAGATTTTGTGATGCAGCCGGATTGATTAAAGACGGTTTTTCCTTTCAGGCCGGTGCCGGCGGGACATCTTTGGCCATTGGTATCTATTTTCATAAAATGCTAAAAGAACGAGGTATAAAAGCTCGTTTTGCCGTCGGTGGATCCACCGAATATTCGGTAAAAATGCTCGAAGACGGGGTATTGGAATATATGCTGGATGCCCAAACATTTGATCTGACAGCTGTAGAATCCATGAGAAATAATCCAAGACATGCGGATATTTCCATTTTTCACTGTTATGATTATCACGGTAAGGGGACCTATACGACCATGATGGATGTGATGATCCTGGGGGCCACCGAAGTGGATGTTCATTTTAACGGAAATGTGGTGACCCATTCCGATGGGATTCTGCTTCATGGTATCGGGGGCTGGCAAAATTGCCTCCACGCCCGGTGTACCATCCTGCCGGTCCCCCTGTTCAGAAACCGGATTCCCATCATCCGGGATGAGGTGACAACGCTTTGCGGTCCGGGTGAACTGATCGATGTCATTGTAACAGAACGGGGAATCGCAATTAATCCTCTGCGGACAGACCTATTGGAAAAAGTCAAAAACAGCGGATTACCGCTGAAGAGCATTGAGGAACTGAAAGCTGAAGCAGAGGCTTTGTGTGGAGTACCTGAACCGGTGGAATTCGAAGATGAAGTGGTTGCCGCCGTCAAATGGGTAGACGGAACGGTCATTGATGTCATAAAAAAAGTAAGGAGGAACCTTTAATGCTCGATGTTGACGCCATGCTCCCCGAACTGAAGGAAATCCGGGATGAAGCACTCAGGCAAAAGGTAAAAGCCGTGTGGCAGGAAGCTGCTGCTTATCGAGGCTGGACCCGGGATCTTTTGATGAAAATTCCATTTACCCTGCTGGCAGAGGGTGTTACCATTCCCTTCATAGATCATGTAAGGGCTGTGTGTCGCATGTGTATAGCCACTGAAGATGTCCTGAAAACTATCCACCAGGAGCGGCGGACTCCTGTCAACCGGGATGTTCTGATTGCAGGTGCACTTTTGGCAGATGTGGGAAAACTGCTTGAATATGAGATTGTGAATGGCAAGGTGACAAAGTCCGATTACGGACGCTATCTTCGCCATCCTTTCAGTGGCGTGGGGCTGGCTTTCAAGCATGGAGTCCCTGAAACGGTGATGCATGTCATCGCTACCCATTCCAAGGAAGGAGACGGTGAAAAACGGTCTCCTGAATCCATCATATTTCATCACGCAGATTTCATTGATTTTGAGCTGGTAAAAGGATAAAGAAACTAAACTGAGGAAAGATAATGGCAAAATATCGAATTGGATGGCTGCCCGGAGACGGGGTGGGAAATGATGTGATGGACGCGGCGCGGATTGTGCTGGATGCTCTTAAATTGGATGCCGATTATATTCACGGTGACATTGGATGGGAATTCTGGAAAAGCGAGGGAGATCCTCTGCCGCAACGAACTCTTGATATGTTGAAAACCACAGATTGTGCTCTTTTCGGAGCTATTACGTCCAAGCCCAAAGAAGAAGCGGATGAGGAACTGGATCCCTCTTTGAAAGGCAAAGGCTATGTATATTTTAGTCCCATAGTGCGTCTGCGCCAAACCTTTAACCTTCATACGAACATGCGGCCCTGCAAAGCTTATCACGGCAATCCCCTGAATTACCGTGATGGCATAGATATCACCATTTTCCGGGAAAACACAGAGGGAATGTACGGTGGTGTAGAGTTTCACCCGGTCCCGAAAGAAGTCTACGAGGTACTGGATAAGCATCATCCCAAAATGAAGAAATTCAAAAATGCAGGACTGGACAATATGGCCATTTCTACACGCATCATGACTCGTCAGGCTTGCCGGAATATCGTGACACAAGCATTTGAATATGCCAGAGAATTTGGGAAAAAAGTGGTCACAGTCGTGGATAAACCCAATGTCCTCAGGGAGACGGGCGGACTCATGATACGAACGGCTCGGGAGGTGGCAAAAAATTATCCGGATATCGAACTCTGGGAAACCAATATCGATGCCCAATGCATGTGGCTGGTAAAAAACCCGGAAAATTACGAAATTCTTGTCGCTGAAAATATGTTCGGTGATATTCTCAGTGACCTGTCTGCCCAACTGGTGGGCGGCCTTGGATTTGCTTCCAGTGGAAATATTGGGGATAATTATGCGGTTTTCGAACCAACACACGGAAGTGCGCCAAAATATCAAGGTCAGTATAAAGTGAACCCTATGGCCATGCTGTTAACGACAAAAATGATGTTGGATTGGCTTGGTGAAAAAGAGATGGCTAAACGCCTTGAAAAAGCGATTGCAACGGTGATTGCCGAAGGAAAAGTAAAAACTTACGACATGGGGGGCAGCAATACATCGCTGGAAGTGGCAAGGGAAGTCGCTTCGAAATTGTGATGGCTCGTGAGTTTCAGGATACGCTTCTCCATAGAGACAATTGCTTCACCCTGGCATAGATTTCATAGCTTGCCCTGGGGGGTTACGGGTGATATGAATTCGAGAAATTTTATTCACACTATATAGCAAGATGATTATGTATATACGCCCCCAGGGATAAAATAAGCCTGAACCCGGACAAATGCAAGATTATAATATTATTCATATAGTTGGATAATTATAAATGATGCGTGATGAATTGAATGATGAGTGGGTTTACGCGGACGAATGAACATTCTGAATCCTCTTTCTACCCAGACCCAAGCCTGGCGTTCGTCCCTTTGTATCCTCATCCCATCTCCCCGTTATCCTCATTTTTCACATGCTGCCACAATTTTTCCAGTTCATCCAGAGAAAAATCACGTAAGTCGGTTTTTTCCCTTTCAGCTATTTCTTCCATGTGGTGAAAACGGCGGATAAATTTATCGGTGGATTTTCTTAATGCTTCGTCGGCATTGATCCCCAGAAAGCGTCCCACATTAACCAGGGAAAACAGAAGATCCCCGAATTCCATTTCCATGGAAACTGCATCTTTCTCGCGGGTGGCGTCTTCCAGTTCCTGAACCTCCTCCCGAATTTTTTCCCATACATCATGGACTTTATCCCAGTCGAATCCCACCATGGCTGCTTTGGATTGTACACGGTACGCTTTGTGCAAGGAGGGGAGTTCTTTGGGTATTCCATCCAGAAGTCTTTTCCGTCCCTCGGTTTTCTTCTTTTTTTCCCAATAATAATGAATCTCTTCTTCAGATTTAAATACCTTATTTGTAAACACATGAGGATGGCGGCTGATCATTTTGTGATTAATCTGAAGCAAAACATCCCGGATGGTAAAACGATTACTTTCTTCTGCCAGCACCGCTTGAAAAACAAGGTGAAGCATCACATCTCCCAGTTCTTTCACCAAATCCCGGTCGTTTTGGTGGTCTAAGGCATCGATAACTTCGTAAACTTCTTCAATCATAAAAGGAATCAGGCTTTCCGGTGTCTGTTCGCGATCCCATGGACATCCTTCCGGAGAGCGCAATTTCTTGATAATTTCCACCAGCTCACTAAATTCTTTCATCAAATCCCTTATGCTTCGGGTAAAAATTCCAGGCGAATTTCCTTAATTCGCCGGCGGTGCATCAAAACAACTGTAAAACGCACATTCTGAAAAACAAACTGATCCTGCTTTTTGGGCACCCGTCCAAGTTTATCCATGACAAAACCGCCCAAAGTATCATAATCCCGTTCCTCCGGGAAGGAAATTCCCAGCTCTTCTTCAAGTTCATCTAAATTCAAAGCAGCATTGACAATATACTCTTTTTCGCCACTCTTCCGGATCATGGTCGGGTTTTCTTCATCCATTTCATCCTGGATTTCACCCACAATTTCTTCTACCACATCTTCCAGGGTTACCAGCCCACTTGTTCCCCCAAATTCATCTACAACGATAGCAAGTTTGGTCTTTTTGGTTTGGAACTCCCTGAGCATTTTCGCAACACTTTTATTCTCATGGACAAAGAGGGGAGGTCTCAATAAACTTTTAATGTGCGAGCCTCCGGTTTCTTGATCCATAAGGTGAAGAATATCCTTAAGAAAAATAAAACCGATTATATGATCCAAATCACCGCCATGAACAGGCAACCTTGAAAATTTGGATTCACGCACCTCCTGTATGATATCGGGAAGGGACTGGTTGATATCGATGGCGTGGATATCAGGTCTGGGGATCATGATTTCGCGAACCCGGGTGTCAGATAATTTCAGGAGAGACTGAATCATATCCCGT
>JASGMP010000022.1 GCA_030156395.1 Fidelibacterota bacterium
CTGGCCAGAACCCGTTTTCCTTTGGGGGATCTCATCAAGGAACAGATAAAAATCATTGCTTCTGAGCTGGGGCTCGAAAGTATCAATTCCGGTGAGAGTCAGGATATCTGTTTCATTCCGGGGAATGATTACCGGGAATTTCTCCGGGAGTATGTTCCGGATCAGTATCAGTCAGTCGGTACGGGATATTTTCTCACACAGGATGGAGACATTGTGGGTGAACATCCGGGATATTTTCATTTTACCATCGGTCAGCGCCGGGGACTCCGTCTGGCGTTGGGATATCCGGTGTATGTCCTTGAAATCCGCCCTGAGAGCAATGAAGTGGTAGTCGGTCCCAAAGAAGCCCTGATCCGTTCTGAAACCCTTGTGAGCCGTGTGAACTGGGTATCTATACCGGCACCGGAAAAACCCATCGAAGCACTGGTAAAAATCCGGTATCGTCACAAGGGATTAAAGGCCGTTCTAAATCCATTGAATCATGATAAAATATTTATTAAATTTACTGATAGATCGGAAGCCGTCACACCGGGACAATCCGCCGTATTTTACGACGGTGAGCGGGTGTTAGGTGGTGGCATTATAGAGGGAACCTGATCAATCATGGAATATGGAACCGATGAGCGAAGGGGAAAAGTCAGCGTCAGAACTCTTCTAAAAATGAAGAGGAAGGGCGAGAAAATTTCCGCCCTGACGGCATACGATGCCCTGTTTGCCTCTTTTTTAGATGAATGGATGGATATGATCCTGGTGGGAGACAGTTTGGGTATGGTGATGGCCGGCTATGAAACCACCATACCGGTCACCATGGATCAGATGATTTTACACACCCAATATGTCCGGCGTGAAGTTCACCATGCCATGCTGGTCGCGGATATGCCATTTATGAGTTATCAGATCTCACCGGAAGAAGCGCTGAGAAATGCAGGACGGCTGCTTCAGGAAGGCGGCGCTGAAGCCGTTAAGCTCGAAGGCGGCCGATCCGTTGCTGAAGCAGTCCGCCGATGTGTAGAAACCGGCATACCGGTTATGGGACATTTGGGACTCACACCTCAGTCTATCTATGCCTTTGGAGGCTGGCAGACCCGGGCTAAAAGCCAGGATGAAGCACAACGTCTGAAAGAAGATGCCCTGATCCTCCAGGATGCGGGAATTTTTTCACTGGTGCTTGAAAAAGTCCCGTCTACCCTGGCAGAAGAGGTGACCCAAAGTCTGGATATTCCAACAATCGGGATTGGAGCCGGTCCTAAAACGGACGGACAAATCCTGGTAACACAGGATCTTCTGGGAATGTACGAAAAGATGAAACCGAAATTTGTCCGTAAATACGCCGAATTGGCAGGGATCATCCGGGAAGCGCTGAAACAGTATCACCAGGATGTAAAATCCGGGGCTTTCCCTTCGGAAGAGGAAAGTTTCTGAATGGAAATCATCCGTGAGACAGATATACTTCGAAACCGTGTGGAAACCCTTCGGAAAGAAGGCAAGCGAATCGGATTTGTACCCACCATGGGCTATTTTCACGAGGGGCACCTGAATCTGATGCGGATGTCCGTATCCGATTGCGATGTAACCATTGTTTCAAATTATATCAACCCAACCCAATTTGACCGGCAGGATGATCTGGAAGCCTACCCGGCAGATATTGAAAGAGACCGGGCCATGGCAGAAGCATTGGATGTGGACATCATGTTTTATCCTGAAAATCTGTACGAGTCGGATCATAAAACATGGGTTAATATAGAAAAACTCACAGACGTGTTATGTGGCCGAAGCCGGCCGGGACATTTCCGGGGAGTGGCAACCATTGTTTGCAAGCTTTTCAACATCGTCAATCCCCATGTTACCTATTTCGGACAAAAAGATGCACAGCAGGCGGCTGTGATCGGACAAATGATCAGGGACCTGAATTATGATATCCAGCTGATCCTCTCCCCCATAATCCGGGAACCGGATGGATTGGCCATGAGTTCAAGAAACGTCCGGTTAACGCCTGAACACCGAAAAAAGGCACCGGTTCTCTATGAAAAGCTTCAGATCATTGACAAAAAAATTTTACCGGATCTTTCCAATAAAGATGAACTGATTTGGGAGGCAAAAAAAACCATTGAAGCCATCCCTGGCGTTAGGGTAGATTACATAGATATCCGGTCCTGGCCGGATTTGGAAAAACCGGATCACACATCACGCCACCTGCTGATTGCAGGGGCAATGTTTATGGGTAAGGTAAGACTGATAGATAACATAATAAAAGAACTATGAAAAGAACATTTCTGAAATCAAAAATTCATCGGGCTGTCATCACAGAGTCCAATCTGAATTATACCGGCAGTATTACTATTGATGAAGATCTCATGAAAGCAGCCGGTATGCTGGAATACGAAATGGTACAGGTCGTGAACATCAACAACGGTCAGCGGTTTGAGACCTATATCATCAAAGGAGAAGCGGGGAAAAAAGAGATTAGTCTGAACGGGGCTGCAGCCCGTCTGGGCGCACCGGGTGACCGGGTTATCATAATGACATACTGTCAGCTTGATGACGATGAAATCCCGGAACATCGTCCGGTTGTTGTCGTCACAGATGAACAAAACCGAATCGTAAGGGAGTAAGTTTTGTCTTCTTCCCTATCCGCCATCATTCTTGCAGCTGGAAAAGGTACCCGGATGAAATCCGATCTTCCCAAAGTTTTACACAAAGTATTAGGTAAAACGATGATATCCCGGGTTATTGACCAGGCAAAGCTGGTTGGCGCCCAAAAAATTGTGGTAGTTGTGGGATACAAGAAAGAAATGGTCATTGAGAGCCTTAAAAGTACAGATGTTCAATTCGCGGTCCAGGAGGAGCAGCTGGGAACGGCTCATGCTGTTCAGCAATGTGAACCCTATTTTCAGAATTGGAACGGTAATATCCTGGTTCTTTCGGGAGATGTCCCGCTTTTAACCGGAGAAACCCTGCAAAAACTGGTTACCCGCCATCAGGAAAACGACGCAGATGCCACCCTGCTTACCGCCGAAGTGGAAAATCCCCATGGATACGGCAGGATCCTACGGCATGAAGATGATACACTGAAAGACATTGTGGAAGAAAAGGATGCAGATGAAGAAATCCGAAAAATAAAAGAGATTAATTCAGGGATTTATATCTTTAAAAAAGAGCTGCTTTTTTCGTATCTTAAACATGTCGATAATAAAAATGCACAGGGTGAGTATTATCTGCCTGATGTACTGCCCCTGATGGTCCGGGATAAGCGGAAAATATATCTTCAGAAAGCGGAAAAATGCGAAGAAATTCAGGGTGTAAATACCGTCGAACAGCTCAAACTGGCGGAAGAAAAACTGAAGAGGATCGTATGAAACGCGTCTCTATTGGTCTGTTGTTCTTGGTATGGCTGAGTCTTTCGAGCCTTCAGGCTCAGCCGTTGGTTTTTGAAAAACCGTCCTTTCCGGAAGATGGAAATATCGGACTCCAGCTCCGGGATTCCCGTGAAACAGCATCTTTTCTGGATTTAAGGAAATTGCAGATGCGTCACTCTTTTTCCATGTCTGTCGGATCTTCGGCTTTTGGATCCCAATCCATCATGGCTTATCAAAATCAATTTATGTTCCCTGTCAATGCCAAACTAAGTTTTTACGGTAATCTGATTCTCATGCAGCAGGCGTATGCTTCCAATCCGGTGATGGAACGGCTGGGAGAGGGAATGAACTCGATCTATTATGATGCCAACATGGAGTATAAATTTTCCGATAAAACCCGTTTGGTTTTAGGAATCAGCAACTTACCAACCTATTCATATCCATGGACAGCTAATCCGTACACGAGTAACAGGATGTTTGATTTATGGCCGTAAAACGCGCTCGCCGGAAAAAGGCAAAAACGCCAAAGCACAAGAAGAATGAGGAAACAGCATCACCCCTTTTAAACGGAATTATTGTCGGTTTGACACTTGTGATACTCATCTTCCTTTATTCTGTTATTCAAAAACAGCAACCGGTCCCCCGGGAAACAGATTTGGCAACAACAAGCCTGGATAATATTCCATCAGCTGTTCTCAGTTATCAGGAGAAAATGAAGGAAGAGGTAAATCTCCGTGTGGAAGTGCTGAACGGATGTGGAGTATCCGGCCTGGCGGCACGGACCAAGCTGCTTCTTACCCGAAAGGGTGTGGATGTCATCAGTACCGGCAACGCGCCACATCACAACTATCAGCGAACACAGATATATATCCACGGGGATAATTTTGAAAAAGCAGAAAAAATTAAAGAGATGATGGGAATTACCACCGATCCTCTTGTAGACGAATATTCATCCGATGTCCCCTGCGATATGACTATTATTTTAGGTCATGACTACACGGAACTAAGCATTTTTTAACAGGGAGTTATTTTTGAAGGGAAAGACCCTATCCGAAAAGAAAACCTATACATCTCATGATATAGCCCACCTGATCAGTCAGGCAGCAGATTCGAAAAAAGCGGAAAATATCACCATTCTGGATATGAAAAAAGTCGCCGGCTTTACCGATTATTTTGTGATATGCCATGGGACCAGTGATGTTCAGGTCAAGGCCATCGCAGATGCCATTGAAGAAGAACTTTTGAAACATAAGATCAAATATTGGCATCGTGAAGGATATGAGAACCGGCAATGGATCCTTCTGGATTATATCAATGTCGTCTGCCACATTTTCAATCAATCCCAGAGACATTATTACAATTTGGAAAAACTCTGGGCTGATGCCGATGTAGAAAAAATAGAGAGTTGAACCATGTTGCCATATATTCATTCGCTGATTTCCGAAGTCCTTCGGAAGCGCTCCATTGAAATCCCGGATTTCACGGTGGAACACCCCAAAAATCCTGATTTTGGTGATATCAGTACCAATGTGGCCATGAAATTGGCCGGGATATTAAAAAAGAATCCTCTGAAAATTGCAGAAGAGATCCGGGAGGAGCTTCTGACCCTACATGAATTTCTGATACAAGAAATTGAATGTGTCCGTCCCGGTTTTATCAATTTTTATATTTCTGACCACTACTATCAGTCACTTGTGGAAAAACTGATTGAAGAAGACAAAAACTTCATGAAGCCGGAAAGAGAAGGCAAGAAGGTTCAGATTGAATTTGTCAGTGCAAATCCCACCGGTCCCCTGACAATCGGGCATGGCCGCCAGGCGGTATTGGGTGATACCATCGCCCGGATTTTGGAGTGGTACGGGAATGACGTGACCCGGGAATATTATTTCAACAATGCCGGCCGTCAAATGCAAAGATTGGGTGAATCGGTATACGCCCGCTGCAAGCAACTGCTGGGGAAAGATTATCCCATCCCGGAAGGAGGATATGAGGGGGAGTATATCCGGGATATCGCCTCGGACTATCTGAAGGAACGGGAAGGCATCCTCCCGGAAAATCCTCTGGACAGGGATCTGATTGATTTTGCGTCGGACCGGATTTTTAAAATGATCCGGGAAACCCTTGACAGGCTGGGGGTCCACCATGATATTTTTACCAACGAAAAGGATTTATATACATCCGGAAAAATTGATGAAGTCCTCGCTCTTTTACGGGAAAAGGGATATTTATACGACAAAGAGGGAGCGGTATGGTTCAGAGCGACCTGTTTTGGAGCTGAAAAAGACCGTGTATTTGTGAAAAGTTCAGGAGAACCCACGTACCGTCTTCCGGACATCGCCTATCACCGGGAAAAACTTTTACGGGGATTTGATTTAATCATCGATATATTCGGAGCCGATCATCATGCCACCTATCCGGATGTCAAGGCCGGGTTGGAAGCCATGGGGTATGATACCTCCAACATTGTGGTTCTCCTTCATCAATTTGTAACCCTGACCCGGAACGGTGAAAAAGTGAAGATGTCTACCCGGAAAGCCAATTTTGTCACTCTGGATGAATTGATGGATCTGGCCGGCCCGGATGTAGTGCGCTATTTTTACATCATGCGCACCATGGATGCCCATTTGAATTTTGATATTGAACTGGCACAGAAAGAGAGTGATGAAAATCCTGTTTTTTATTTACAGTACGCCCACGCCCGCATGAACAATATATTAAAACACAGTGTTGATAAGGGCATTGATTCATATCTGGATGGGGATATTCAGTTACTCAACGAACCGGAGACCCTGGATGTTTTGAAAGTCGTGAGTGAATTTGGTGAAGTGATGGAATTGTGCCGGAGAACTCTGGAGCCCATGCATCTGACGTCCTATTTACAAAAGCTGGCGACGGCATTTCATAAATTTTACGCCACCCACCGGGTGGTTACTGAAGATTTGCTTCTTTCCAGGGCCCGATTAAAAATGGTCCATGCCGTAAAAACCCTTATGGCAGAAGGGTTGGGTATTTTGGGGGTTTCAGCCCCCGATCACATGTAGATTAGTGCATGGCACGGACAGCTTCCACTGCCAGATCTACCTGATCCGTAGAAATAATATCCGCTCCGTTTTTAAATAATTCCATATATACCCGGGATCCCTCTTTTAGGGCTTTATGATCCAGATTATGCATGGTACCTAAAATGCAGTAGCGGTTTTCATCATGGAGCATGGTATAGACCCGGGGATCCGGTTCGGAGACTCCGACAAAGACCTGTAGATTTTCCATGGGGATTTCATAGGATTTCAGCAGCTCCACCGATTCCACAGACCCGGCTGATACTGAAATCATCAGCTCCGGTTCCAGGTGGTAATATTGCATCATCCTTTCAAAATTATACACGATCACAACGGTAAAAGGCAGGGCCTGGGCTTCCCTGATTTCTGCCACAACCAGGGACGGTTCCACCGGTTCCTTGATATCCAGATGGAGGATTCCTTTATCCCTGGCCCAGGCAAAAGCCTCCTGAAGGGTTGGGATTTCATCACCTACAGGATTTTTTTGTTCATCCACAAGCTCAAGGCGTTTCAATTCTTCCAGGGTGTAATCGGATACATTTCCTGTTCCCGTTGTCGTGCGGTCTAATGTCCGATCATGCATCAGCACCAGATATCCCTCTTTACTCTGCCGTACATCACATTCAATAATGGACGCACCGGCATCTATAGAGCGCTGAAAAGTGCGTATGGCATTTTCTGCATAACCCGGGACAGGTCCTCCACGGTGTGCACTCACCAGCGGAAGACGATGGGGATTCCAACGGAAATATGTCCTGAGTTCTTTTGCACTATCAAAACCGGCAGGGCGTTCAGCCCGATCCTTCGTATCACATCCCTGAAAAGCAAACAGAACGAGGAGTGAAAAAAGTAAAAACCATTTAATGTGTTTCATAATGGCACCTTTATACTATCTTTTGATAAAAAAAGTAAAATGATATCTGTCCCTTTGTCCTTTCTTTTCTGGATTTTTATCCCTCCCCCGTACAACTCAACATATTGACGGACCCAGTAAAGTCCAATACCTCTGAATTTGGACACATTCGGATGGAGATATGCATCGAGGATCTGGAATCGTTCTTCCTCTTTCATTCCTTTTCCATTATCTGAAATCATCACTTGTACATATTCTTTACTCCGGCGGATCTGAATAGAAATTTTATCGGCATTTCCATGGACAATGGCATTTCGTATCAGATGATCAAAAATAAATTTTACAGACTGATCGGCAAAAGCAATGCCACTGCCATGAATTTCGATCATGGTTTCAGGATAATCCAAAGCAGCGGTTTGGGCCAGTTCACGGAGGTTGACAAACCATTCTCCGTTTTCCGGTGTAAAAGTATCCTGTAACGCCCGAATTTTATCGATCATCTCAAGACTATTGAGAATATCCTGATTCAATGTTTTCCATTCCTGATAGACACGGTCGGAATCTGGAATCAGGGAGACATTTCGAAGGCCGGAAGCCAGTGTTTCGATTTCTTCACTTAAAAGAAAGAGGAATCGTTTCAGATAATTCTGATAGACCAGCAATTTGTTTTCATAAAACTTCCGGTAACCGACATCTGAAAAGACGGCTATACCAAAATCCAGGCGATTTAGTTCATCCCGAAAGGCCCGGAAGATCATAACTGTCTTTAAAAGTGAACCATTTTTCCGATACAAACGTATCTCCAGGTTATAATCCTGGATGGTACCGTCCAACATATTTTGAAACAATTCCTGCTCTATCGCCAGGTCCTGTGGATGACAAATTTTTTCCCATTCAAAACCGGTCAGTTCAGACACATGATATCCCAGCATCTCTGACAAAACCCTGTTTACCTGAATCCATTTTCTTCCTGGTGAAATCCGTGCTATACCTGCCAGATTCAAATTGACAAGCCAGTTGTACTGTTCATCAATCTGTTCCAGCTTCAGTTTTGTTTCTTCAAGTTCCCGGAGTTTGTTTTCAGCTTCTTCTTTTTCACGGATCACAGCATTAGAGTACGTATGAATGATGGCATCTCTTTTTTTCAATTCTTCATAAGATTGTTGAATTTTCCGGGTTGCAATGCTAAGTCGCCTTGCGAGGAATATCCCGACCATCAGAAGAATGGTAATCCCGGCAAGGGAAATTTGCTGGATATTAATTTGTCTGGACTGATCGCTGATAAGTTTTTCCCTGCGCTGGATTTCACTTTGTTTTTTCAGTTCTTCAATTCTTCGAATTCGTGCCTTTGACAATACCGAATCTTTTAAAGCACTGTGCTGTTTATACACATCAAGGGCTTTATCCATTTCACCCTGTGCTTCATAAACAGCGCTGATCGCCTTCAGAATGGCTACCCGTCCTCGTTCGCTTCGTAGCTTTTTTGCCAGATCAAGCGACTGGTAAAAATAATCAAGGGCCTGATCGATATCTCCGGCTGTAAAATAAGTCAAACCCAGATTATATAAGGAAGAGGAGACTCCCTGTTGGTGACCGATTTCCCGGCGGATTTCAAGGGATTTGCGGTTCATCTCCAATGCGTCCTCAAAGCGTCCCAGATTCCTGTAGATCACCGCCAGATTTTCATAACTTTCGCTCATCCCAAAGCGGGAACCAATTTTTTCCCGGATCTCAAGGGATTTAAGGACTTCAGCCTCTGCAGATTTAAAATCTTTTTGACCTATATAATTAATCGCCAGATGTTCGTGTACCAGCGCTTGTCCCGGCAAATAACCGGTTTTCCTAAAAACATCCATAGCGGAAAAACAATAATCCAGTCCACGGTGATAGTTGTCAAAAATATATTCCAGAATTCCCAAATGCGTTAGGGCAATCGCCATGGCATTCGGTCTATGATATTGTTGCGCGTAATCCAGGGCTTTCAGCATATAGTCCGTAGCATCATCAAACTCACTTAAATAGCTATGAGTTCTTCCCAGAAAAACCATGGGTTCAGGTAATAAATAGGAGGCATCATGGTGTCTACACCAGTTGATGGCATCATGAAAATAGTACTTGGCCGAATCATAAACCCCCAGCCAATGATATGCTTGTCCCAACAATGTGCGTGTCCGGACGATTGTTTCTTCGTCAACCAGATCATTTTCCAACTTTATCGCCTGGAGCAGGTGTGATTTTACATCCAGAAAATTTCCAATAAGCAGGTGATACTCCCCCGTGGCCACAAGCAATCGGTTATAAAGTCCGCCACACCCTTTGACTTTTTCTGAATATGTCCCGGTATCCCACCAGTTAAAAGCATCCTGAAATAGATTCTTCTCATAGGCAACCCGTCCCAGATAATAGCGACTTTCCATATAATTGCAATAATAGGATGGGCTTTTCTCCGTCATTTCCAGGGCATGATTGAAATAATGAGCTGCCTGATCCAGTTTATTCTGTTCCAAATAAATGCGTCCCATGATGATAAGCGCCTTGTGCATATCACTGGTATCTTTCAGAGCCCTGCCGGCTAAAAAAAGCTGGTGTGCTTCCTGGAAAGCCATTTCCGGAAATTTCCGGAGTTTTTTTAAACTGGTTTTGGATTCAGGTTCTTGGGGATTTTCCTGAGTGTACAGAGAACCTTCCGGCATCAAAAAAAGGGGGATTAAGAGAACAAGGGTATAAAAGGAAAATTTGTGTGTAATCATTGAGTCGTCTCCACGATGAATGATAAGAATAAAATGGTGAATGAGGCAAGCTTTTAGCGTAAACAGCTTCAGATATCCCCCTTTGAATGCATGGAAAAGACATGTAAATTTTCAAAAAAGTTCAGGAGACGCCGAATGGATTGGGAGATTGTGATTGGTTTAGAAGTCCATGTCCAATTGAATACACGTACAAAGGCTTTCTGTAGCTGTAAAACGACATACGGAGCTCCACCAAACACACAAACCTGTCCGGTATGTCTTGGATATCCGGGTGCATTACCCGTTTTAAACCGGGAACTTGTGACGTCTGCGGTGAAGGCAGGACTAGCGACTCATTGTAAGATTCGAAGGAGAAGCGGATTTGCCCGTAAAAACTATTTTTACCCTGATTTACCCAAGGGTTACCAGATTTCTCAATATGACGATCCAATTTGTTATGACGGATATATTGAAGTCCAAACTGAATCAGGAAACAAGAAAATCGGTCTGATCCGCATACACATGGAGGAGGATGCTGGAAAATCCATGCATGGTATGGAGGGGACGCTGATCGACCTGAACCGTTGTGGAATACCCCTGTTGGAAATCGTCAGCAGGCCGGACATCCGGAGTCCCCAAGAGGCATACAATTATCTGACCACTTTAAAACAGCTTATTCGTTACATCGGAATTTCAGACTGCAACATGGAAGAGGGTTCATTGCGCTGTGATGCCAACCTATCCGTTATGCCCAGGGGGAGCAAAAAGTTCGGGACGCGCACGGAATTGAAAAACATGAATTCTTTCCGGGGCGTGGAAAAGGCCCTGGCTTATGAAGCAAAGCGCCAGAGAGAGGTGTTGGAATCCGGTGGCACGGTGGTTCAAGAAACCCTTTTATGGAATGAGCAAACGCAGACAGCAGAACCCATGCGCTCCAAGGAGGAGAGTCACGACTACCGCTATTTCCCTGAGCCGGATTTGGTGGATGTCCAGTTGACTGATACCATGATCGATGACATTAAAAAATCCATGCCGGAATTGCCCGGAGAGCGTCTTCAGCGGTTTCTCCGGCAATACAACCTCTCAGAGGAAGATGGATTGGTCTTGACATCGGAGCGTGACATTGCCGACTATTTTGAAAAAGCCGTCCATGACTTTCCGGACACAGCCCTGATGAATCACTGGGTACGTGGTGAGATCCTACGAATCTTAAAAGAGAAACAACTCCCTATTGATCAATCGCCTATTTCACCCGACCGGTTAAAAGAACTTCTCACTTATCTGATACAAAAAAAAATCACCCCTCAAACAGCCAAAACCGTCCTTGATGCCATGGCAGAAACAGGGGAAACGGCCGAAAAAATCATAGAGAAAAAGGGGCTCATGAGTATCTCTTCACCAGACGAGTTGGACTCATTAATCCGGGATATTCTTCAAAAACATCCGGCAGAACTGGAGAAGTACCGTCAGGGTAAAACCCAGCTCTTTGGTTTTTTTATGGGTCAGGTTATGAAAGCCACAAAAGGACGGGCAGATCAGAAAGTAACCCGGCAGATACTTGAAAAGCATTTGAATAGATAAAGGAGTGGGGAAATGTTACTGGCCATTGATACGGGGAATACTCAAACGGTTTTGGGATTAATCCGGGATGGTGAGATCCTCCGGTCATGGCGGATTACATCTGACGGGACCCGGACAGAAGATGAACTCTGGGTGTATGTCCACTTATTATGCCATGATGCCGGCATATCTATACCGGATATTAAGCGTACAGTTATCAGTTCAGTGGTTCCCCAAATGAATGCCGGACTTCGGGATATGAGCCGTGAATATTTAAATACAGATCCTCTGTTTGTCACCCCCTCCCTGCCTTTCAAGCATAATTTTCTGGAAGGGCGGTTTCAAACCCTGGGGGCAGACCGTATTTGCAATATGTATGCAGGGTTGACAGCCTATCCCCTGCCACAGATTATCATCGATTTCGGAACCGCCACAACGGTTGACATATTGGATTCTGAAGGAAAATACCTGGGTGGCAGCATCGCCCCGGGAATCCGGACATCATCAGCTAATTTGTTCAGAGCTGCTGCCCAACTCCATGGAATTGCCATGGAATTTCCGGAGCATGTCATCGGTACCGATACATCCTCTCAGCTCCGTTCAGGTATTCTTTGGGGAGCCGTAGATCAGACAGATGGGATGGTGCGGAGAATTATCCGGGAGACAGGTCTTTCTTTTCCAACTATTCTTTCAACCGGTGGTTTGGCCGAAATGGTGTCATCCCGGTCCGAAACCATAACAAAAACCATTCCCGACTTGACATTGAAGGGTCTCACCGCTATTGCCGATGAAATTATTCCGGAGCCCTGATCCATGAATACATCTCTAATATCCATTGATAAGGACCGGTGTACATCCTGTGCCTTTTGTGTAGATGTGTGTCCGGCTGGTGTTCTGACACTGCGAGAGGGAATACCCACAGCCCGTCATCCCGGTTCCTGTATTTTTTGTGGACACTGTGCTGCTGTTTGTCCAGAAGATGCTTTGACACACAGGGGGGAAGAAACCGGGAAATTTATTTTAAAAATACCGGATCCGGACAATCCGGAAGACTTGTACGGCACACGCCGTTCTATCCGTCATTATACATCTCAAAAAGTGGAATCTGATATCCTTCAAAGGCTGATATATCTGGCAGAAACCGCACCCAGCGGACACAATGCCCGCAAGCGTCAGTATCACATCGTGGATTCAAAAGCTGCAATTGCCCAAGTAGAAGCAATAACAGCCCACCGGTACCGGCGGCTTGCAGCCATTATAAACCCAGTCGTGACGGGTTTTTTGTCTGTTGTGGCTCCCCGGAAAGCACGATCATTGCTCAAGAACCGGGAGGCATTAAAACGTCTTGTGTCTGCATCGGAACGGGGACACTATCCTTTTTTTCGGGGTGCTCCCTGCGCAATTTTTATATCTGCTCCTAAGAAACAAAGAACCGGCCGGGAGGATTGTACCGCCGCCCAACAAATTCTTATTTTGAATGCCCACCGGTTGGGACTCGGAACCTGTATCATCGGATTTGCCTTGTATGCCCATAAGGATTTGGAAAAATTTTTAAACCTTCCCAAAAACCGCCGTATTTATGCCATTACTGTTTTGGGATATCCAAAATACAAGTACCGGAAGGCCATATATCGGGGCGAAAGAATGATAGAACGATGGGACGAAGGGATTGGGAGGATTGATTCGATTGGATAGATTGATTGATTGATTCGATTGAATAGATTGATTGGATTGATACGATTGTACCTCTTGTTACGTGTCACGCGTTACGCGTCACTTTTTCAGTCGGCAGTCGTCAGTAGTTAATTGATTGATTGGTTCGATTGGATAGATTGATTGGATTGATTCGATTGGGCCACTTGTCACGCCTCACTTTTTCAGTCAACAGTGGACAGTCGAATGTAAAAAAGTCGATAAATCTGGCAACGAGACTTTGCTGATCTGAAGATGAGATTATAAGAGAGAAGAAACATATGATTTAGATTAGATATCGCCCCCCACCCCGGGGGTAAGATACGTCAGAAACTGACAGAAGTCAAGATAATATTGTTATTCGTATATATGTGTAAGTAAATCATTCAATAAATAGAAACCCGGAGTTGCTCTATTAATCCGGGACACCTGTTAGACTGCCGGCAGGTGTTTTTATCAACTGGTGGTTATTGAATAGACTCCGCCTACGGTGTGGACGTATTGAGATACTCACATCACATAATACAGATCACTTACATAATAAGTCAAGACTGCCTAATATATTAAATATAATATGATCTTGCTTTTAATCGGGTTCGGGTTTATTTTATCCCCGGGGGGGCATAAACATAGAGATCTTCCTATATAGAGAAAATTGAACTATCTGAAAACCCGCAACCTGCAACACGCAACCCACTAAACCCATAACTCACAACCCCTTAAAGCGTTCCACAAATTCCCTCACAGGAGGCCTTAATTGACTGTAGTCCAAATTATTCCGGTGAATGGCATTTGCTATGATCGTCAGTTGTTCTTCTACTGGAATTTTGCGGTTAATCACGATGACCGATTCTTCCCGGATGCGGCAATATCCCCCTTTTACGATCCCAACGGTTTTTTCAATTTCAATGCCCAAATTTTTTAGAAATTTTTCTAGTTCTTCCAGGATTTTTTCTGATTTCATCAGAGCAGATCTTCCTTCCCAACAACCGGCAGAGCATCCACAATCCCTTTTATGGATTCTGATTCATCCCTGGGGATGAGCAAAATCACGCCTTTATCGGCAATTACGATGAGGTTATGAACATTACGGGCAAATACCTGTGCTTCGGAGGAATAGATATAATTCCCGGACGATTCCAGCAAATAGCCATCTCCCCGGAGAACATTCCCATATTTATCCTTCTTTTCCAGGCTATAGACCGCATCCCAACTTCCCACATCGCTCCAGCCAAATTTTCCTCGGACCACTTTTACATGTTTGGCATTTTCCATCACACCATAGTCAATGGAGACAGGTTTTATGGTTCTCCAGAGTTTTTGAAGAATTTTATCATACTCTTCTGTATCCATAGATCGGGACAGGGTATCAACAATTTCATAAAGCTCCGGCAGATATTTTTCAATTTCTTTTAAAATCACATCTGCCCGCCAAATGAACATTCCGCTATTCCAGAGGAATTCTCCAGAGCTTAAAAAACGTTTTGCTGTTTCAAGATTGGGTTTTTCGGCAAAAGTTTTTGATTTGTACACCAAAGTGCTGTCCGGAAGCGGTTCTTTTTCTACCTGGATATAGCCATACCCTGTTGCTGGTCGTGTCGGTTCAATTCCAAAAGTTATAAGAACATTCTTTTCTGTGGCAATCCTGACTCCTTCATGGAGGCAGGCAATAAAATCTTCTTCGTCCTGAATTAAATGATCCGCCGGAAAAAGTCCCATCACTGCCTCTGGATCTCTTTTCTTTAGGACGGCAGCTGCCAAAGCGATGGCTGGAGCTGTGTTTTTTCCTGACGGTTCAATGATAAAATTTTCCCAGGACAAATTCGGATTCTGTGCCAGGATCATCTCTGCCTGGTGGTAGTTTGTGATGATATAAAGTCTCTCAAGAGGTGAAACTTTTAAAAGGCGTTTTATGGTAAGATTAATCATTGATTCATCGCCAATGATGTCCAGCAACTGTTTGGGACTATCTTTTCGGCTCCGTGGCCAAAAACGCTTTCCCACACCTCCAGCCATTATGACACTGAAATAATGTTCATTCATCACGCTTCATCTCCTGTCTGATTGAAACAAACCTTTTTATAAACGTATTCTTCATTCATCATCAAAATGTAAATCCATTTCCGTATCCCAGCGGGCCCGGATTTGTATTTTTTCCACCAATGGTCTGGCTATTTCAGGGGCTTTGTACGGCCACAACCATCCGTGATCCTGCCGGCCATTTCGGTTCCTGTCCGAATAATACCATAAACTATACTCACCTGCAAATACATTCTCAAAAATACATGTACCTGGTGTGGTTATGACCTTTTTATACCGCCCTTTTTTACCGGTGAGAATAAAGCCCACCTGATTACCCGGCATTTCCGGAGCATGACAAATAAAACGCCCCGAGTCACTCTCCGCAATATACCGGACCGTTACGGTATCAGTCCATTTTAAAATAGTGGGATAAGCTTCCGGAAGAGGTACTGTGACAACAAGCTTGCCATTAAAATCTTTTGTTTTCCAACTGTCATCCGGTTCAAAGTGTCCCGGCAGAGATGCACACATCACCCGCTGGGATGTATCCCCGGGAGCAAGTGCCGTCACCTTAAGAGTATCCAGATCAACAGGCGGTTCGAGAACCAGGCAATTGTCCTGCCAACGCACGCGTCCCAGAGTGTCAGTAAAGGCCTGGACCGCCAGTGTATCCGAAAAAGGACCAGCTGAAACTCCCAGGGTATCAGATAAAAGATTGATATGAAAACGGTACAACGAATCGGTAATCATCTGGTGATAAAGGCGAACATCTTTTCCAAGTATTTGAAACGTATCCACTGGAAAATCATTGATAACAAAGGCACGCTTCATCGTTTGAGATGAGGGTACTTTGGTAAATTTCAATTCGGTGACGGAGGGATAGAGATTTTTACCGGATATATATTTCATGGGGATAAAATTTCCCCGGACAACCGCTAAATCGATACAATGTTTGGCAGAGTCTTTCATTGCCACAAGCAGTGTTTCCGGTAAAACGAGGTCATCAAAACCTGAGGAATATGATTTGCTCTGATCATGATCCACAATACCGGACAGGGTATACAATCCCGGAGGAATCGCCTGAAACCGGTAAAATCCTTCGTGATCCGTCACTGTAAGATAACTGAGGTGGCTGAACAGGGAATCAGGACGCCATTCTCCGGTTGCCAGTCCTATCAGAATCCGGTCTTTCTTTCCAAAATTCGGCACCTGACCGGAGATTTCTCCTTCCGGGATTTTTTCACCGGTAGTAAACGTATAAAAAATTCCTTCCTCAAGGTGATTACCCCGAAGATCCTGGATACTTCGATTAAAAACAAGTGTATACACTGTACTGTCTTCCCAATGATCCACGGGGATTACCCGGACCCGGTTCCGGCGGATTTTCATGCGGGTTTCTGTCTTATTCAGGGGAAAAAGCATGAAACTGGTTCGAACCGACGCGGGACTGAGATTTTCTGAGAATGTCAGGGTAATGGACTGGTTCACAGGAACCTGCGTAGATTCCCGCGAAGGCTCCACAGAGATGAGCTTCGGCGGGGTTTTATCTTCGGGGCCCCCACCCGGAGGTGCCTGGGCGGCGCATCCTGCAAGAATCCATAAGGCAATGCTGAAAAATATATATTTACGCATAACGGTAATCCTTCAGATCATAGGGGATGGGAAGATGCCACCCAATACTTTCTTTTGAAATACGGCAGGAATGGACAGCAAGTTTTACACCGGATTGGATCGCTTTTTCCAAAGCTGACGAAAAATCAGGATCCCGTTGCCAATGGGGAGTAAATATCCGGGAATCCTGACGTTGAACCACAAAGAAAACCCATGTTTCAATGCCCTGTTTCACCAATTTTTCAAGTAATTCCACATGGGATTTCCCCCGGGATGTCACTGCATCGGGAAAACGGGCA
The DNA here is from genome assembly GCA_030156395.1 of Fidelibacterota bacterium. Taxonomy (GTDB): domain Bacteria; phylum Fidelibacterota; class Fidelibacteria; order Fidelibacterales; family Fidelibacteraceae; genus Fidelibacter. Next base: position 17,182 of record JASGMP010000022.1, read on the forward strand.
ATTCCATCCCTTTCTACCAGGGTTACACTCTTCACTTCCATAAAAATCTGTTTTCCTGAAGATGTTTTGAGTTCAAAATCGAGGCGGTGGTTTTCCACCGGAACTTCACTTCGAACGAGGGAATAGTCTTGAAATCCTGGAAGACAGTGATTTTGAAGACTCTGTAAAACCAGCAAGTTGGGATAGCGTGTATTGATAGACACATAACCCGTAGGAGTATTCACCAAGTGAACAGTGTATTGTGTTTTTTTACCTATACGGGGTGTATATTCAATCAGGAGTTTCACATCTGGTATCAGAAGTTCCTTTAACCTCCCTGGATCAGGTAAATGGGCATCTACAATTTTCCCATTCACACGACAGCGGATTAAAAAACGATTTGGACGTTCGATAAAACGGGCTTTATAAAGGGGTGGCAGGTGAACATGGCAGGTAGAATCTCTCATTCTTTTTTCCCAACCGGTGCCATATACATCACAAATTCTTCTACGCCATCCACACCGATCAAATCATCGATCTTATGTTGATGATAAGCCGCAATCGCACACGTTCCACATCCGATGGCCTCGGCTGCCAGATAGAGATTCTGGCAAATATGACCGGAATCCTGGGCAATCAATTTAGGGCTTACATGACCAAAACGCCATTCTGTCCGGTAAGGTATCGCTGTCCAAATGAAAAGGACCGGAGCCTTGGCACAAAAATCCTTGCCAAGACAAGCTTCTTTCACCATTTCAACATGATTGGGGATGGGTCTGAGGTAACACATATCATGATTCAAAGGTTGGTACAGGTAGAGGCCGGGTGTCAGTCCATCCACATCCTTGGCGGCCAGGTAAGTTTCCAGGGGATGCCTGCAGCCACCGGAAGGAACCATTCTGAAAGCTGATTCCCCTTCTTTGCGCATCCCCCTGAATCCGGCAGTGGCCCACAGGAGAAAAGACAATTCTTCAAGAGTCAGAGGGGCATCCTTAAAATGTCTTCTACTGGCTCTTCGATAAATGACATCTCGTAAGGGCATAGTTCCCATGTCTAAAAGTTCCACCGGTGGCAAATTGACGCATTGCGTAACATCGGCCGTGGGCTTTTGCAAAGGAGGTGCAGGTTCACCCTTTTCTTTCGGAGTTTTTGACCAATCGGGATTTTCCCAACCATCTGCTCGGAGCCATTGGTACATTTTCTTCAATTTCTTCATCGATCATATCTCTTGATGAGCTGTCTTTGTGTAATTTATTAATTTAACCAATTTTTGTCATTTTAGAAACCGCCGATTGGGTCAGGTCTTCCGCCTTCGCTCCCGTGCAGCGGCATTTTTCACACTGTGGTCTTCTTCCATGGGATATGTCCGACAAAAATTTTCATAAAATTTAGAAAATATCCCCTCTTGAATGGCCTGCCGGGCTTCCCGGACCAGTTGGAGAAAAAAAGTGATATTATGGAGGGAGTTTAGTCGAAGTCCGGTAATTTCACCGGTTTTGTACAGGTGGTGCAAATAAGCCTTACTGTGATTTTGGCATGCAGGGCAAGGACATTCCGGATCAAGGGGAGAGAAATCACGGCTGAACTCAGCCCGTTTGATATTGATTTTCCCTTTTCGGGTATAGAGTGTGCCATTCCGGGCATTTCGTGTAGGAAGCACACAATCCATCATATCCACACCCCGGGCAATGGAATGGATAATATCCTCCGGTTTCCCCACACCCATAAGATAACGCGGCTTTCCTGCAGGTAACTGCTGACAGACTTTTTCCGTTAATTCATACATGATGGCCTTGGGTTCACCGACAGCCAGGCCACCTATGGCGTAACCGTCAAAATCCAGGTTCGTCAGATATGCGGCACTTTCCATCCTTAAATCTTCATATACCGAGCCTTGTACAATGGCAAATAGTGCCTGAGTGTGTCCCCACAGGGGATCTGTGGCATCGAAAGCCTCCCTGGAAAGGCGTTCCCACCGGTGTGTACGTGTCAAGGATTCTTTTGCATAGACATAATCACAAGGAAAAGGTGTACACTCATCAAAAGCCATGACGATATCACTTCCCAGTATTCTTTGTATTTCCATGGATTTTTCCGGGGACAGTGTATGCAAACTGCCATCGATATGGGATCTGAAGGTCGTCACATCCCCCTCGATTTTACGCATGTGAGCGAGAGAAAATACCTGGTACCCACCGGAATCGGTCAGGATTGGACGGTGCCAGTTCATAAATTGGTGGAGTCCGCCTGCTTCATGGATCACATCCATACCGGGTCTTAAATAGAGGTGATATGTATTTCCCAGGATGATCCGTGCGGAGGCGCTGATCAACTCTTCATTGGTCAGGGCTTTTACTGTTCCCCTGGTCCCCACAGGCATGAATACCGGTGTTTCAACAGGCCCATGATCTGTATGAATCAGACCTGCTCTGGCAGCGTAGGCATTACTTGTTTTGAGCAATTCAAATTTCAAAAAGGGAATTTCCTTAATTTTAGAGTGTCTCGTGCTTATCCAAACAGGCGGCTTGTGAGGGATTGAATATCCCGGACATAGTTCAGGCGGATAGAAGGGTTCACATCTTTCAGAGTCTTTTGGGATGCCCGGGGAAGATAAATTTCTTCAAACCCCATCCGTTCTGCTTCCGTCACCCGCCGGGCAACATGACTTACACTCCGGATTTCGCCAGTGAGCCCTACTTCCCCCATAAAAACCGCTTTATAGGGAACCGTCACATTTTTCAGGCTACTGACAATCGCAATAAGGACCGGCAAATCCATGGCGGGTTCAGGAAATTTGAGTCCACCCACCACATTCACAAACACATCATGCATTCCGGCAGGGAGACCCAGTTGCCGTTCAGCCACTGCCAGCAACATGGCGAGCCGGCGGTTATCAATCCCGTTGGCATTTCTCTGGGGTGTTCCAAATGTGGCTTTTGCCGTCAAAGCCTGCACCTCCACCAGTAAAGGCCGGGTGCTTTCAAGTCCGCATGCTACCACTGAGCCCGATGCGCCTTCCCGTCGTTCGCTGAGAAATATATCGCTGGGATTACCCACGGATTCGAGTCCGCTACTTTTCATTTCAAAAATGCCTACTTCATTGGTACTTCCAAAGCGGTTTTTCACGGAGCGAAGGATGCGAAAAAAATTATTCTGGTCACCTTCCATATACAGCACCGTATCCACCAGATGCTCCAGCATTTTGGGTCCGGCAATCCCTCCTGTTTTGGTAATATGCCCGATAAGAAGAATGGTCATATTAAACTGTTTGCCAAAGCTCATGAGGGATGAAGCACATTCTCTGATTTGGGTGATGGATCCCGGCAGCGCTTCTGCATCCCGTGTGTACAAAGTTTGTATGGAATCAAAAATCACAAAACGGGGTTTTTGTTCGGCCAGTCCGTTAAGAATAGCATTTAATTCCACATCGTTACTTAACATAAATCGATCATTATCAATATTCAGCCGTCGGGCTCTCAGTGCCAGTTGGCGTATGGATTCTTCCCCACTGAAATACACGGACTGGAAACGGTGTTTTTTCACCAGCTCATTGAGCAATTGCAAGGCTAGGGTGGATTTTCCGATACCCGGATCTCCCCCCAGTAGAATAATACTACCTTCAAGAAAACCACCACCCAGAACCCTGTCCAGTTCCGAAATTCCTGTGGCATAACGCCGGGCATCTTCTCCGGTGTTGATGAGATGGAAAGTAGATTTCCCGGCTTTGGATGTCCGTTTTTGAAGGGAGGACACCGGTGTAGAAATCTTCTCTTCCAGCGTATTCCATTCCCCGCACTGTGGACACTGTCCCATCCACTTGGGAAATTCGGCTCCGCAGTTGGAGCAGATATAAATGATTTTTGATTTTTTAGTCATACCGGAGTTATCCTTTAATCGTGAAAAGCAAATATATGAAAAAAGAGTAGAGGGGGAAAGAATTGAGAATTGAGAATTGAGAATGGAAAATGGAGAATTAAGGGTACAGGATATTTGATGTATTATTTTTTATCTATCAATTCAGGACACAGAGAGTGTCTCTATATACCCCCCGGGGATAAAATAGCTCAACTAAATTCCGATGTCAAGTTTATATTAATTATCATATATTTATAGAGTTGCTTCGTATTTTAAATGCTAAGTTGTTTTTTCCAGTGTCTTTTGACTCATCTATTGTGTTTGTGTGGTTTTTTTTGCATTTTCGAATTGTATGAAAGAAAAAACAGATCGAATAAGGGGGCGTTGGGAATGGCGGATTTTCGACAAGGATCTGTCATTTCTTGAAAAACCGCCTGCTTTCCATGAACCGGAATCTGTTCAGAAAAGCACTGATATGTATTTTGTATCCCAGGCAAGTGAAAATAACATTAAAATTCGTCATCACACACTGGATATCAAACGTTTACTTCAAACCAACAAACATGGTTTTGAACAGTGGACACCCATTCTGAAAGAATTATTCCCACTCTCAAAAGAGACAATGGATGCCGTATGGAAAGAGTTATCGGTTTCCGTTGAAGCGCCATCAACCTTTCCCTTATCCCTGAATCATTTTCTGAACACTTTGAAAAAGGATACTCATATTGCATCCATTACAGTAGAAAAAGAGCGGAACCGGTACATGATTGACGGATGCATGGGAGAATACTCACGGATATGTGTGAACGGATCACATTATGAAACCATTGCCCTGGAACATTATGATGACAACCACTTATACCGTACGCTTCAATCCCTGGGCTGGGAATCAAAGTTAAATATGAATTATATTTATTTTTTAAAATCAATTTGGGATGAACACGACAAAACCGGAGAAAACCAATCATGAGTGTTGAAATAGAGCGTAAATTTCTGGTGAAGGGTGATGGGTGGCGTGAAAAGTCAAACGGTATATTTTACCGGCAGGGTTATTTATCCCTAAAAAAGGAACATGTAGTTAGGATTCGTGTCGTGGGAGAAAAAGCCTTTCTGACAGTCAAAAGTACTTCCAAATGGGCATCGCGGATGGAATTTGAATACCCCATTCCCTTGCAGGATGCCGAATACATGCTGAATCATCTCTGTGAAAAACCTTTGATCGAAAAAAAGCGGTACACCTTTGAATCGGGCGGCATGACCTGGGAGGTGGATGAATTTTTTAATGAGAATGCCGGCTTGATCCTGGCGGAAGTGGAATTAACTTCAGAGGATCAATCTTTAGAACTTCCTTCATGGATCGGTCGGGAAGTCACTGGTGACAGTCGCTTTTATAATTCCAGTTTAATCCGAAAGCCATATAGCAAATGGACTGATGACAGTCGACAGTCGTCGGTCGACAGTCGTTAGTCGGCAGTCGGAAGTCGATTGATTCGATTGAATAGATTGATTGGATTGCCTGCCCTATGAAATGAGCGCAGCGTATTTCACAGGGGATTGATTGGACCCCTTGTCACGCGTCACTTTTTCAGTCGGCAGTCATCAGTCAACAGTCGGAACCCCTGAACCCCTGAGCCCATGAACCCATGAGCCCATGAGCCCCTGAGCCCCTGAACCCTTGAACCCCTGAACCCTTGAACCCCTGAACCCTAAAATAAGAGAGATAAAATATATGTTTTCGTTTAGGTAGCGCCCCCCACCCCGGGGGTAAGATACACCGAAATGCGACGTAAGGCAAGATA
>JASGMP010000023.1 GCA_030156395.1 Fidelibacterota bacterium
ATGCCTTCAATCAACGTATACTCCGGATCCCGTGTCATCACTTTGATACCCGGTATCCGTAATTTCTGCTTTACATGATCAATCCGTGCCTGAAGCGTTGCCGGATCAGCCTGGGCTTCCCACTGAAAAGGTGTTGCCGGTTTGGGTATAAAGCTGGAAAGGGTCACGTTGATGTGAATGTATCCGTAAGGGCGGCTCATGTCATGTAATGTCCGGATCAGACGGACGATGCCATCCAGATCTTCCAGGGTTTCTGTCGGCAGACCGACCATAAAATAGAATTTGATTGTTTTCCACCCTTTTTCCAGTGCCAGAAGGAAGGCATCAAAAAGCTGTTTATCCCGGATGTTTTTATTGATAACCCGTCGAAGCCGCTCGGTCCCCGCTTCCGGTGCAAAGGTCAGCCCGGATCGTTTACCGCTCAAAGCGGCGTCCAGAAGCTCAGGATTAACGGAATCCAGACGTAACGACGGAAAACTGACGGAAACATGGCAAGACCGGATGACAGGCAGCATTTTGCGGATAGCAGCCTCCAGTCCGGTATAATCCGATGTGGAAAGGCTTAATAGGGACATCTCCTCGTAGCCTGTATTCCGAAGGGTTTGTACCATCTGCTGGTACAGATCTTCCGGGGACCTCTCTCTCACAGGCCGGTAGATCATCCCCGCCTGGCAAAAACGGCATCCTTCGGTACAGCCCCGTTGGACTTCCAGGGAAAAGCGGTCATGGGCGACTTCAATCAGGGGAATCAGGGGTTTTTCCGGATAATACTCAGGCCGCAGTTCTTTAACGATATGTCTCCGGACCGGGTAAGGTTTTTGATCCCATACAGAGGGGACATAAAAAGCCGGATCGCTTTTTGCAAGGGTTTCCAATAGAAATTCCCGGCTCCAACCCTGTTTTTTCCCTTCTAGAATTAAATCCATAAGGGGGATAACCAAATCCTCCGCATCCCCGATGACAAAAAGGTCCATAAAGGATGCAAGGGGTTCCGGGTTGTAAGCACAGGATCCGCCGGCAATCACCAAGGGAAGTTTTTCATTCCGATTATGAGTAAAAAGGGGGATTTCGGCCAGATCCATCATATTCAAAATGTTGGTATAGGTCATTTCGTATTGCAGTGTAAAACCCAGGACATCAAAATCTGCAAGAGGCCGCTGATTTTCCAGGGAAAAAAGCGGGATCTCTTTTTCACGCATCACCCTTTCCATATCTGTCCAGGGCGCATACACCCGTTCCGCCGCATAATGGGGATGGGCGTTCACCAGGTGATATAACTCCTGAAAACCCTGAAAGGGCATCCCCACTTCATAGGTGTCGGGATAAGCCAGGCACAAGCTCAGATCTGTTTCCCGGGGATTTTTCCGGATCATATTCAGTTCACCACCCACATATCGCCCCGGTTTTTCTACCCGGGTTAAAAGGTCGTGAAGAATATCCGTGTTGAGAGCGTCCATAGATTTTTAAAATAGTCAAACAAAAAACTATTCACAATGAATATTTGCTGAGCCGTCCCTCTCTTTTTGATTACATTCTTTGGAAAAATTTTAGAAATGGTTTGCAGTTGATTGTGCGAATTAAGAATTTACGTCATGGAAAAAAACGCAATGAAATGAGGAGGTTATAATGGCTGTTGTTGTTGATGTAAATGTATGTGAAGGACACGGAGACTGCATTGAAGTCTGCCCCGTAGACGCTTTGAGTCTGAATGAAGATAATAAAGCCGTTTGTGACGAAGATGCCTGTATTGACTGTTTGGCCTGTATTTCCGCTTGTCCGGTGGAAGCCATCAGCGAGGGCGAGTAATACCCTGGTACATATTTATAAAAAAGGATGCTCAGGCATCCTTTTTTATTTTCAATCAGTTTCGTTTTATTCCAACAGAGAATTGGGTATATTCCGTAAGCGTGAAGAAAGGGAGTGATACGTGAATAAACAACAGGTAATGAATATATTAAAGACTGTGAATTATCCCGGTTTTTCCAGGAATCTTGTGGATTTTGGTATGGTCCGGAATATTGAAGAAAGCAACGAAGGATGGATTATCCGGTTGAATGTCGTCTCAAAGGATGAAGAAAAACTGGAAGCTTTGAGGAAACAAGTGATTGAAGCTCTGGAGGAAAAGGATGAAAAGGCAGCCCATGTACTAATTGATACACAACCGGCCCAGATAAAGGGACAAAAACCATCCGGACCGGCGAAAGACAAGAATCCTTTTGATGATCAGAAGCGCTTTGAATATGCAGATCATGTCATCGCCGTTGCCAGCGGTAAGGGTGGGGTTGGAAAATCCACCATTGCGGCTAATCTTGCCATGGCTCTGGCCCGGCAGGGGAAAGCGGTGGGGCTCATGGATCTGGATGTGTATGGGCCCAGTGTACCCACGTTGTTCGGTGTGGCCCAACCTCCACGTGTTGAAGATGAACACACTATCTATCCCGCTGAAAAATATGGTATCCAGATCATGTCCTTCGGTTTTTTTATCGAACAGGATTCACCGGTGATCTGGCGCGGACCGCTAGTCATGAAGCTGGTAACCCAGTTTCTGAATGATGTGGTCTGGAAACCCATGGATTTTTTGATTCTGGACCTGCCGCCGGGAACAGGTGATGTGCAGCTTTCCCTGGTACAACAGTTAAAATTGGATGGTGCCGTGATCGTAACCACTCCTCAGGATCTGGCCCTGGCCGATGTAAAACGCGGAGCCAATATGTTTGAAAAAGTCCATACACCTGTCCTGGGAATCGTGGAAAACATGAGCTATTTTGTTTGTCCCCATTGCGGAAAGGAAAGTTATATATTCAGTAAAGGCGGGGGGGACCGGGAAAGCCGCCGTCTGAATGTGCCCTTATTGGGGCGGATACCCCTCACAGAAGATGTGATGAATGCCTCGGATACAGGTTGCCCTATAGTGGAATCGGCACCGGATTCCGAACCGGCAAAAAAATTTTCTGAAATTGCAACGTCCCTGATCAAAATGTTACCAACATAATGAGGAAGTGTTCGAATGAGCCGACTGACACTTGAAAAAGTCCATGACGTATTGAAAACATGCTATGATCCTGAAATACCCGTGAGTATTCTGGATCTGGGCTTGATTTATAATGTTGACATAGATGGGGATGTGGTAAATGTGGTCATGACACTCACTGCCCGTGGGTGCCCCATGAGCCGAAAAATATCGGCTGACGTAAAAAACAAACTGGAAGCCCTCCCGGAAGTTTCTCGGGCAAATGTTGAAATTGTGTGGGATCCCCAATGGACGCCTGAGATGATTTCTCCGGAAGGCCGCCGGATTCTTGGAATGGATTAATATGACGAATCATCAACTAAAGAAAAATCAAAAAAACCGTAAATCCCTCGTGCAATGGGATCATAAAATTTTCAGGGTCTATTCGGACGGCCCCGATTTCGATACTCTGACCATTGATATGGATTCTGACCGGGTGGATCATGTTTTTATTGATGATATGAAAGATGAAGTCGAAGAACTGAGTTTTGAAGGCTGGCGGTATATCACCGGATTTGCCCTGGATGACGATTCTTTCTATCTGATGTATAAAAGACCTTCCAGAAATAAAAAATAGTGGAGAAGGTCGGACATGCCGGCACAGGTATTCCGGCTTGACTTTCGTCAGGTGGAGAAGTAATTTCCTCTGCTAAAAACATGAGGTCAGGTTCTTGACGGATTTTAACATCACAAGTATGAAAAAGCATCCCCGAATGCCACGCCATGTGGCAGTGATAATGGATGGAAACGGCCGCTGGGCTAAACAGAAAAACCTCCCCCGGATTTCAGGCCATATGGAAGGCATTCATTCCGTCCGGGATATAGTGGAAGCTTCCGGTGAACTGGGGATTGCATATCTTACCCTTTATACCTTTTCCAAAGAGAACTGGAATCGGCCGAAAACGGAAGTGTCTGCCCTTATGTCCCTCCTTGTGAAGACATTTCATGAAGAAATATCAGAATTAGACCGGAACAATGTTCGTTTTAATGTCATTGGATGTATCGATGATCTGCCTGAAGAAACCCGGAATAAGATGCTTCAGGGAATCGAACAGACAAAAGAGAATACGGGACTCACGTTGACACTTGCCCTGAGTTACGGAAGCCGGATTGAAATAACTGAAGCCGTCAAATCCATCTGCAGGGATGTTGCCGAAGGCAGCCTGTCACCGGACGATGTGAACGAGGCTTTGATTTCATCCAGGCTCTATACTTTCGATATGCCCGATCCCGACCTGTTGATCCGAACGAGTGGTGAATTACGGATCAGTAATTTTCTTCTTTGGCAGATTGCCTATTCCGAACTCTATGTGACGCCAAAATTCTGGCCCGATTTCCGGAGAAAAGATTATCTGGAAGCGATCAACAGCTATCTAAACCGGGAACGACGCTTTGGTAAAGTCAGTGAACAATTGAACCCATAGGTGCATGTGAAACGAACAATCACCCTTCTTATCCTCGTGATGATCCTTGCCTTACCCTCTTTAACCCCCGCCCAGCAGGAATCCATCAAAATCCTGGATGTAACGGTTGTAGGAAATAAAACCGCCTCGGAATCGATTATCAAGGTGAATTCCGGTTTTGTCGAAGGGGCTGTCCTGACCGGCCCCCAGATTCAGGAGGGCATTAAAAAATTATGGCGACTTAGACTCTTCAGTGATATCAAAGTCTATGTTGATAAGGAAACACCCGATGGGGTATATTTGATCGTCAGTGTCCAGGAATATCCCCGCCTGAATGAGGTCATTTATCAGGGGAATGAAAAACTGAAGACCAAGAACATTGAAAAGGATATCATCTTTATCCGAGGCCAGGTTATTACTCCACATCTCATCAATAAAGCGGTCCGGGATTTGAAAAAAATGTATGATGATGAGGGATACTTTAATGCAAAGATTGATGTCTCTACCCGGCCCGCCGGGGAAAATATCGATTTAATTATCCAGATTGATGAGGGGAAAAAAGTCCGGATCAGGGACATTGATTTTGTGGGGAACAACAATTTCAGCGACTGGACCCTCCAGCGCCAGATGAAAGAAACAAAAGCCCGTACCTGGTACCGCTTTTATGTATCAGGTAAATTTGATGAAGAAAAATTTGAAGAAGATAAACAAAAAATCCTGGAATTTTACCGGAACCATGGTTACCGGGATGCACGTATTTTGGGAACGGAATTAAAACTCAACGAAGACAGCACCCGTATTACACTTGAGATCAAACTAGAAGAAGGGAACCTCTACTACTACGGTGATATTACGTTTGAAGGAAATGAGCTCTATTCCACGGATTTTCTGAAAAAGAGCCTGGAAAGCGCCGGAATTTCCAGGGGAGAACCCTTTCGGGAAAACGATTTTGAGATGGGCGTGGATCTGCGTATCCGGAGTCCATATATGGATACGGGTTACCTCTATGCCCAGATTATTCCCGAACTGACCCCCCGGGATAAAGATACCCTGGATGTACATATCATTATACAGGAAAATGAAAAAGTGTATATCCGCCGGGTAAATATTGTAGGCAACGACAGGACCCGTGACTATGTGATCCGCCGTGAAATGCGGGCTTTTCCCGGGGATGTATTTAACCGGGAGGCTTTGATCCGCTCCCAGAGTGACATTTTCAGACTGAATTATTTCAGCAATGTGGTGCCGGATATTGTGCCGGTGGATGATGAACATGTGGATCTGGAAATTACCGTCGAAGAAAAATCCAGCGATCGGGCAAATATGTCCATGGGTTACAGCGAACTGGACGGGCTTATCGGAAGTGTGGGCATTGATATCATGAACTTGATGGGCCGAGGGCAACAACTGACGACGGAATATCAGCGGGGACAGTCATATCAATATCTGAATCTGGGTTTTTCCGAGCCCTGGCTGATGGGCCGGCCCAATTCCATCGGTGTGAATTTCTACTATTCGGAACGGGGAGCAACCAGCTATTATTCCTATCCCTATGATATTAATGTAATTGGAGCATCCATGCGTTTCGGCCGCCGTTTCCGCTGGCCGGACAGTTATTTTTACGGTAGCTGGAGTTTGAATCTAACCCGGAAACAATATACCAATATTGATGATGAAGCAACATTTCTGGCACATAACCCTACGGGCTTATTGAAAACCAGGGGTAACAGTTTTATCCAGACCATTTCCCGGGACAGCAAAAACAGGCCTGAGTTTCCCACAGCTGGTTCTACCGTGCGGTTCAGCACAAAATTTTCCGGTGGCTTGCTGAAAGGGCATGAAGAGTTTGTGAAAAATGAACTGGAAGTTAAATGGTGGACTCCCATTGTATGGAAGCTGGTTCTTTATCAAAATCTCCATTTTGGAAACATCAATTCTTTTGGGGATAATACCGTCATTCCCTACGATGAACGCTTTTACATGGGTGGAGCCGGTATGGTCAGCTACACAACGCCTTTGCGTGGATATGAAGACCGCTCTGTTGGGCCTATCCGTTCATCCAGCTATATGGTTGGGGGAAAAGCCCTGGCCAAATATTCCCTGGAATTGCGCGTCCCTGTCTCCGATAATCCGACCATATATATCTTCGGTTTTGGTGAAACTGGCCAGATCTGGAACGAATTCAATGAAGTAAAAATGGACCGGATGGTCCGCAGTCTGGGTGTGGGGGGCCGAATTTTTATGCCTATGATCGGAATGCTGGGATTTGATGTTGGATATGGTTTTGATAATCCTTATGATCCACAGGGGGAACCCAACGGATGGAAAACCCATTTTGTCTTTGGGATGCCCTTTTAAAGAGACATAAATTGCATAAGAAAAAGAAAGGATTGATTACATGGTGAAACGTTCAACACTTTTGATGATCATTGCCCTTATCCTGGCAGGTGTTGCCGGTTTGCAGGCACAATCCAAAATCGGATATATTGATTCGGAAAAACTACTGAGGGAATTTGATGAAGCTGTGGATGCCATGGCAAAGCTGGAGGCAGAAAGCCAGCGTCTTGAAGAAGAATATTATGCCATGCAGGAACGGGGACAAAAACTACTGGATGAGTATGAGAGCAAACGCTTTGTCGCCACGGAAGCCTGGAAAACTCAAAAACAGCAGGAAATTCAGAAGCTCCAGGAAGAACTTCAAAATTATCAGATGAAATATTTCGGTCCCGACGGCGAAATTTATGTCAAACAGGAAGAGTATCTGGGACCCGTGATGCAAAAGATCAACCAGGCCATTCAACGCGTGGGCTTAGACGGGGGATATGACTATATCATCGATGCATCCAAAGGAACCCTGGTTTTCGCTGACGATAAACATGATCTGACAAACACAGTTTTATACGAGCTGCGCAAAGCACAAAAATAATCCGATGCAGTCTGAATGGACCCTTTCAGGCATTGCTTCTTTCCTGAATGGTACTTGGCAGGGAGAAGCGGACCTTAAAATCACCGGTATCCGGGAAATTCATCTTGCCGGCCCCGGTGATCTGACCTTTGTAGCCAATCCGGTTTATTCCAAATATTTAAAAACTACCCAGGCTTCCGCCGTGATTGTTTCCCGGGATTTTCAGACGGATTTTCCGAATCTGATCCGCGTTGAAGATCCTCAGGAAGCCATGGGAAAACTAATCCCCGTATTTTTAAGTGACCGGGGGCTTCAGGCATCGGAACGGGGAATTCATGAAACAGCCCAAATCCATGAAACAGCAGTTATCGGGAAAAATGTGCATATCGGGCCCTACTCTGTCATCGGTCCCCATTGTGAGATCGGAGATGAGACAACCATCATGGCCCATGTAACCCTCTACGATCACGTGATCATTGGGAAGAAATGTACCATTCATGCCGGTAGTGTTTTGGGATCGGATGGTTTTGGGTATACATTTCATCAGGGAATGTTTAGAAATATCCCCCAGCGTGGACGGGTTATCCTTCATAATGAAGTGGAAATAGGTGCCCTCTGCACCATAGACCGGGGAAGCCTGGGAGATACGGTGATTGGTGAAGGATGCAAACTGGATAATCATGTTCATATCGCCCATAATGTTAAAATCGGGAAACACTGTGCCTTTGCCGGGATGTCCGGTGTGGCCGGCAGTGCCGTGATTGGTAATTACTGTGTGTTTGGTGGCAGGGTTTCGGTGAATGGCCATATTCATGTGGCAGACGGAACTCAGGTTGCCGCCATGTCTGGAGTCAGCAAAAGCACTAAACCTGGTGAGATCATCAGTGGTTATATTGCCCGGCCGATTCATGATTTCCGCCGGGAACAGGCCTGGATACGCCGTCTTCCGGAAATGGGTGAGCTTCTGAACCGGATCAAAACCCTTCTAAAACTTGATTAGGACTTATGATCACATATCAGCGTACACCGGAACGGAGTATATCCCTTAAGGGGAAAGGACTACATACCGGTGTACCCTGTCGTCTGACTGTGAACCCCGCTCCCGTGAATCACGGGATTTCTTTTAAACGGACCGATATCCCTGAATCACCGGAAATCCCGGCTTGTCTGGACTCGGTGGTGGATCTCTCCCGGGGAACCACCCTGGGATCTGGAGGTGTCCGTGTCCATACCATTGAACACGTGATGGCCGCCCTCCGGGCTTGCGATATCCATAATGCTGTGATCGAAATGGATGGCCCCGAACCTCCGGTGGGCGATGGTAGTGCCAAACCTTATCTGGACCTTCTGAAAAGTGTCCGATGCCGGGATCAGGCCGTGCCCCGTCCTGAACTGATTATCACAACCCCTGTCACCTATACGGATCCCGTTGATAATGTGATCATCAAAGTTTTTCCTGCTGAAACTTTCCGGGTCACTTTCCTTGTGGATTATGCTGACTATCTGACCATGGGTACCCGCTTTTATTCCCTGGATTCCATGGAGGATTTTGATAAAGAAATTGCTCCGGCACGGACCTACAGCCTGCTGAGTGAAATGAAATCGGTGATGCAGCGCGGTCTGGGTAAAGGAGGAACCCTTGACAATAATATTGTCTTCATTGATCGGAAGATTTCAGAGGATGAACTGAAAGAATTGAAAACACTTTTCAAGGTGGATCATGACATTCGCCTTGGGAATACCGGTATTCTGGATGAAAGGCCACTCCGTTTCCCCAATGAACCGGTCCGGCATAAAATTTTGGATCTGGTGGGGGATTTATATCTGCTGGGAATGCCGGTCCGTGGACATGTAATAGCTTTCCGAAGCGGACACAAAAACAATGTCGCTTTTGGTAAGAAGTTGATGGATGTGTATAAACCATTTATTCATACTTTGAAGAATCGCGAACCCGGCGCCGGACTCCTGGAGGCCCTGATGCCCGATTTTGCTCCGGTTCCCCTAGGATGGCGAATGATGAAGGAAAAAGATCAGGTCCGGTCTGTTTTCGATCCGGTTGAATATCAGGGCAGGTACCTTGACAAAGGACTTATTTTCCGTCTCCTGGGACTCTCGGCGGCTTCACTCCTCCTCTACGATAAGGTTCATACCATCCGCCGTATTGTTGTTTCCGGTGTCCGTGAACTGAAATTTTTCAAGGATATTCCCCGAAGAGAGTATACATTCCTGAGCCGGATCATTCATGGAGATGTACATGAATTGAGGGTTTCCTCCCGGATGATGTCTGGAGGTAACGAGGTGATTTGTGAGGGAGTTTTTTTGTTGAACATTGAGAGAGATATATGAGCCTGATTCATCAAACAGCAATTATCAGTCCAAAAGCCGAATTGGGAAATCATGTACAGGTTGGCCCGTACGCGATTATTGATGAGGATGTAGTCATTGGTGATGAAACCCGTATTGCCGAGCATGTAATTATCCGCCCCGGCGCCAGGATTGGACGGCAGTGCCAAATTTTTTCCGGAGCCATTGTCAGTGAAATTTCACAGGACTTGAAGTACAAAGGCGAAAGAACCGAAACCATTATCGGGGACAGGACCATTATTCGGGAATATGCTACCATCCATAAAGGGACGGAAGACCGGATGAGAACTGTGGTAGGAAATGATTGCATGATCATGGCTTATGTGCATGTTGCCCATGACTGCAAAATCGGAAACAACTGCATATTTTCAAATGCTACCCAACTGGCCGGACATGTCACCGTGGAGGATTTTGTAATTATCGGCGGCATGACCGGAATCCACCAGTTTGTACAAATCGGTGCCCATGCGTTCGTAGGTGGCTATATGCGAATCAGCAAGGATGTGCCTCCTTATATTCTGGCGGCCGGATTGCCTGCCCGCTATGCCGGTTTAAATCATGTGGGACTCACACGCCGTGGTTTCTCATCAGAGGTACTGGAAAAATTGAAAGAATTTTATCAGATTATATACCGTTCCGATTATAATGTTGCCGATGCCCTGAGATATATTGAAACACAGGTTGAACTGATCCCCGAAACTCAACATGCCGTTGAATTTATTAAAGCATCCAAACGGGGACTTATCTGATATAGGAATTGTCCATGAGACGGCTTTTTTTAAAAGTTTTTGGGCTTTTAATGTTTATGGCTGTTCCTCTTTTTTCAGGTTTTTCTCCCGATCAGGTGAAGACAAAAGATAATGCCGGTCTTTTTTTGCAGAAAACAGCAGGTATCATGCCAATACCCGGGTATTCGTCATCCGCTTTTTACATTCAGATGCTGTGGGTCAACCCGGATTATTACCCTCTTCCTTACCTGGCCGTCCGTGGCCGACTAACTCAGGAATACTCGTTTTTTGTCGGTGGAAGTGCCGGATTAAATCATGCCGATCCCTGGTATGCCACATCGTATGGACTGTCTATATACCGTGAGATGTCTAAACGGAATGGCAAATGGATCATCCAGACGGCTGTTATGCACGGGGATCATCCAGACTGGAAGAACAGGATTACAGCCCTGACAGTCGGCGGGCTCACTCAAATTTTATCCCTTCAAACCGGCCTCTTCGTTTCACTAAACTATGAAAATGGAACAGTCCGAAATGCTAGGGGGAACTTTACGGCAGAACACTTTTATCTATCCTCTTCTTTCATCATGATGTGGAAGGGTTGGGAACTCTCGGTTCGTGGAAGTAACCGATCCTTTGGGACCGCTTTCAGCCGGAGTATTGATTTATGAAAAAAATTGGAATCACAGGTTCAACAGGCAGTATTGGCACCAACGCTCTGAAAGTCATTGAAAAAAATCCCCGGGACTTTCTTGTGATTTTTCTGACGGCCAATAAGCAGGTGGAAAAATTGGCAGCACAAGCCCGCATATTTAAACCAGAAGTAGTGGTGATTGCCGATGAATCCAGGGAAAAAGACCTCCGGTCTCTCCTCAAAGGGGAACCGATCCGCATTCTTTCCGGCAGTCGTGCGATTGCCCAGGTTTGCCGTGAATCGGACTGCGATATAATCCTCAATGCGATCGTGGGCAGCAGGGGCATGGAGGCCTCTATAGAAACCGTCCGATCTGGAAAGGATCTTGCCCTCAGCAATAAGGAAAGTCTGGTTATGGCCGGGGATCTTCTCAATGATCTGGCACAACACCATCACGCCCGGATATTACCGGTGGATAGTGAACACTCGGCAATCTGGCAGTGCCTGTTGGGTGAAAATGAAAAAAACGTCAGGGATCTAATTCTGACAGGTTCCGGTGGACCTTTTTGGGAAAGAGATCCAAATACTTTTGGAACTATTACCGTAAAAGAAGCCTTAAAACATCCCAACTGGTCTATGGGGGCAAAAATTACTATCGATTCTGCAACGATGATGAATAAAGGACTCGAAATTATTGAAGCCTATCATCTTTTTCATTTTCCCCCGGAACATATCGAAGTTTTGATTCACCCGCAATCCATTATTCACAGCCTGGTTCGCTTTGTGGATGGCTCGGTAAAAGCCCAGTTGGGGATTCCGGACATGAAGATTCCCATACAGTTTGCCCTTTCCTGGCCGGATCGCCTTTCGGCAGACTGGGAATCCCTGGATCTTGCAAAGATCGGAGTCCTGACTTTCCAAAGACCGGATGATAACCGTTTTCCGGCCATCCCTCTGGCATTGGATGCCCTGAAAACCGGTGGTACGGCCCCGGCCATCCTTAATGTGGCCAATGAACAGGCGGTATACCGCTTTTTGAATGAGGAAATTCCCTTTACAGGCATCATCCCTGTGATTGAAAAGGCCTTGGAGCATTTCCCGGTAGAAACAGTAAAAACCCCTCATAAGCTGATATCACTTGAAAAAGATGTAACTGAATTTGTAAAATCCCTCTCATTAAAAAAAGGAGTTCTTCCCCAATGATATATATCATTGCCACAATTATTGTTTTAGGCATTCTCGTCTTTGTCCATGAATTCGGTCATTTTCTGGCGGCAAAAGCTACAGGTATCCGTGTGGAAACCTTTTCCCTGGGATTCCCTCCAAAAATTGCCTGTAAAAAATGGGGGGAAACGGAATATTGCCTTTCCTGGATCCCTCTGGGGGGATATGTAAAACTGTCGGGAATGATTGACGAAAACCTGGATGAAAGCTGGGCCGAGACAGAGCCTCAGCCTTGGGAATACAGAGCTAAACCGGGCTGGGTAAAAGTCCTGGTTTCATCAGCCGGTGTCCTGATGAATCTTTTCCTGGCCGTGATTATTTTCTCCGTATTGACTTTTCAGAATGGAATCGCCGTTCCTTCCCAAGAACCGGTGATCGGTGAAGTGGTGAGCGGAATGCCTGCTGAATCGGCAGGACTTCAGAAGGGCGACCGGATTTTGAGTATCAATGGAAATCCGGTAGATACATGGGAGGAGATGACGGTACAGATTCAAGCCCATGCCGAAGAAGAAACCCAAATCGAGTTGAGTCGCGAGAATGAAATTCTTCTGGTAACTCTTATACCCGTTCCCCAGCAATCCGTTGTGGATGGTGACATCAAAACCGTGGGTATGATCGGGGTGAGCGCCGACTATACGATCCGGCAAGCCAGTGTATATGAAAGCGTGAAATATGGCTTCCAGAATACAGGTTACTGGCTGAATCTTACCGTGAAATCCCTGGGGATGGTGATTACCGGCAAGGAGAGTCTGAAGAATATTGGTGGCCCCATCATGATCGCACAGCTTGCAGGAGAGTCTGCAAAAATTGGTGCCGGTGCCCTGTTTGGTTTTATTGCCATTATCAGTGTCAATCTGGCCCTGATCAATATTTTGCCAATACCTGCTCTGGATGGCGGGCATATAGTAGTTGCTTTGACAGAGAGTATACTACGTCGCGAGCTGCGCCTGAAGACAAAAATCCGTATCCAACAGGCCGGCATGGCGATTCTCTTTACCCTCATTGCCCTGGTACTGGTGAATGATATTTTCCGATTATTCAACGGATCATGACCGCTATAAATCCAGCGGTTCTGCCTGACCATCCCGGTAAATTTATCCGGGCTGTGCTGAATGAACCTGCTCATATTTTCCCTTTGCTAGCGAACCGGGATCCAAGGCTTCGGTATCTGTTTAAAAAACGCAAAAAAAAATCGATTGAGTCTGCTTCTGAAGATGCATACAAAAAGCTTTTGTATAACCCGGAATATCAATTGAATCGTGTGACCTGGCTGAGCCTTAAGGCGTCCCTTCTTTGTTCCACACCCGAACTGATCATAAAAACTGGATGTGTTTCTCCGAAAGATCTTACAACTCCCTGTGAGCCGGAGTTGCCGGAAGCTGCCTTTGTGGTGTGGCTGCTTCAACAGGCGGGGATTTCCCCCCATCACTGCCGTCAAATGCTTACTTATGATCAAAAAGCAATCAGAAAAACCGGAATCCCTCTGTCAAAACGAATGCCCTGTGATGTTTTGTTTTCTATGCATGGGCGTTTACTTCAACGTAAGGGCGGATCCCGGGAAATTTTTCAACTGTCCCGCTTGTGGTGGATCTATTGTAAAAATGATGAAGCCAAAGAATTGATGATTTTGTTGATGCTTAACCTGACCCGGTCCTCAGCACAAACCTGAGAAGAGCTTGCTTATCTTTTTCTTCAGCATAATCAATGCCGATACGGGGTGTACGGATCACGGCAGATGATGCTTCCCGATATCCCGGTGTGATAAACATGTCCCGGGATGTTACCAGATCCAAACCATTGTGTTCACGGCTGATCTGAAAAGCCTGTGTCAGGCGGGCGGGTCCGTCGGTTAAGGGTATTTTGCCACCCCGGTTCTTTTTCATTGTTTCTATTCCCTCTTCAGGAATTACCCCCCGGATCAGTACGGCACACCCTTTTCCCTCCCCTTCCGTCACCACATTTAGCATGTTGTGAAGTCCATATACAAAATAGACATACGCCAACCCACCCGGTCCATACATCACCTGATTCCGGGCTGTTTTTCCTGAAGATGTATGACAGGCCGTATCCCATTCCCCTACATAGGCTTCTGTTTCACTGATACGGCCGCTCAAAATACGACCATCTGCTAAAACTCGTACCAACAAACATCCCAGTAATGCTTCCGCCACCTTTTCGGTGCTCTGCAGGTAAAAATCCCGAGGCAGCCGGTCATGTAAATTGGTATGCATGATCATGTGATGAATTTACGAATTCACCGGTCTGGGGAAAAGAAGTCTCAAGGGATGTGGAGTTATTGAAAAGCGCTAACGGAAAATGATAAGTGTTTTTATATTATGCAATAAATCGAAAGTATGATGAAATACCGTGTAAGTATCCTTGTTATTTTGTGTATATCCTGGATGGGCATTCTCCGGGGAGAGGTTGATTCATACCGGCCTGGACCCTTTTACCACCGCCTGAATCCCATTCCGGGCATAACATTCAGAGAGCCGGTTTTGATGACCCTGTTTGATGTCCAGTTCAGGGGTGCTTTGTATGCGTCACAGGGATTTAAATTTGAATATGAACCCCAGGCCTTCACCTTTGACTCCACCGAATCGAGGCTTGATGATGCATCGGATATATGGAAACGGACTCTGGGAACCCTGGATATCAATATTGTCCGATATAACTGGCCCTATCTTTTTCTGAAACAAAATTCCCTGGATTTGCTGACGGGAATCGGCCTTCGTGAAACCCGGGTGCTAATTCCGGCGAATCTGAATCCCGGCTGGCCCAACCGGGTGGCCTATGGCAGATCTTTTCAATTCAGTCCCCGCATCCGTGAAATTTATATTTCCCAGACTGTCTATTATCAACCGGCTACCTGGCTGCTCCTGCATGGTGAATTTACATGGGGAAAGGGGGAGGGAGATCTATATGCTGCCGGAAATAAAGCGTTCGATGTGCAGGCTCGGGGTACAAGTCAAAGCTGGAGCGGAGGAGCCGACTGGGTTTTTGCCCCGGACCGGATCACCGGCAGCCGATTTAGGGCCGGAATCAGTTTTCATTGCTATTCTTCTCACTATCATGTAAAAGATTCTGAGCTTTTTACTCCCCTTCAAGCTGTGGATCTGGGGGGGATAGGTGTTCAATTATCCTTCGGGATTTTAATAGGTGCCCAAAAATCATCGGGTGACGTGGGAATATCTCAGCTACGATGCAGCGATTATGTGTCTGCATCCCGTTCCTTTGATCAGTACATGAGAACACACTCCCGTTCGCTGAAGTCATCTCTGGCCCGGCAGTATAAAGCCTATTCAGACTCCATGATATATTTCCAGTATTATCATGAGGGAGAGGATTTTCTGAAAGATGGCCGGATAAAGGAGGCCAGACAGCGTTTTGATATTGCCATCCGTTCAGGAAATATGGCTCTTCGTCAGGCGGTTCTTTTCCGCCAGTATTTGCTGGCCAGTCTGTTTGTCCGCGAAGCCTTGCATGAACTTAGCGAGGGGGATTATTTACAGGCAGACGCTCTGATTCAGGAAGCATTGCACATTTCCCCTCTGATCCGGGAGGATATCCGGGAGGTAATCTCTGAAATCCACCTGCAAAAAGCGCTCCACCTGATTCTCTCTGGATTGTATGAGCGGGCGGAATCCTACCTCATTCTGGCGGAACAGGAATATCCGTCAAATAAGGACCGTATCACCCGTTTGAGAGGTGAAATGGCCAAAGCCATGCTGCAGGACATGAAGAAAGCCATGAAAGAATCAGATATGGTAACAGCCCTGTATTTTATGGAGGAATCAGGACGTATCGACACGCGGGCCGGCGAACTTGCGGATATGTATGCAAACCGGATTATGGAAAAATTGAATCGTGTAGAAAATACACTGATGCAGGATAAAAAAGAGAAAACCTTTGAAAAGTTATGGATGGAAACCTTCGGCGGCGCCATACCTGAAACGGCGGTAAAGCATATCCATATCCGTGTTTCTGAAACCAGTGAGGAGATTCGCGAAAAACTGGGTGATCCCCAAAGTATTCAAAACTGGAATCCGGGTTCACCCACCGATTACATGATTTGGACCTACCGACTACAAACGGATAATCTTTATCTCTATTTTCACAACCATATCCTGATGAAAATCGAACGCTTTCCCCGGCCAGATTAACTACGTCTGGTATTTGGGGGCATTTGTAATAATTTCACCAAAAGTCACTTTAATAATGCCGGCTACCGGAACGGCAAACATCATCCCCAGGAGCCCCATGAGATTTCCACCGATAATCAACACAATAAATACAATAAGGGGATGCAGTTCCACACTTTTTCCCACCAGATAGGGACTAACAATGTTATTGTCAAGAAATTGGACAAAGGCGAAAACGCCGATGACCAGGACAACAATCAAAAGGGTATTGGGCGGTTGGGACATAAGGACTGATAAAATGGCAGGAATGGCACCTGCTGTGGGTCCCACATAGGGAATCAGGTTGGCAAATCCAGCCCAAATGCCAATCAGAACGATATAATTAATTCCGGCATCAAAGATGGTATTTACCAAAAAGAGCCCGATAATGGATGTAATACCCACACTGGTGGCTGCCAGAAACAGTCCCTGAAGGTAAGATGAGAGCTGTCTTTGAATTTTATCCATAATATTCAGGGACATTTCAAAATGCTTATTAGGGACAAGGCGGATAATTCCCCTTTTGATGGCCCGTTCATCTTTAAGAAAGAAAAAAGTGATAAAAAGAACAAAGAAAAAGCTGGAGAAAGCATTGATCAGCCCTTTTCCCGCACCCATCAGCAATCCGGGGATTTTCTGTTTCAGACTTTCTATGAGCTCATTGATCTTTTCCGGGATATCTGTGGTGATGGCACTGACGGGAAGTTTGCTGTTCAGAAAATCGATTCCGGACTGGATCCGGTCGTTCAATGTATTTTCGACGCTAAAGCTTTGGGATATTTGCTGAGCTGCATTTTCCACCAGGGGCACAATCCGGCTGACTCCAAAGGCAATGAGGAGTAAAATCACGAGAATCACCGTCAACGCTGATAAAGCCCGGGGAATTTTAAAGCGTTCAAGCTTATCTACAAAGGGATCCAAAAGTGTGAACATTAAAATAGATATAACGATTACCGTAATAATGGTCTGAAGGCGGGGGAGGATAAGGATAAACCCTGCAGCCAGGACTATAAAAAAAATCAATCGGATGATAAATCGCTGATTTTCGGTCAGGCTCATGATTCGGTTTCCTTTTTCTGTTTTTCCTGAAGTTCCGCTAATAGTTGATTGGTGATTCTCAGGCGTTCACCCAATACACGGGCGATATTCAGGACGATTTTACTGCCCAGTTCCGGATTACGGTTCAGAAGATCCATTAAATCCCCCCGGAAAAAGCCTAAAACTTCTGTCAGTTCGGTGCAGTATGCCGATGCGGAACGAGGGGCTTCATCCAGCAGGGACATTTCACCCAGGAAATCTCCGCTGTGGAGGGTTACAAGGATTTCTTCCTCTTTGGTATCTCCCTCAATTTTTTCCTGAATAATCTGAACGGTGCCTTTCAAAATGATGTACATCCCGTTCCCCGGATATCCCTGCTTGAAAATATAATCTCCCTTTTTATACACGCGATGATAAACCAGATCCAATACTTCTTTAAGCTCTTTACGGGAAAGATTCCGGAAAATGTTTACATTGCTCAGAGCTTCCATCATGATCTCTTCCCGCGTCTTTTCTTTCCGCCCTATACTCCGCCACAATACAGATGTCATAATTCCCCTTTTTTTAATACGCGTGGTTAAAGATAGCTTTAAACTTGAATTTAAGTCAAGGGAAAGTACTTGGGATTCGATGAAAATGGAAATAATTTTCAAAGATGAAACCTTTACTCAAAAGTGTTTTTCCGATTTTCCTTTTGCTTTCATTTTCTACTTTTGTTGCGGCACAGGATTTGGAGGAATTTGACCGGAAAATCCATCAGCAAAGTAAAAATCTTGAACAGGTCAGCCGGGAGATTGATGCCCTTCAGAAACGGATACAGACCGCCAGTCACCGGGAACTGACCTATGCCGACGAACTGGAATATCTGGATCATCAGATCGGGCTCACGGAGAGGCGTATTACGGCTATGGAACAGCAACTGAGCCTGCGCCGTGAAAAAGTAGCCCTTCTGAAAAAAAATAAAGCCCAAAATGAAGCTCTAAGGGATAAATTGATTGATCGGTACAAAAAACGGGTTGTCCGGTTTTACACAACTCATACAGATGATATGCTTAGCCTGATTTTTACATCGGATAATATGCGCCAGCTCTTTTACCGTGTTAAATATTTCAATGCCATCACCCAGGCTGATAAAGAATTATACTATGAAATCATCGACCTGATTGAGCAGATTGAGCAGGAGACCCGGGAAATAGAGGCCGAAGAAGCTGAAATTCAAAAGACACTGGCTTCATTGCGGAATGAAGCGGCCTCTTTTAGGGAAATGAAAGCGGACAGAGCTCAAAAACTGGAGAAGGTCAAATCAGACCGGAAGATGCTGATACAGGAGCTGGAAGCCAAAGAGACATCCCGGATGGAACTCCAGCGGATCATAGCCAGTATGCGGACCCAGAGGGAAGACCGTCTCCGGGAACTTGAACGGCAACGCCGGCTGCGGGCGGCATCTATGTCCCACAGAGAATATCCTACCTTTTCCAGTGGCAAGGGAAATCTTCCGTGGCCTGTCCAGGGGACGGTTATTGGGCGTTTTGGCCGGCAAATTCATCCTGTACTGAAAACGGAAACGGAAAATAACGGTATCGATATCAAAGCTCCGGAAAAAACACCGGTGATAGCAATTCAGGACGGGCTGGTCACCACTGTCACCTGGCTCAGGGGGTATGGAAATACCATCATTATCATGCACGGTGAGGATTATTATACGGTATATTCCCACGTAGGCGGAATCCGGGTGTCGGAAAATGAATATGTGGAATCAGGACAGGTGATTGCCGAAGTAAGTGACAGCGGATCCCTTCAGGGACACATGCTCCATTTTGAGATCTGGGATTCCAGGCAGAAACTGAATCCTGAAGAATGGCTTAGCCGAAGGAATTGATATGCAAGTTGTAGAACAAGTCGGTCAGGAAAGAATCAGCAAACAGCTTTTAACCCTCATTAACCATCAAAGGGTCGGAAATGCATACATTCTTTCCGGTCCGCTGGGATCCGGAACAATGAGCCTGGCTCTGAATTTTGCAGCGGCGCTGAATTGCAAACATCCCGGGCCGGATCACAGTCCCTGCGGAACCTGTGATTCCTGCGTGAAAATCAAGCGGAATTCCCACCCGAATGTCCACTTTATTTTTCCCAGCCCTGCCGGAAAAAACCCGAAAGATGATGATCCCTTTGCCGCCCTCTCCGAACAGGAGTACGGTATGGTTCAGGATGCCATGGTACGATTATCGGAGGATCCCTATCAGGGAATTGAGGTGGAATCGGCAACAACCATCCTTATCAGTATGATCCGAAAATTGCGAAAAGATCTGATGCTCAGTGCCAGTGAAGAAGGATGGCAGGTTGTCATCCTGTACCGGGGTGAAATGCTGAGTGATGCCTCATCTAACGCCCTGTTGAAAATTCTGGAAGAACCTCCCGGAAAAACAGTTTTCCTGATCCTTACGGATAAATACAACACACTGTTGCCTACCATCCGAAGCCGTTGCCAAAACATTCCCGTTAATCCTCCGCCGGTGGAAGAAATCACCCAATGGCTTATGGATCATCATGGTATTGACCGTGAAACAGCCGCCTATTATGCCCATTTCAGTCACGGCGATATCCGGCGTGTCAAAGAATTCCTTTCTTTGGACATGAAAGCCGAAAGTGAGGAGCTGAAACATTTCTGGCGCACTCTGATGAGTGGGAACATGACCGCCCTGACCCAATGGGTAGAGGATTCCCATAAACAGTTTAAAAAAGATAAAGAAGCCGTTCGGCGGACACTCCGCCAGATTCTTTTCTGGTTGAGAGACGCCCAGCTTATCCGGGAAGGAGGATCTCCCAACCACCTGATTCATTCGGGTTTTGTGGAAGAACTGACCCGGTTTGTCGCCTATTTTCCGGCCATCGATTATCTGAAAATGATCCGTGAGACGGAGCGGGTTATTGAATTGACCGGGAAAAATGTTTATTTTCCCGCCCTGATTGGACATTTATGTCTGTCTCTAACAGAGGAACTCGCCCATGCCAGATCCGGTACGTGATCATCAATACATGATTATAAAAATTGAATTTAAGGGAAACAGACGTCTTTTTTTTAAAAATGACATGGAATATCCCATCCATAAAGGGGATTACCTGGTGGTTGAAACGGACAAAGGGGAAGATATGGGGCGGGTCACCGCTCTTATGCCCATCCGGGAGGATTGCACCGGCCGTTATCCCGTATCCCAGTATAAAATCCTGAGAAAAGCAGATGATTTGGACTGGAAACAATATCAGGAAAACCAGAAGAGTGAGGAAAAAACATTCAAACTCTGCCTGGATAAAGTCAAAGATCTCCATTTGTCCATGAAACTCATGGATGTGGAATACCAACTGGACCGGAAAAAGGTCACATTTTATTACACGGCTGAAGAACGGGTGGATTTCCGGGAACTGGTCCGTCAGCTGGCTTCGGTCCTCCGGACCCGGATAGAAATGCGGCAGATCGGCGTACGGGATGAAACAAAACGCATGGGTGGATTGGGCCCCTGCGGTTTTCCCCTCTGTTGCGCTACATTTATCGAAGATTTTGAACCCGTAAGTACCCAAAATGCCAAAGATCAGAATCTTCCCATGAATCCTCTGAAACTTTCGGGACTCTGTGGAAAACTGAAATGCTGCCTTCGATATGAACATCCTTACTATATTGAAGAATTGAAAAAATACCCCAAACCCGGCACCCCGGTTTTTATGAACAATAAAAAGGGGTATGTGGTTAAATCGGATATTATCGCCCGCATGGTTACCTGCGCCTTTGAGCAGGATGTCCGGGAGGAAATCCCTCTGGAAAATATAGAAATACTGGTTAAACAAGCCATGGAAGCCGGTTTGTCCGGAGAATATCCCGATTACCTGACAGAAGGATTTGTTGATGAAAATGAACTCAAAGCCATTGAAGATAACTTGGAACAGGAGATGTGAAAAATGGGTAAACGCTTCTATGTGACAACTCCCCTCTATTATGTGAATGATCAGCCTCATATCGGTCATACCTACTCGACCATTGTTGCAGATATCCTGGCCCGGTACCACCGCATGCGTGGGGAGGACACCCATTTTTTAACCGGCACTGATGAACATGGCCAGAAAGTCCAGCAGGCTGCCGAAAAAGCCGGGATCCCGCCGGAAAAACATTGTGACGAGTATGCCCGTCGTTTCCGCAGTTTTTGGGATGAGCTGGGACTTACGTATAATGATTTTATCCGGACTACTGAAACACGACATACCCGGGTAGTTCAGAAAATTCTACAGGATCTCTATGAGAAAGGGGATATTTACAAAGATAAATATGAAGGACTCTATAGTGTTTCGGAAGAACGCTTTATCACTCAGAAAGAGTATGAAGAAGGAAATTACCGGGAAGTCAGGGAAATCCATGAGGAAAACTATTTTTTCCGGATGAGTGCTTATCAGAAAGCCCTCATAGCCTATATCGAATCACACCCTGCGTTCATTCAACCCGAAAACCGGAAAAATGAGATTTTGGGATTTTTGCAACAACCCCTGAATGACCTTTGTATTTCCCGGCCGAAAAGCCGGCTATCTTGGGGAATTGAACTTCCCTTTGATCCGAATTATGTGACCTATGTGTGGTTTGATGCGTTGATCAATTATATCAGTGCTGTAGGTTTCAGCCGGGATAATGCCCTTTTTCAAAAATGGTGGCCGGCGGTGCATATCATCGGGAAAGATATTCTCACGACGCATTGTGTGTATTGGCCGACCATGCTGATGGCAATCGGAGTCCCTTTGCCAAAAACTATTTTTGCCCACGGATGGTGGATGAGCGAAGGTCAGAAAATGAGTAAAAGTCTGGGAAATTTTATTGATCTGAATACCATCCGGGACCATGTATCACGGGTTGGGACAGATGCTTTCAGATATTTCCTGGCGAAGGAAGGCCCTCTTTTTGGAGATTCGGATTTTTCCAAAGATCGTTTTTATCAAACGTATAATACGGATCTGGC
>JASGMP010000004.1 GCA_030156395.1 Fidelibacterota bacterium
ATGACAAGCAAGACAGCAAGACTTTTAGAAATAATTTTCATGATATCACCTCTCATATTTACATTTTTTTTTGGGCTTAAAAGATACAATCTTTTACGGTTAAAAGGGTAGAAAAAGATCGTTTTGGTCTACTCCTCTGATTTGCTTTCAAAGACCGGCCGGATTTCACCGATCCGGAGACCTGCATGATTGGTGAGGATCGGATGGTGAAAGGGTTCCAGTTTCTTGACTTCCTCAGGGGTTAGAGTGTTTAGGTGGATCAAGGTTTCAATCAGAAGGGGTGCCAGGGCCCGGCGATTCCCGTCATGAATTTTGATAGTAATCCCAAATCGTCTTCCGTCAGGGTGCCTAACGGCACATCCCTGAACCCCTTCTGCACCTACTTTGGCGACCATTTTGCCACGGGTAATTTCCATCAACGCCGTATCGAAGCGCCCTTTGCCGGCAATCAGGTAGGGGTGGGATGTCATGATATTCCAGATTCTTTCAAGACTTTCGTCAGATCCCAGGGCAAGATGTCGGTACATTCGGGCCATACCCCGTACGGAAACATAAAATACCGGTGCTGAACATCCGTCCAAAGCCAGGGGTACATCGGTTTCACCGGAATATTTCCTGATTTTTTCCCGGATTGCTTTCTGAACGGGATGATCAAAGGCCAGATAAGTGGAAACATCCTCCCCAAGATGGCGGCAGACCGAAAGCATGCCTGTATGTTTTCCCGAACAATTGTGATACACAGGGGAATATTCAGCCTTAATCGTCCCTTTTTGGCCTCCGATGGAATAGACCAAGGGGGGATGAGATCCACATTGCAGCGCGGATTCATCCAGACCGATTCGCTTTAGATATTTTCGAATAATTTGTACATGCACTGCCTCACCGTTGTGGGATGCACAAGCCAAGGCAATCCATGAGTCGGGTAATTGAAAGGCCTTATCCGTCTCCGTATCAAGAATCACCGTTGCCTGAAAGGGTTTGGCACTGGATCGTAAATAGGTAAAGAAACCGGTGTCAGATGTATGAAATACTTCTTTACCCTCTTGGTCTATAACACTGATTTCGGCATGGTGGATACTTTCAATCCGACCGCCCCGGAGGACATCTGCTCTGGCTGAAATAAGTTTTGAATTCTTCATAATTCTCCTGGTGATATAAAACGAAACCCCTCTTTTTCAAGTTTTGGAATCATTTCCGTCAAAATTTTCAAGGTCAGGGGTCTGTTGTGTCCGATTGCCACCACAACTCCCTTTTTTTCCGCCATTCGTGCCATTTTATCGATTTGTCGTCGGATGCTGTTTTCGGAATTTTCATGATCAATGAAGATATCCCGCTGATAAACCCGGATGTGATGGGATCTCATAACCTGCTGAACAACGGTCTTGTTTACGGTGTAAGAATCCACAAAAAAGAGATCTTTCGTTTCCAGCACATCGGCAATTTTATGAATCATGTCCGCAGAGCTTGTCACCCGTGATCCCATGTGGTTGTTCATCCCCACGGCCATGGGGAGCTCGGCAATGGCTTTCAAAATCCGGTACTCAATTTCATTCCGGTCCATTCCATCCATGATCATATATTCTTCTTCACCGCCCAGGTATTTCAGAGGTTCCATGGGCATGTGAATCATGACAGGATGTCCATGCCGTTGTGCCATACGGGCCAGATTTTTCGAATGTGTATGCCCTGGAATCACGGAAAAAGTCACCGGAGCTTTCAGCTTTAAAAACCCCTTTTCCGTAGCATTATAGGCATACCCGAAATCATCAATTATTAAACAAATACGTCCTTTTACTATTTGTGCTTCCGGCCGGAGGATAATGCGTCCTTCCAAACTTTTTTTCTGATTCCGGATGCTAAGTGTGATTCGGGTTTTTTGAGAATCGATCCGTACGGAACAGGCTTTCAGATGATCCCCACAAAAAAGTCCGAACCGATAGAGCTCCTCCCGGAGAATTTTTCCTTCAGGGTATTTGAACTCCAGTGTCCAAACGGAATCCTTCGGTGAAATCTCCATCCTTGACAACTGTAAATACCGAACCGAATCCTGTAAAAAGAGGGAAGCCTGATTCATAAAATCATCCGGGGATGTCTTTTCTTTCTCCTCAGGTCTGATAAGCAGGATCAGGACTGCAATACAAACAAGAACGGCGAGTCCCTTCAGGATACTGCGTTCCAGCCGGTTATCCCTATAGAAAACCGTATCTTTTGATTTTTTATTAAAAACTAGACTCATCGTGCCATTTCACAATCCGCCATTGGTTGTCCCAGGGACTCCTGGAAAAATTAAAAATCGCCGAACCGATAATCACCAGATTCTCCCCCAGATTGAGCTGAAAAGATTTCACAATTTCGGCGTAGTTGGAGCTATCGAACCATGTTTTTTGTGTTTTGAGCAGGGAATCATCTTTGATGTAACTGAAAGAGCTGTCCAGTGTAGAATTCCAGATCAGGTCAATCGGACGGAACGCCCTGAAAAGTCCACCTGTTGCCCGGAGTTCAACATCCCGGGGCCAGGATTCATAATGCCCCCCGCCGCCTTCGTCGTCCGGTTCATAGTACACAAAGACGAACTGGCTGTCAATCAGGGTGGAATAGACCAGGCTGTCCCTGTAAATATAAGCATAACGAAAATTTTCCAGTACATGGGTGGGACGGCTCATCACTGGATTATACAGGAGGCCGGATTTACCAATGTCTCCAATTTCCGGTGCAAAAATGTTGTGGCACGACGTGGTCGCAAGTAAAAATAAAGTAAACACCGCAGTATAAACGGTTCGTTTCATCAAAATAATGCCTTCAAATCAGTCCAGCCCGGTTCACCTGTGCTGATATCCTCCCAGAAATAGATCAGCCAGTAATTTCGGCTATCGCGCACCATTTTAAATACGCCTTTTCCTTCATAATAAGTAGGAGGACCTTCCCGGTTATGGTGTACATCCAGGACATATGTAAATTGATATTCTACCGTATCCTGGGATTCGACAAAGGGTTCATCCTCGGTGATTGTCACATTCAACAGGGAATCCGGCGGGCAAGCAGCTAAAAGAGATTGAAACCAGACTTGTTCGTCGGCCGGACTCCATGCATCAAATTTTCCCGGATATTTGATGGAAGAGACGGTAGACGGCTGAAACCGAAAGGCCGGCAGATTATAATTGTGAGTATCACTTAGACATTTCATATAAGTTTCAAATTCCCGGTACAGGAAAGCCTGCTTGAGATTTTCAATGACAAGAGGTGGTGTGGTAGCTGGAGTCCAGTGAGATTCCGTCGGGCGGTCCGGGGGCTCAGGATCGCGAACACCCAAAAGTTCCCCACAGCCAGTCAATCCTCCCAGAAAAGAAAGAAGCAAAAAAGGAAAGATGTATATGTGTAAACGTTTCACGGTTAAAATTTACAGATTCTCCCGCCCGTATTACAGAGACATTTTAGCGAATCAGTGCTCTACCGGTATATAAGCTATGCTCAGAACCATGGGATAGGCAATCTGGTCCTGCATAAAGAACTGTCCAGCGCCAAATCGAAACTGCTTATAATGAAGACTTCCGCCAAGGTGCCAGCTATTATTCAGGCCGGAATAGGAAAGTCCGGCAGAAAAGATTCCTTTCATATCATAGCGGATTAAGCCGGTGCCATAGATCTCCGCTTCCTCGTCGAGATGAAGGGAAAGGCTTGTTTGAAGTCCTTTGATTCCGGCGGAAAAACCTGTATACACATTCAGGGGCATGGGAGTTTCCGATTTATATAAATCTTGCATTTTGCCCAGGTTACAGACGCCAGCCGTCAATATACTGAATTCATGAACACGCCAGGCGACAGCCAAGTTCAGGGCGCCACCCAGTGCGGATGCATGATACAAGCGTTCAAACACCAGCTGGGCTGTGGTACCCATGCGTAAATCCTGTGAGATAATCCACTCCCTGCCAGCAAAAAGTGTTCCATTATAATACCCGGTTTCACCAATCGGTTCTTCCTGTGCCACGTCAGTCCGGATTTCAATGCCATCGGTTTTCAGAAAAGAGGCTCCGCCAAAAAGTTTTCGGTTTCCGCCTATCACCCGGGAATAGGGTGTATCAAACATCCAGAATCCATGCATGCCATGCCATGAAGCGGGGCCATCCGGAAGAAAAACCGGCTGTGATACGGCATTGGAAAGTCCTCCCGGAGATGCGGCATACCATCCATTCACAGGATCTTCCGGCAAAGAAAGTACGGTTAGTCCGGATCCGGCACAGAGGTGGGAACCAAAGGACAAAACAAAAATGACAAAGATTGCTTTAAAATGTAAATATCCACGAAAAAGCATGGCTGATTCCTTCATGATATCGTCCAAAAAGAAAAGCATAATCGAGGCGGGTTTCAATGCGCCCCCACACCGGATACCAGGTGCTTACACCTAAAACCGGCATTCGGTCATCCACTCCTCCCCGGACAGCCAGGTGATTTCCGGCATGAACTTCCATCCCGGCGTGAAAAGTGGGGAAAATATCAACACTCCCCCGGTAAGCCGCCGTAATGTATATCTGACGATTGAATTGAAGAGCACCAGACACCTGGTACAGGGTCGGATATGTATCGGTCCGTTGTGAACCGAATTCATAAATATCTTTGGTGTTCCAATTAATTTTACTGTTTATATCTTTGATGGAAAATCCCAGGGAAAGAAAATCAAAAGGAGCATAAAAAGCTCCCACATCTAGTCCAAAACCGGTAGCTGTGACGTCCGGGAGCTGATCCATAAAAATTTTGGTATTAACACCGATGCTCAGACTTTTCCAGATCCGGTTTGCAAACCCTACATAGAGGGCATCCTGGGATGTTTGAAGTTCTCCGGTCATCTCATTGGAAAAATTACGTTCCTCTATATTCCCCACACCTGCATGAACCCAGGCAATGGCCAAACCGGCAGTCGGTGGAACTGGAATTGAAACATTAAGCATGTGCAATGAGCGATCCAGGCTAAGAAACTGAAATGACGAACCAAAATGGCGCTTCGAAAGATGACCCAGAAGGGCAGGGTTTTCGGTAAAGGCTTCCGGGGTTTCCATCAACGCGCCAACGGCATTCCCCAGGGCTGCCGACCGTGCAGATAAGGGCATCCTGAGATAAGTACCGGCGTAACCCCCTGCTTCTCGCCGGGGTGCAGCGGTTAAGGACATGGTTAGAATCGTAGTCCATAGAAGCCCCTGTAATATGACGGATTTCCTTCTCATTATTACTCCAGAATAATCACTTTTGTCCAGGCCACCTGTTCCATCCCCCTACCATGAAATACAGCTCGGACAAAATAGGTTCCGTTTGCCACCATGTCGTTCAGGCCGTTTTTGCCATTCCAGGTAAAATCCTTTTCACCGGGAAAAACAGCTGTTTTCTGAAGAATGGTTTTTACACGGGTCATGCCAAAATCAAAAACATCCAGGGAGAGGGTTCCTTCTTCCGGAATCAACACGTGAAACCGGACATGGCCTTCTCCTTCATATACGTTCATTCTGCCGGGAGAAAAGGGATTCGGATAGACAGAAATGTTCAAATCCCCGGTAGATCCAATGGATGCAACCTTTCGTATTATTCGCCAGTTAAGGCCATTATCCTCTGTTACGGCCAATCCATCGCCGGTACCAACCCATAAGCGTTCAAGGGGATCAACGGCTGCGGTGTAAATTTCATCGGAATAGAGCTGGTCACCGGAGGAAAAATCTTTGGGATCATGCATGGGAATCCAGTTCCAGCCATCGCCGGATACCCACAAACCCGTCGCTGTTGAGGCAAACACCTGATGTTTCCAGGTAGAGACATGATAAAGCCGTTTATCCCGTAAAGTGCTTTCCCAGTGAAGGGCGCCAAAAGTTCCTTTAACTGTATAACTAAGGCTTTGAAATTCTCCTGCACCCACCGCCGGCAGGGCAGCCGCGTACAGGGTCCCATCCTGCCCCAAATGAAGGGCTACGATAAAATTGCCGCTTAAATCAGAGTTTTGTGCGGTATACCGACGCCAGGTTTTACCGGAATCTGTAGACAGGTTCACACCGCCGGCCGTTCCAACAACAACCGTATCCTGTCGTGCCACAACAGAGAAAGCCCGGTGGTTATAATTGCCCGTCATGCCCAGGTCCGGGCGGTCTACAGGACTCAGTTGAAAATTCCGGGGACTTTCTTCATTCAGAACGTCCATATTATCCGGTGGCAGCACTACCCGTTTCCAGGTTTTACCCAAATCCCGGCTGACCCGGGTGCCTCCGGCAAAGCTGGTTGCCCACAGCAGAGTATCTCCGTCCGTATTCACATGAACGGCCATGTCGTAGGTCAGATTATCTATGGGAACCGTCGTAGGAAGGGCTTTCAGCGTATCCCCATACAGAAGCACAAAATCTGAATCGGGAGGATCGGTCATCTGGGGATATTGAATCCAACTGAATCCTCCGTCGGGACTATAACTTATACCATTGCCGGTAGCGGCGCTTTCTTCCACACCAATACTATCAAAAGCCGTTGCCACCCAAAGATGCTGCCCCAGAGATGTCATGGATGTCACCCCGCCATAACGGACTGCCATGGGGTTGTTGTAATAACTGTAAAAGGTTTCTCCGGCATCTGTGGTCACAGACAAACCATAACCCGTGGAAAAAAAATAGGTGGAATCGTCCAGGAAAAGAATTCCACTGATTCCATTTGATCCCAGGCCCTCATAGACCAGAGAATCATTCAGTGAAAAATGTCTGGCTACCGTCCAGGGTGTGGCCACTGCGCCGGTGATCCACAGGAGCAAAAAAATCAAAGTTTTCTGGATTGTTGTTTTTCCTCTCATTCGCTCACCAATGTAACTTCAACAGAATCAGCACTTAACACCCGATTCCCATAACTATCTTCCACCCGGGCTCGATAAAAATAAGTTCCCAGTTCATCATCCGGTAAAAACCCGGCCTTGATGGTATACCATCCATCGCCAGGCGAAAAATCGTCATGAAGTCCGTCATCGTAGGCCGGTGGATGTGACTGTACAGTTATATTTCCACCGGGGGTGCGGCGTTGCAGGCTGACCGATGTGATCTCCTCCAGTCCATTCCCATCATCCGCCTGAATATAAAACAACAGGCTATCCCCTTCTACGCCGGTGGATGGCCTGATGATCTGAGAAGGAGATGAAAGAAAGAAATTCAAAATTTGGGGGACATAATTTTTATAGACCGTGATCGTATCTTTTACATAGGGGCTGGTATTACCGGCATAATCCAGGGCATAATAACGAAAAATGTTATCTATCAGCTGATTTTCCGACGAGATGATAAGAGACGCGGCAAAAATCCCGTCACCGGAAATCCGGTCTGCCCCGATTCCGGCATCATTCAGCACGAAAAGTGGATTTGAATTCCACTGGGTTGTATCTTTGTCATCACGGACTTCAAAAAACACGGCCACAATATCCTTCAGGCCGTCGGGATCCGTGACCTGTGCTTCCACAACCAGAGTGTCTTCTTCGCCCGGGTCAGGCCGTATAATCGTATCCGGTGCCCACACAAAGAGGATAATCGGTGGTTCATTGGCCTGCAACGAAGTCAGAGCGATGAGGGTATTGGAGGTGTCAGCTCCTGCCACCGCCCAGAAAATAGCCTGCAAATCCCCGCTGAGGGTATCGGAAAGGGCTGAATCCAGGGTAATGCTGTAGTATCCATCCCCGGCGATCTGGTCCCCGTTTTCCCCTTCATCATAAAGATGGGTGGAAAACCAGAGCGAGTCATCATCCGGTTTGAAGACATCCGAACACACATCAATGTCCTCAGAAGATATATCGTGTTCAACCCGTACCCGAAGATGTAACTGTCCCAGGGATGCCTGATAGTTGACAAGAGCGTCGCTTAAGGTAATACCGTCAGACTCTCTCTCGCCCTCAGGGGAAAGAGGAATTTCAGGGCCGCATCGCATCGTCAGTAAGAAAAGAAGAAGCATCACGTGTTTCGTGTATGGAAATCTTATCATAACATATGTTTGGTTGCACAGACGGCAAGCCATTCTCCGTCTGTTTGTTTCTCTAGCATCTTGTATCCTGCTTCAGTCAAAAGGCGGGCCAGGTCCTTTTCATCTTCAATCAACAAACCGGCTAAAACCAGATGATTCGCTTTTTCATCCGCAGGCAGGTTGGAAAATTTTTCAAGAAGGGGAAATATAACGGGTTTTTGGATATTAATCATAGCCCAATCGCAGGCATAGCTTTTCAGTTGAAAAAGATCCTGTACCTTCCAGTGGACCGGAGGATTGCCGTTCAGTTCAATATTTTCACAAATATTGGCTTCAATCTGGGGATCCACGTCACAGGCCTCCACAGGTGAAGCCCCCAGCAAGGCGGCGGCAATGGAAAGAATACCCGATCCACACCCCAGATCCAGAACCGACTGACCCGGTTTAATATACTTTTGAAGCATCCTGAGGCTCAGTTGTGTAGACTCATGGGTCCCTGTACCGAAGGCAGAACCTGGATTGATGCAGACCATCGGTTCTCCCGGAGGAATAGTCTGGCGGTGCCAGGGAGGTGTAATCCACAAATCTCCAATTTTCAGGGGTTTAAAACCTTCGATCCATGTCAGATTCCAATCCTGGTCCGGGATAAATTCCCGCTCAATGGGAACATCCGGGAAATGATCCATCAGGCTTTTCATCAATGCGTCACTTGACTCCCATGCTTCCCAAATCACAAGTGCCGTCGGATTGATTTCCACAGCCTGGATGCGACCTGTTTCCAGAAAATCCCGTTCTAACGCTTCCTGAATTGTGTCGCGGGGGGGCAGACTGATTTTTGCATACCCTTTTTTTGTCATCCTTTATTCCTGACCATAAAGCCACATCAGCAGGACATCCCCGATACACTGGAGGCTTTCCGGAGCACATTTATCCGGTGTATCTTCATGGGTGTGCCAATAATTCTGCCGGGCATTTGGATATTGAAAATCAATAATGTCCACGGTGGGTATACCTCCTTCCGACAGGGGAACATGGTCATCATAGACCATCGGGCCGTATTTGGGGATAAATACATCTGCATATCCTGCCTTTTTAGCCGTATCCCAGATCTCTTGTGCCAGTCCGGGTGCAAAATGCAGGGAATACAGTTCATAGAATATCTGCAACTCCGAATCTCCGATCATATCGATCAAAATTCCTTTATGTGGAACCGGTTGCAGGGGATGTTGGCTATAATAGCGGCTTCCCTGACAAAACTCTTCAGGGTAATCGGGCCGGCCCATATCTTCACCATCCCAAAAAGCGATATCCACACCAATCGTTGGCGGAAATTGGTCAAGAATTTGGGCAAGATGAATCAGAACAGCCACTCCGCTGGCCCCGTCGTTGGCTCCCGGGATAGGTTCACTCCGGCGAAAACGATCTAAATCGGCCACCGGTCGTGTGTCAAAATGGGCTGATAACATAACCCTGTCCGGATTATTCGGCTGAAAGCGATATATAACATTGGTGAGATAAACGTCATTGGGCCCGTAGGGATTATATCCGGTAAATTCTTGTGTGACAACAGTATCCGCCCATTTTTCACCGGTCTCAATAAGCCATTGAATACAAGTGGTATGCCCCTGGCTTCCCGGATTCCGGGGCCCCATATCAGTTTGAATCGTAAGGTACGTAAAAGCAAGATTGCCATCAAAGGAGGGCGTGGCTGCAGGTAACAGCGAACAGCTAAACACAAGCCAAAGCAGGCTTTTCAAAGCGATTTTCATCCCCGAATCCTTATGTTCACTTTAATCCCGAAATCCCGGGAAATCCGCGTGGGCATTTTACTCTTTGTTTCACTGTACATAAACCATGCGGCTCCATTAATATTCCGTGAGAACTGATAACTGAGTTCCGGTTGAAAAACCCAACTCTGACGCCGGTCCATCTCGGCAAATTTTTCTATATCACCTCTTCGCTGCAGTGTTTTCTGATTGCTGTATGTAAAGGTGGCTGAAATGTCCATGGAATTCTGAAGATTCACCTGCTCCATGAAGGGTAGGGGGATTGATAAACCGCCTTTATGGTTATATGCAAAGGTCAAAGATGCATTATCGGTAAACGTTCTTTTGGTATCTGCTTCCGTATTCCGGATATCCAGGCTCCGGGTCCACCGGGTTGTGGAACGAAGTCCGTTTTTCAATGCAATGGTCAGTCCAATCAGGGGCTGGTATTCATGGGTATAGGTTGAACTTTTTTCTTCATTATTTTGATATTGCACCATCTCTTTTCCGGCATATCGGTGCTCCAGTGTAACATTGGTTGTATATTTGCTTAAAAATTTCATGGTATTCAAACCGG
Organism: Fidelibacterota bacterium; assembly: GCA_030156395.1. Taxonomy (GTDB): domain Bacteria; phylum Fidelibacterota; class Fidelibacteria; order Fidelibacterales; family Fidelibacteraceae; genus Fidelibacter. The sequence continues at coordinate 10,300 of JASGMP010000004.1, forward strand.
TCCATCTCACAGACCAACCGGGGAGGGGAAAGCCGGCGCGTCCTTCAGTTCCCAGGGGAAAGAAATTCTGTGTAAAAGTTTCAGTGAGATTCACACCGGCTTCATTAACGGTAGACGACAGGGCAAAATCAAAAGTCGTAGAAATCCGTTTGGTCATCTGGTATCCACTTTGGAGATTCAAATTCCGTGTAATATTTAAACCCCGGTAATTCTGTCCCACCTGATCCAGGGCAATGGAATCGCCGGGTGTATCGGAAAATCCATAACGGTATGCCCAGTTCGGGGATTTCTGCTCTGTACTGTCACCCAGCACCAATCCGTTATGACTCAGGCGACGTGTCTCGGAGGCCCGAATGGATATAGGTGAAAGATTATTGATAAAGCTAAAAAAGAGTTTCGTGGGAGATAGGTTGAGTGTTTTCTTTTCCTCTTTTTCCGGTTCGCGCTCCTCTGTCTCCTGAGGCCGGGTAGATTGTTGGCGTTGAGGACGTCGTGTTGCAGGACTTTTGGAGGGTGTAGAAGATCGTCCTTTTTCCGAGAAGATTGAACGAAGGTTCAGGTTCAGACTTCCACTGAGAGATCGGGTATTCCCGACATTGGCATAATTTCGGGATAAGGGTTCGTTTTGGGTGAACGTAGAACCGTAGGTAAAGCTGGGCTTCAGCCAGGATGTAAATTCCGGTGAGAAAGTGGCGTTCAGACCCTCTGTAATGTTCGTGACTTCGCCCGGGGAAAATTCTTTCAACACATCCAATTTACGAGACAGGTAATCACGGTAGTTTGCATCTGCCGTTCGGTTATATTTCAAGGCGATTTTATCTGTCGGGTTGTAATTCAATGTAAACTGCCGTTTCATGGTCCAGGTATGATTGGGGATTGTCTCGCCGGACCAAGGGGTATTTTTTGAAATATTCTCCGTCGTGCTGATATCATATTTAATTAAGGATGGTTTCCAATACAGGCGACTTTCATTAAAATGTTTCCCGATCAAGGGCATCCAGGCAAGGTATGGAATCCCTTTGTCTTTTTGGAGTTGGGCACTGTATGAAACTTTACCCTGATAGGTTTGAGCGCTTTTTTCCTGTGTAAACCGGTCTTTGCTTAAATTATCTGTCATGGTAAAGCTGAGGGAGGTACGGTCTATTGTCCACCGGGTGAGGAAAAAATCGGATGTGGAATTTTTGTTGAAAGAGGTCTGAAGACTTTTCCGGGTAGACGATGTAATTAAACTATCCGGGACATCCGTAAGGAGTATATCACTTCCTGGAGAATATTTGGGCACCTGTTCTGACTCAGAAAACGAGAGCGTCAGGGGAATTCTCAGATTCCACTTTTTGGGTAATAGCTCGTGTGTATTGAAAGTATACACCACATCAAGTTGTCTTGAATCGGATAAATTCTGGGTTCCGCCTTCAAAAGGATTCTTTTGATCTACTTCGTGGAATTCGGCTTCCTGAAATTTAGAATTGACCCGAAACGTGGAAACATCTCCCAGATTCAGGTTGGCACTTCCCCGGAAGGCCAGTCCTTTCTCCCGTTTGGGATCGCTTACCCGAAGTTCATTTATCCAGATATCTCCCGTATAATAATCCGGCGAATCATTGATGACACCAATGATAAACTGGTCAATACGCGCCAGAGAGGGATCCCCAGCAACACGGTAAATCCGGCCGGTAGGATTTTGATTTTCATCCAGTTCATGAAATTCCCGGACCTGTCCATCAGCCGAAATATGATAGGAAAGCGTGTCGGGGATTGTGGCTTGATTCAGCAATTTTAATTGTGTTAAGGTTTTAAAATCCACATTAATCGTATTTCTTTCATCCCAGCCAGCATAGACAGGGGTCACAATTTCATAATAGTCTGTCTCGGATGTGGTTCGCCCCAGGCGCAGGTAAAAATCCACCTGCTTTTCATCCAGTGGATGGCGATCATCTCCATGGATAAACATCTTCATTCGGTTGTACAGAATATAGTTTTCACTCTGATACAACTGTTTACGGGCAGCTGTCATGTGTTGCGGGGGAAGGTCCAGATGTTTGAGGGCCAGAGACTGTTCTTTTGAACGGATATTGTAAATCCTGTCCAGTTTTCCCTGTACACCATCCGGGGAATAGTATTCCGGGTTGTCGTCGGTATTCACAACCGTGATGGAAAACACATCATCATCTTTTTTAAATTGTGTGGAATCCATGATAGCCGCAACGCCTTTTTCCTGCCACTCATTTCCCACCAGGCCAATGGAAGCAATTTGCACGCTATCCTGTGAGGTCACACCGGCAAAAATCAGGCGGACAAACTCAATTTCCGTCATACTGGGATTATTCACCGTTTCCAGTGTATCCGTCAGGGGAATATGGTACAGACGCCACCCGGTTTTGGGGCTTCCGGGTAGGTCCGTAAATCGAGTCTCTGTCACATAATAAGGAGAACCGGGATCCTCAAGATCCAGCTCATAAATAAAATAATCATTGGAAACATCCAGACGGCCATTGTTATTGATATCTTCCGTATCGGGGATATGCCCCGATTCGTCCTCATTCCCTTCGGTCCCGTTTATCCAGCGATATTCTTCTTTTCCGGGTTCAAATTCGTAATTATCCATCATGGGGTCCCAGGTCAGCAAGGCTTCTTCTTCATCCGTCAATCCGTTCAGGCCGATATTTTCACCGTCATCAATGATACCATTGCCCACTACAAATCCGGCTTCGGGTTTATCCTCCGTATCCAGCTTTCCGTTTTGTCCCGGTTTCCCATCCATGATATTGGGTGTTATTTTAAGATCCTCAGAAATTTTACCCAGATCAATCCGCAGCTTTCCCTTTTTTCCCTTCACCCAGATTTCGATATACTTACTTTGGGATTGGTCATAGGCACCAGAGTAAAGGGCTTTCATCATGCCGCCCCAGGAATTTTCCGGAACCCAGGGGGTCTCATCAGTTATCAGGGAATCGCCCGTAACATTTTCAATATAGGGATCGAGCACCATGGTGAGAACACGGGTGACATCATTTTGTTTGCTGATACTAACTTCCCGATTGGGCCAGATGCTGTTGGTGGGGACATCGTTATAGGGATTGTACCAAAAAAGGAAACCATTATTGGGATATTGGAACTGAAAAAAATCATCCGCCGGCGGGCTTGCCATCCGCCAGCCCCGGCGTTCAACCCCCAGGGAAGTAACCCTCTTTGATCCTTCGAAATCATCAATATGAGCCACTCCATTCACATCCCCGGTTTCTTTGTTGGAAATTGTATTCGGATTGGGGACAATCTGGGCAATTTCTCCTGAAAGATGAATATAACTGTTCCCACTCGTGTTGATCAAAGGCAATTTGTTCAGGCCCCGTGTCAGCCAATCCAGATCTTTCCGGTATTCCCCGTTGATATCCCAGATCAGATTGCGGTAAGGCTCTTCACCTACGCGTACCTGGTCGTCAATTGAGGATTTGTTAAAATACATAAAGGTCCCGCCCAGGAAATTCTGCCCTTTATCTCCAAAACGATATTCTGCCCGGGTTCCGGCGATGATTTTTTTATCCAGCTGGAAAACCTGGCGGGAATTATAGGAGATATCCAGTTCTGCATTCGGGTTCCTGGCTACGTCACTTTTCAACACAATCCGGCCGGTAAAATAATCAATTTCATAATCAATGCCCCGCACCAGCTTTACCTGATTGGCTGTAATTTCCTCACTGCCTTCAATAATCATAAAATCTTTCAATTCAATGACTTCGCTGCGATTACTGTATTTCACTTCGATATAGAATTTGTGTTCCGTGGCATGGGCATTGTTGTTCGTGGTTGTGTCATACAGGGCTGTGGAGGAAAAATCAGCAGGAAGACTGGGGTTATATTTTCCGTCAAAACATTGGGGATCCCCGGAACAGGCAGCTTCTTCTGAAGTAAAGGGCCGAATATAGGGAATCATGAGTTCCCCTTCCGTAAGATTGAGAAAATTGGCATTCAAATCGACCTGATCATCATGCTGCCCGAATACCCCGTTTTCATCTTGTCGGTCCAATCCAAACATCCGGATATAGGACGTGCCGTCCGCATAGCGTTCCTGTGGGGCATTTCCCCCGTCGTAATAAATTTTCAGCTCAAAACCCTCTTGTTCAATATTACGAGTTCCCAGGTAGTATACATTTTTAAATTCCAAATCCCAGGTGGGATGTTCGGGTCGGGGATTGACGGGTTTAATCAATTTCAAATTTTTTGGATATTCACCTGTCGCAACCAGATCACCTTCTGTAATCACCGGCTTGGGATCACCGGCCAACTGCGTTGTGTCTCGGTAAGCTATGGCCAGCACATCCCCTGTATTGACAGATGTCAGCATTTTGAAATATCCCAGGTTTTCATCCAGAGTATAATCTTTCCCCTCTTCCATCCGTTTGAAATAAAAATTCCGTTCCGCCCATGACTCGTACTGGGTTGTATCCCGCGGATCAACCCAGGCCGTAGCCATAAAAGCCCCTTCTTCCTGGGGCTGAACCTGCTTATATAGTTCGAATTGTGTAATTCGCCGACGGATCATAAATCGGGCTTGGTCATCCAGGGGATACATGTTTTGTCGGTAGATATCGCTGATATAGAAATATTTACGCCGAATATACTCATAATCTTGAATAATAACCGGTTCGCTGTCACTGCCACCACCCCATTTTACTTTCTTATTTTGTCCTTCTTCCACCGACGCAATGGCAGTCACATCCAGTGGACCAAATTTCATCAGGGCCTTAATGCCATAAAGTCCCGTGGCATTTGCCTGTCCCTTGACAAAATTGGTTCCCGGAAGAGAGAGTGAAATGTTCCCGGCTTCAATTCTCTGAACAATTTCATCTTCTTTGCCTGTATAGTGAATCCGCAGGGTATTTTCAAAATTAAAATCCCGCTGACTGTCCTGATCCACTTTGATACTAACACGGTCACCCACCCGGCCTTCGATGGTAAAATTTTGTTCCTGGTCCATAATAAAGCTGGTGGTTTTTGTCTGCTGATAGCTGGTGACCTGGTTGGATTGATCCCGTTGGGAGAGCTTTCCCGAAATGCTGATATTTCCGCTGACACGGAGGGAGACCCGCTGACCGGCAATATCCGCTCCAATGATTTCGATGCTGGTTTCCTGTTTATCTTCCTCTTTCTGATCGAATTTTGAGGCGATTTCCTTTTGCCAGATTTCCCGTGTTTTGGCCACTTTCATTTTTTCGTAATAACTGTCAAATGTCGCTACAACCGGTTTACGAATCATAATATCATTTTTGGATTCGTATTGTTTAAGAAGCTGGCCGTCTCCGGTAACCTCGCGGATAACCCGCAAACCGGGAACGGAAACAGGAAACGAATAGCGCAACGGCATATTCGGATTGGGTTTCAGGCGGTCAAGCCCACTCGGTTCTGAATAAATAAGTGGCATAATACCAGACGGTTTCCACTCATAGGTGAAACGTATATTTGCATCAGGAGATGGTGATTGGGCCCACAAAACAGATGCGGTGATCAGACTGAGGAGGACCCGGGAAATCCGTTTTTTTACCACGATCATCAATGTCCGGTTTAATTAACGTTCACAACCTGTAACAAATAGTCTGATCACACCTCCGTGAGTATATGTTTTTCCCTTAGGGTTTTTATCATTTTCAAAAGGGCTTGGCCGCGGTGACTTACGCTGTTTTTTTCAGGGAGAGACAACTCCGAAAACGTTTTTCTTAAAGGGGGATAATAAAACACCGGGTCATAGCCAAAACCTCCGCGCCCCCGGATCTCTTCAAGGATGTATCCCTGTACTTCGCCTTCTGTCGTGATTTGATGTCTGTCATCCAGATACACCATAACTGTACGAAAGCGGGCTTCTCTTTGTTCCTTGGGGATCTGTGACATTTCTTTTAATAACTTTGTTACGTTATCGGCATAGCTTGCATGGTCTCCAGCATACCGGGAAGATTTTACACCCGGGGCACCACCCAGGGCACGCACTTCAAGTCCGGTATCATCTGCCAGGACCGGCAATTGGGTATATTGATGGATTTCCCTTGCCTTTTTAAGAGCATTTTCTTCCAGGGTCTCTCCATCTTCGAAAACTTCTGGCAACTCAGGAAAATCATCGCAGGTCAAAATAGAGACCTGTTCATTTTTCAGGACTCCTTGAAGTTCTGAAATTTTATCTTTGTTGTGTGTAGCAAGTACAAGTTTCATAGTGCCCATTTTTAAACAAAGTTAAATATACTATGACTTTAAATAGAACTCAACACATCACCTGATGAGCCGTGAGTGGGTTTCTTCCAGACGATGGAGCCGGTACCGCAACCAGATAAAGGCCAGAGAACCGGCCAAAACCGACGAAATCATATTGGAATACCAGATATAATGAAGGGGTTTTTGCAAATAAATGACAAAAAAGACGGCAAACAGGATGCTGACGAACACAACTCTGAGGGATGTAAGAATCAAGCCGGGAAGACCGCGCCCAAGCCCCTGGAAAACTCTTCCGGAAATGACAGAGATCACAATAAACGGATAAACAAAGACCAGCAGACGTGTATACTGGATGGCAATGCTCAGGATTTCATGATTAGAAGTAAATATTCTGTAAAAATAAGGAGCACCCAGATAAAATAAAACACCAATGATTAAAGCAATAAATATTCCTCGTGATATGGCGTAATACCAGGTCTTCCGGATTTTTTCATACTCACCTGCACCATAAAACATACCAGTCAGAGTAACCATCCCATTGGCCATAGACATAATCGGTAAATGGAAAACCTGATCCAGGTTCCGGGCAATACCAAAGGCGGCGACGGCCTCTGTGCCGAAGCGAATCAGCAGACGGTTAAACACCATTCCACCCAGAGACATGATAATCATAGCCATAGATGCAGGAATACCGATGCGAAAAATTTCTTTTAGAAGTGAAAAGGAAAAATGGAATTCACTGAACCTGAAGTGGATATAGGATTTTTTGCGTTTGAACAAATAATTAAGAAAGAAGACCGTCACAATAAACTGGCTTAAAATAGTGGCCAGGGCTGCTCCCCGAATTCCCAGGTTTAAGGTAAAAATAAAAAGAGGATCCAGCATAACATTCAATAGAGTTCCGGTGATCTGAAATCGAATGGGAGTTACCGTGTCTCCCTCACCGGATAAAATAGACCGAAAAAAAACGTTCATAATCTGAAAAATAAACCCCAGGACAATGATGGAAAAATAGTCCACGGCCAGTGGAATGATTTCCGGTGTGGCCCCCAAAAACTCAAAGATGGAATATCTGAAGAAATAACCTCCAACTGAGATTATTACCCCAAAGAAAATTCCCATCAGCACTCCGTGCTCTGCGGAGTTATCCGCATCTCTTTTTGCGTTTGCTCCTAAAAAACGTGAAATCACACTGGTAACCCCAGATCCCAAGCCAAAGGTGATCCCTATAGCAAAAAAGAGTAGGGGCATGGTAAAACTGAGCGCGGCTATGGCTTCACCACCAAGTCGGCCGACAAACACCATATCGATAAGAGTGTATAATGTCTGTACTGCCATTCCAAACATGATGGGTACCGAAAGCTGCCAGAGAGCTCGGTGTGGATTCTTAATGAAGTTACTGACTTTATTTTTCTTTTTGTTACTCAGTATGGGCCTTCCATATTTTTTTGCAAAAGTGGTTGAATTTAACATCATTGCACTGTATTTCTCAGAGATTTCCCAGAAAGTTCCGTTACGTCAGAGTAGACTTTTATGTAAATTCTACAGAAAGGAGGACGGGATGGAATTGATGCACATTCCTTTAGAACAGATCCAAATACAAAATAGCCATTTTCGGTACAGAACGCATCTGACAGATGAAAAGCTGGCACAAACTATGAAAAATAGCGGCATCTGTGATCCGGTATATCTTTTAATAAGGGATAAATCCCCCTCGATTATCGATGGATTTAAACGTATTCACGTGTTATCCGAACACTTTCCGTCTTCTTTTCCCGTACCGGCTGTTACGTTGAAGGAGAAAGAGCTTACATGGAAAACTCACCTTGCTCTTGTTTTGAACCAAGATACAAGAGGTACACTTCCGTTTATCGAAAAGGTGTGGGCATATCAAATGCTTAAAAAAAACTATGCCATAAGAGATGATTCAGAAATCTTACGGGCGCTGAACCTTCCGGACCGGCCGGATTATCATAAAATTTACCCGCAATTAACAAGAATTCCGCAGGAATGGATTCGTTTTTTTACAGATCATCTGGTACCTGGGCGGAGGATTAAAACCATGGTCGAAGCCATCGACTTAAAGTCATGTACATCCCTGCTCAATGTCGTGCCTGGTTTGAACCGTCTGGAACAGATGATAATTATGCTTTCGGAAATCGAAAAGCGGGAAAAGCTACCTGCCGCAAAAATCCTACAAAATCTTTTGATTGACATTCAGGAAGAACCTATCCGTTCGGAAACTCTGTTCCTGCGCCTCCGGGAAATTCGATTCCCACTTCGAAGCAAGTATGAAAAAAAGTTAGATGACGCGTTGAAAGCATTGCATCCTCCGCCCTTTGTCTCTACACAGTGCGACAAAAACGGGGAGCGGCCAGGGGCAGAAATTTTTGCAAATATTCAAAGTCCAAAGGACTCCGAAGAATTTTTATCCTGGTTCGAAAAAAAAAAGGACTCCATCAATACACTGCTGAATGAGCGTCTCGAGTTATGACCAATAAGAATAAGAAATCCCTGATCGTCCTGAACGGGGCGCAAGGTGAAATTTTACAGCAGTTCAAACGTTTTTATCACGTCGAAAATTTAATTTCTGCATCGAACCCCGAAGATTTGCTCCCCGGAAATAAACCGGAACACGTCATAAAAAACAAAATTTTATTATCAAAAAGCAGAGGGCAAATCTTTAAACCCTGTCCGGGTACATCTGGCGAGTATCTTTGTTGTAATTACTGGGTCCTGAACCAGTCTATGAATTGCCCCTTCAACTGCAGCTACTGCATTCTTCAATACTATTTAAACAATCCTTATCTAACCGTGTTCACTGATACAGAACAGATCATCGCCCAGATACGGGATCGAATGGCGTGTGAACCCCGGCGGTTTTTTAGAATTGGAACCGGTGAACTGGCAGACAGTCTTGCATTGAACGAAGAAGGACATTTTGCCCAGCCCTTGATTCGTTTTGCAGCCCATACTCCAAATATGATTTTGGAACTGAAAACAAAATCCGATCGGATTCAATCCCTGTTACAGGAAAATCACAAAGGAAAAACCATTCTGGCCTGGTCTATTAATCCTCCGGCTGTTATAGCAGCAGAAGAACATGGAACTGCATCACTGATCCGGCGCCTGAATGCTGTCAAATTAGCTGTACGTGCCGGATATAAATTGGCGTTTCATTTTGATCCAATCCTTGATTACCCGTCATGGAAAAAAGATTACGAAACAACTATTCAGCAGTTGTTTCTTGTGGCACCTTCTTCTCAGATTGCATGGATATCCATGGGAACTCTCCGTTTTCCGCCGGATATGAAAGAAAAAATTCTGAACCGTTTTCCCGCTACCCAGCTATTAAACCCAGAAATGGTAAGAGGTATGGATGGTAAATTACGATATTTCAAACCCTTGCGTATTCACCTGTATCGTCATATTTACCAATTGCTAAGGAAATATGGCGGACCGGATCTGTTTATCTATTTTTGTATGGAAGATCCAGAAACATGGAGAGCTGTCATGGACAAAGCCCCGGATAGTAACGGAGAACTGGACTACTGGTTTGCCCGCCACCTCTACCATCACTTTCCGGGACTGCTTACCGAACCACCGCGTTTAAATGATTACCTCCATTTCAACACACCCCGACACCGGGATCAACCTTGATCGATCTTGGTTGAATCGTTTGCGTTATTCCCGTTTTCCCCCTTTTTCCGGGCACCAAGCATGGTAAGCGTTTCTGCAATGATTTCAGTAACAAAGTGCTTGTTGTTATCTTTATCTGTCCATTCCCGGGATTGCAGACGACCTTCTACATACAGCAACTGTCCTTTTTTCAGACTTTTTGCGTATTCCGCCAAACTCCTCCAGGCTACAACCCTGTGCCAGTCTGTCCGCTCCTGAAATTCTCCCTCTTCATCCCGCCAAATAAAATTGGTGGCTAGATTGAATGTGGTGGTCATGATGTCATTGGGAGTATACCGCATTTCCGGCTGGTTTCCCAAATAACCGACAAGTATTACCTTGTTTGCAGAATTTCGGTTCATAGCTGCCTCCTTACGTGTTGTGTCTTTCTTATAAAAAGTATACACAAAATAAAAATTGTTGTCAATATTATAGTATAAAATAAATAAATATATATAGGGCTAATACTATGTGGTGTCTCTTTAAAATTACTTCTGATGGACCTTTTAAGAAAATCGGGTTTATCTTTCGGCTAGAGAAAGCCTCACGGGTATCTGTTTCAAAAGAAAATCAAACCAAAAATTAGTCCGCGGTCAGGTCTATTTGATGACGGATGGCATCGATTTCACGGGCAAATTTCTTGTTTTCACGAATTTTTTTGCCAATCACATTGCAGGCATGCATCACGGTTGTATGATCTCTGCGGCCAAGGCGCAGACCGATGGTTTTCAATGACATTCCCGTGATTTCACGACTCAGAAACATAATCACCTGACGCGCCAGAGCGACTTCCTGTTTCCGTCCTTTACCCATCAGTTCGTTTTCTGTGACCTTATAATAATCAGACACGGCACTTTGAATGATATCAATTGAAATATGTCGGGTCTTTCGGACCCCCAAAATATCCTTGATAACTTTCTTTGCCAGATTGATAGTAACATCCGTATGGGCAAGGGAACTGTAAGCAAAAATCCGGGTCATGGCTCCCTCCAGTTCGCGGACGTTGGTTGTAATATTTTGTGCCACAAACTCTATAACTTCCGGAGGGATTGCGACCCGATCCATATCCGCCTTTTTCTGGAGAATGGCAATGCGGGATTCAAAATCGGGGGGCTGGATATCTACGGTTAATCCTGACAAAAACCTCGAAATCAGTCTTTCTTCCACCCCTTTTAACTCTTTAGGGGTCCGATCGGACGTGATGACAATTTGCTTGCCCCGTTGATACAAATCGTTAAAAGTGTGAAAAAATTGCTCCTGAGTTCCTTCCCGGGATTCCAGAAATTGGATATCGTCCACCAACAAAAGGTCTGCCTTACGATAAATATTGCCAAATTCATTCAGGCGGTTATTGCGAATAGCGGTAATAAAATCGACCATAAATTTTTCACTGGACACATAAATTACCCGCCGGTTTGGATTCCGGGTCCGGGCAAAATGGCCGATGGCCTGTAAAAGATGTGTTTTGCCCAGTCCCGTGCCTCCATAAATTAAGAGTGGGTTGAACGCGGTATTGCCAGGAGCTTCAGCTACGGCGCGACTGGCTACTTTCGCAAACTGGTTGTGGGGTCCCTCTACAAAGGATTCAAAGGTATACCTTCCATTCAGCTGACTGTAGCGGTCTTCAACATAATACTCTTGTGCCGGAAGATTTTCCCGTTCATCTCGTTCCCTTACCGGAGCCGGGGGAGATAATTCCGGTGTGAGATTTCCAGATGAAATGTCCTTTCCTGAATTTTCATCAATCGTAAATTGTATAATTAGTTCCCGACCGAAAACTGATTTAATACATTTGCTTAAAACATCCCGGTAGTGCATCTCTACGTATTCAGAATGAAAGCGATTGGGGGCAGAAATTCTGAGAGCCTGCTCATTGGATGACACGGGTTTCAAGGGTAAAAACCAGGAGGTATAACTATGTGTAGGAATATACTTCTGCAAATCTTCAAGGAGCGCATCCCACTTTTTAAGCATCTCAGAGTCCATCTTATCCACAATTGTCAATGTATAATATGTGCATCGTATTTAAGTTATACACACCTATTTAAGGGGAGAAGACACAAGGCGGGAATCCCACAACTTTCTTATAATCAAACTGTTATAAATTAAGTCTCCTCACACACCCAACGGAAGTGGTTTAGACGCGAATCAGATATCCACATGTTGTCCACATTAATCCGCTTTGTGCAAAAGGAAGTTTGCAAATTGAGACGGCAATGTCAAGACCCTTTTTGAGAATATCAAAAATTATAATAAGTGACGCTTGCTATTTTTACTCATAAATATTTGATAATGACGCATAATTTTGAGATATTACACATCTGTAAATCAACAGAAATGAAAATAAAGGAGATTTCTCTTGAAACGAACATTTCAACCCAGCAGACGACGACGCAAAAATAAACATGGCTTTCGATCACGCATGGAAACACGAGGTGGAAGGGCTGTCCTTTCACAGCGGCGAGATAAGGGGCGGAAACGTCTGTCGGTTTCTTCGTGAGCTTTGCTCTGAAAAAAAAAGCCATTTTGAGGGACCGAAAGGCTATTCGGGCCCTTTTTGAAAGCGGTTCGTGGAAAAGTTGTCCCTTCTTTCACATGGTTTATTTCCCCAATACCGGAGATAAACGATATCTTTTTGCAACCCGGAAAACTATCCGGGGGGCCGTTCCGCGAAACAGATCTCGTCGTGTATTGAAAGAGGCTGTCCGTCTAAATCAGGATACCATCCCCTTGGGATATGATTATGGTTTCATTGCAACAGTGGTTCCTGAAAAGGGGGAAAGACCACTGATAGAAAAATATCTAAAAAAAATGGTTACTCAGATTACATGAAATATCTGTTACTAAAAATCATTCGCTTCTATCAACTTTTTATTTCCCCTTATTTTGCTCCCTCCTGCCGTTTTTCTCCCACCTGTTCTTCCTACGCCTACACGGCCGTAGAGCGGTATGGTTTCTTTAAGGGCGGCAAGATGGCTTTATTCAGAATCGTTAAATGTCATCCCTTTCATCCCGGGGGATTTGATCCGGTGCCGGAAAAGGAGAAAAACAGTGTTTGATAGAAATATGGTAATCGCATTTATTCTCATCGCTTTAATCATGATTTTCATGCCCTTTTACCAAAAGCAATTTATTGGAGAACGGGAACCGGTTTCTGAAACCTATCAAGGCGAACCTTCTCAGGATCGAGTAAAGGAGACCGAAACCGACTTTTCACAAACCCAAAGCATGTCAAAACCCGTAAATGCTCCGGCTCATCCTGTCCCTATTGCAATGAGTCCCGTAGAAAAAGAGTTGGTGATTTCCACGGACTCCTATTTTTTAACCCTCTCAAATCTGGGTGGTGGAACGGTTACCCAATTTCGCTTTAAAGAATACAAAACCTTCCAGGGCAATCAGGTTCACCTTTTAAAACCTGGTGCCGCCGGGAACCTGGGCATAGAATTTCCCGTCTCTGATACAGAAACCTTGTCTTTTAATGATATTCCCTTTCAATCGCAGATTTATGAGCAGTATTCAAACCTGGACACCCTTTATGTCAATCGTCCTACGACCCTCTCCTTTTCCTTAACAACGGGAGATAACCAGGAAATGATACGCACTTTCACATTCTCACCTGAAGGATATGCATTTGACCTTGATCTAAAATTAAAAAATTATACCACTCTTTCCCCAAATATGATGTACACCTTAAACTGGTATGATGGTTTTGCAATCACTGAAAAAAGCGTGGATGATGATTTAAACTATTCATACGTCTACAGCAAGGTAGGTGAAGAACTTACTCACCTTCAGTTAAAGGAAAAAGAACAAAGCATCAGAACGGACGGGGACGCTCGTTGGGTTGCCCTGAGATCCAAATATTTTCTGGCATCCATTGTGGCAGAGTCCCGGCCTGGAATCCGAACTGAAATCTATGGGACCCGAAGCAAAACAGAGCGCTTTTTCAATGCCCGCCTTTTCATGCATCTGCCGGCAAGAGACGAACATGAAGATCAATTCAGAATTGTAATCGCTCCCCTGGATGAAAGTTACCTGACCTCTCTGGGTTACGGACACGAACATGTCATGAATTGGGGTTGGAAGCTCATCAAACCGATCTCGGTAGGAATTCTGAAGCTTCTGCGGTTTATGCGGGGCTTTATTCCAAATTATGGCGTAGTTCTTTTGCTCTTTTCCTTTTTGGTAAAAATCATTCTTTATCCGTTGACGCATAAAAGTTACGAATCCATGAAGCGGATGCAGGAACTGCAGCCCCTGCTGGCAGAATTGAAGGAAAAGCACGCCAACAATCCCCAGGCCCTGAACCAGGAAACCATGAAAATGTACAAAGAGTATGGCGTGAACCCCTTGGGCGGGTGTCTGCCCATGCTTTTTCAGATGCCGTTGCTTTACGCTCTGTTTATCGTATTTCGCACAACCATTGAGCTTCGGGGCGCCTCTTTTGTCTGGTGGATCAAAGATTTAAGTACACCTGATGTGATTTTTACCCTGCCCTTTTCCATTCCTCTCTATGGAGATGGGGTTGCGGTTTTACCTATTATTATGGCTCTGACCATGATACTTCAGCAAAAAATGACCGGAGCCAGCCAGGCTAACCAGCAGCAAAAAATTATGATGTGGTTTATGCCTATTTTCTTTTTACTGATCTTTAACAATTTCCCTTCCGGCCTGAACTTGTATTACACCGTTTTTAACTTATTGACCATTCTCCAGCAGAAACTTTTCATCAATCCCTCCGTCCACGCGAAACTGGCGGAACAGCGTGAGAAAATGAACGCCGGACAGAAAAGAACAAAAAAGAAATAGTATCATGGCAGGATATGAAGGGACAATTGCCGCACTTTCCACACCGGAAGGCATCGGAGGTATTGCTGTTGTTCGTGTGTCCGGACCAGATGCGATGAACATAATAAAACCTTGTGTTTCAAGGATACCCCCGGAGCCGCTGCGAGCAACTTTCACCTCTTTTATCCATCCAAAAGACAAGCATTTCATAGATGATGTTGTTGTCACCTATTTCAAATCTCCCCGTTCATATACAGGCGAGGATCTGGTAGAAATCTCCTGCCATGGGGGTCGGATTATTTCCGGCCTCATTCTGGAGGTGCTTTATGCCTGTGGGGCCAGGCCTGCTCTGCCAGGAGAATTTTCGCGTCGAGCTTTTATCAATGGAAAAATGGATCTCACTCAGGCAGAAGCGGTGGCCGATATGATTCATGCCGAAACGGAAAAGAGTTTAAAAGCGGCACGTGTGCTTCTTCAGGGTCGATTATCCCAGGAACTGGAAGAAATCCGCCATCTTCTTTTGGATGCGGCCTCATTGTTGGAAATTGGGCTGGATTTCAGCGATCAGGATATTGAAACCATTGAGCCGGAAGACATTCGTGATCGGGTTGAGCGCGGTCTTATACACATTAATGATCTGATGACCAGTTATCAGACGGGCCGCATTTTACACAATGGCGCCCGCATTCCCATTGTGGGAAAGCCCAACGCCGGAAAATCAAGCCTGTTAAACGCCATCCTCAAAGAAGAACGAGTGATTACTTCCGATATCCCCGGAACAACCCGGGACTACATTGAGGAACGGATAAACCATTCAGGATATCTTCTGCGCCTATATGATACGGCGGGGTTGCGGGATACCCGGGATTTTATCGAATTGGCAGGTCTGGAAAAAACCAAAAAACTGATGAAAGATGCTGATTTGATGCTGATGATTACGGAATTTCCAGACGAAGTGCCATACATTGCAGGCTTTTTGGAAACTCAGGAGATTCCAGCTATTATCGTCCTGAATAAAATCGATCGTCTACCGGAAGAAGATATCCGGAGAGCCCGGTCTTACACAAAGACCGACCTGCCTGTTATGGCTGTCAGTGCCCAAAAAGATATCCATATCACGGCACTTATGGACCGTATCCTGGATCTGCTGAAAGACCATTATATTCTAAACACTGAAACGGTGATGATCTCCCACCTTCGCCATCAGAATCATCTGAAAGTAGCACAAAAAGCACTATTAAGCGCCCGACATGCCCTGGACGAGGGCATGTCCCCCGAATTTGTCGCCATGGACATTCGGGAAGCGATGAGCGCCCTGGATGATATAACAGGTAAAACCACCTCCCCGGATGTATTGAATCACATTTTCAATCGTTTTTGCATTGGAAAATAGATGATGTTTCACGTGAAACGCACTTTAGAGGAATTTGATGTTATCGTTGTCGGCGGCGGTCACGCCGGCGTAGAAGCGGCTCTTGCAGCCGCCAGACTTCGGAAAAAAACCGCTCTTGTCACTCTTTCATTAAAAAGCATTGCCCGCATGAGTTGCAATCCCTCCATCGGTGGATTGGCAAAGGGGCACCTGGTTCGGGAACTGGATGCTTTGGGCGGTGAAATGGGTCGCGCCATTGACCAGACCGGCATTCAATTCAAAATGCTGAACCGATCCAAGGGAAGGGCTGTTTGGTCTCCCCGGGCCCAGGCGGACAAACGACGATATGCTGAATATATGCAACAAACCCTTTTGAATACAAACAACCTTCATATTATCGAGGGTGAGGGTGCCCGCCTGATTTTTTCCATGGCTTCGGTCCGCGGTATTTACCTGAAAGACGGTCGCCAAATCTTCGGAAAAGCAGTCATACTGACAAACGGCACTTTCTTAAATGGCCTGATTCACATCGGTCCAATACAAATCGCCGCCGGACGCTACGGAGAACTTCCGTCTGTAGGGCTCAGCGACCAGTTGAAAGCAGAGGGTTTTGTTGTCAAACGCCTAAAAACCGGTACACCCTCCCGGGTGACTCACCGTTCCATTGATTTTTCCCGAATGTCACCCCAGTACGGCGACCCGGATCCGGAACCATTCTCTTTCACGACGAGCGCTTTTCACCCTAAAAATATTCCTTGCTATCTGACCTACACCCATGAAAAAACCCATGAGATTATGAGGGCTGCCCTCCACCGCTCTCCCCTTTATACCGGAGATATCCATGGAACCGGTCCGCGTTATTGTCCGTCCATTGAAGATAAAATTGTCCGTTTTTATGACAAGCCCTCTCACCAACTCTTTCTCGAACCGGAATGGGAGGGCTCAGAACAGTGGTATGTCAATGGTTTCAGCTCATCTCTCCCTATTGATATCCAGTTTAAAGCCCTGAGAACTGTCCCTGGCCTGGAAAACGCTGAATTTATTAAACCCGGCTATGCGATTGAATATGATTACTTACCGTCCTATCAGCTCCGACATTCCCTGGAAACGAAGGATATTTCCGGACTCTATTTTGCCGGCCAGATTAATGGGACAAGTGGATACGAAGAAGCTGCCGTACAGGGTTTTATGGCCGCCGTAAATGCCTGCCGGGCTCTGGACGGGCAGGATCCCATTATCTTTTCCCGTTCAGAAGCCTATATCGGGGTACTCATCGACGATCTGATCACAAAAGAAACGGATGAACCCTATAGAATGTTTACCAGCCTCGCCGAATACCGCCTAATCCTCCGGGCAGATAACACGGATCATCGCCTGTATCCGGCTGCAGAAAAAATTGGAATACAATCTCAACAGATGATTGAACATTTTAAAAGTTCTGTACAGGAAAAAGACCTCATCAAGCAATTTTTTAAAACCGCGTCTTGCCCGAAAGACTCCCCCTTGCGTTTATCTCCTGACAGGACAGAGCGGTACGATCAGCTCATCAAAAAACATATCTTACGTCAGGAACATCTGTCGGCCATACACCATACTCTTTTCCCTGAAGTTCAGTTCCATAGTCTGGATCAAGCCTTTATTGAAATTCTTTACGAGGGTTATATCCACAGACAGGAACAAATGGTGACAAAAATGAGACTCCTCGAAGAAAAACAGATCCCCGAACACTTTAATTACGACACCGTTAAATCCCTTTCCAATGAGGGTCGGGAAAAACTTAAACGCTTTCGTCCCGAAACTCTGGGACAAGCAGGTAGGATCCGGGGGATTTCCCCCTCTGATATTCAAATCCTCCTAATTTACTTAACCTGATGTTTCACGTGAAACTATGGTCATGAATCTTATTCAAACTTTCCGGAATACTTCGGCTTTTTCCGCGCTGTTCCACCGTTTGATGCGGGAAAAACACATCCACATCCAATCTCAGGTGCTCTCTTTTATGGCCTTGCTTTCGAGAGCCTTGTCCGAAGAAGACCTTTTCCCCGTCCTGCTCGTCCACCCGGAACGTGAATCTGAAAAGTTGCTGGAAGCCTGTATCTCTTTTTTTTCTGAGGATACGGTTGCCTGGCTCCCCTTTTATGACTTCGGCACAGAATTGTATAACCATACCCGCTTTGAGAATCATTTTGCACGCTATGCCTTGCTTCTCACACAAGATAAACTTTCCTGTGTTATTTCATCTCCGGAACTCCTTTTTCACCCGGTGCAGAATCCCGCCACCCCTGCCGTTTCTGGCCTTTCCCTTACCGAAGGCCAAGCCCTTTCCTTTGAATGGCTTACAACGCGCCTTTCAGATATGGGATATGTGCGGACAGAGATAGTGGAACATCCGGGACAATTCTGTATTCGCGGAGGTATTGTCGATGTGTATCCTTATGGCTCTCCCCTGCCGCAACGGCTGGAGTTTTTTGGAGATACCCTCGAATCCATTCGTTCTTTCAACCCAGATTCCCAACTCTCCGTCAACGAGATAAAACATCTCCATCTCTTTCCCTCTTCCGGATCCCTTTCTCCCCGTTCTCCTTTTATCAGCCAATTCCCGAAAAATACAGTCCTCATCAATCTTTCAGACCGTTCCATTCCCCACGATAATACCCTTTTTTCGATTTCTCTTTCCCCCGTTTCAGATGAAAAATCCTTTAAGGTTTTACCCCTGTCACCCTTTCAGACACATACCTCAAGGGATGGCCATATTATCCGCTTTGTGCAGAATCTGAAAATAGTTTACTTTTTCTGGCAAAGTTCACTGTTGAAAGATCAGCTGACAAATCTGCTCCACGATAATCACAATGTCCATTATATTCAGGGAAGCCTTCCTGAATCTTTTCTTTTGAAAGATCTCCAGGCGGCTTTTTTGAATGATACTTACTTTTTTCAAAAAGAGCACCTTTTCAATCCCGATGCCCCCTTTATACCCGATGTGGAGCGGGTTCCCCGCCGGGATATTTTGAAATATGGAGAAGCTGTTGTCCACGTTGATTACGGAATTGGTATTTATCTGGGCACACGCTTCTCCGATGGAGACGAACAGCTGATTCTTGAGTACGACCAGGAAGACCGGGTCTACCTGCCGGTTAGACACATTGATAAAATCTATCGCTTCTCAGAAGGTCAGGCCCGTCCACCCCGTCCGGATTCTCTGAAACGAAAGACATGGGAACCCAAAAAACGACGTGCCCAAAAAAGTGCGGTTCTTTTCACAGATGAATTGCTAAAACTGTACCGGAAAAGAGCTTCCCAACAAGGGCTTTCCATGGAAGGTGACCCGGCATCTGAAAAAGAACTGGCACTCTCCTTCCCATGGCCCGAAACGAGGGATCAGAAGCTTGCCATAAAAACAGTTAAAGAAGATATGGGTAAGCCCTTGATTATGGACCGTTTAATTTGTGGCGATGTCGGTTTTGGAAAAACGGAAGTAGCTATCCGGGCGGCCTTCAGGGCTGTCCTTTCCGGATATCAGGTTGCCGTCCTTGTGCCGACAACCATCCTGTCTATACAACACTTTGAAACATTCCGGGAGCGCCTTTCTCCTTTGGGTGTATCTGTTGACATCCTGAATCGTTTCCGCACGGAACGGGAGTTTAATATCATACGTGAATCGGTCGTTCGGGGACGGACTGATATTCTTATCGGGACACACCGAATCTTGTCTAACAAGTTGTTTTTTAAAAACTTGGGGCTTCTTATTATTGATGAGGAACACCGTTTCGGTGTCCGGCATAAAGAAAAAATTCAATCAATGCGATCCACTGTAGATGTCCTGACCCTCAGCGCCACTCCCATTCCCCGGACCCTTCAGTTATCCCTCTCGGGAATCCGGGATATTCTCCGCATTGACACCCCCCCCAAAGAGAGGATCCCCATCTATACAAAAGTAATTCACTGGGACTCCGAACTTATCCGGCAGGTTCTGCGGGACGAACTTAAAAGAGGTGGACAAATTCTTATTGTGGAAAATAACATCCGCGAATTGGAGCCCTTGACACACAATCTTGAAACACTAGTCCCTGAAGCAAAAATCCGTTTTGCCCATGGACAACTCACCGGCAAAATCCTTGAGAATCAACTTATTGATTTCTTTCACCATCAATATGATATTCTCGTAAGCACAACCATCATTGAATCCGGGATCGACATCCCCAACGCCAATACCTTGATTGTCATGAATGCCCACCGCTTCGGACTATCTCAATTGTATCAAATTCGCGGACGGGTTGGCCGTTCCTTTCGAAAAGCATACGCCTACCTGGTGATTCCCCGGCACCGCCACATCAATCCGGATGCCATGCAACGTTTAAAGACCCTGGAATTTTATACCGATTTGGGGTCTGGTTATCATATTGCCCTGCGGGATCTAGAACTCCGGGGTGCCGGAAATCTCTTCGGGGCCGAACAAAGCGGTCATATTGAACAGGTGGGGTATCGTTATTTTTTGAAACTTCTAACCGATGAGATAGAATTAAAGACCCGCCAGCATTCTCCGTTGCAGACTCAGCCCGACATCTCTCTTTCCCTTCGTGCCTTCCTGCCAGCATCGTATATTCCCTCAGGGGCAATCCGCCTGGAACTGTATCAATCCATCGCAGCCGCTGAAAACGCAGAAGAGGTCCAATCCCTCCTTGGAGAATTAACAGATCGCTTCGGCCCTCCTCCTCCGGAAGCCTTGAACCTTCTCCAACTCAGGCATCTGTTTCTTTTGGCCCGAAAACTTGGCATAGAATCGATAAATCAGATCCCCCAGTTTACAAGCCTGGTTTTCAATCCTAAAATTTCCCAAAAAACACTTCAACAAATCGCCCTTACCATGATTCCCGTGCTTAAAGAACTCGGCCTTCCACACGCCTTCCAAACAAAAGGGAACTTTTCGATTCGCATTCATTTGGAAAAGGGGAAAGAGCCAGAGGTCCTGAAAATGCTGTTGGAATCGGTAACGAATAAAATTAATTTGACTTTTAAATAAAATGGGAGATCCCATGAAGCATCACTTATTTCTGATTTTTCTCATACTAATTTTGATCGTCACATCCTGCGACAAAAAATTTGATGACAATACCATCGCTTATGTGGATGGTGAAAAATATACCCTGGAGGATCTGTCTGATTACTATTCCGCCGATTATCTGAAAGGCGTCTCTGCGAATGTGATAAAAGAGCGGGTAACCGATTATATCAACATGATTGTGGCATCGCAGTATCTGAAGGAAACTGGGCGTTTTGATGACTACTTGTTGAAATACAAAATTCAGGTCAAAAAAGCCCGGGAATACGCTCAGGCGTTATATGACCATGAAGTATTTAAAAAGTTGATCGACGATGAGACCTATGACGAGCTTTATAACCGCATAAAATC
The DNA here is from genome assembly GCA_030156395.1 of Fidelibacterota bacterium. Taxonomy (GTDB): domain Bacteria; phylum Fidelibacterota; class Fidelibacteria; order Fidelibacterales; family Fidelibacteraceae; genus Fidelibacter. Next base: position 31,746 of record JASGMP010000004.1, read on the forward strand.
TCAAAAGTTAACATATCACATCCTTATTACATACAAGAACCCAAGAAACCCGGATGTAGAAAGAACAGATAAAGAGGCTTTTGTGCTTATTAATCAAATCCGCCGGCGGGCCAAACCGGAAAATTTTGAATCTTTGGCGACCGAATATTCAGAAGATCCCGTCACCCGAAACAAAGGAGGCAACTTGGGATGGGTTAGAGCGGGTCAGATGATAGCTGCCTTCGACAGTGCTCTTTTTGCTACGAAAGCCGGTCAGATCAGCCCACCATTCAAAACATCCTATGGATATCATATCATCTTTCCAAAGCAGGAACGTTCCCTGGCCGTAAAATCCCGTGAAGAAGAAATGCCCCGTCTGAAAGTTTTAGCTCGCAAATTATGGCCGGAACGCTTTCTTGAGCGACAGCAGGAATACATTGATTCCCTTACACAGGAAAACCCTCTCACGCTGTATCCCAGTGGCATTGAATCCTTTTACTCCGTCTTCGACTCCCTGATGTCTCAAAGAAAAAATGTTTTTGAAACGCTGCTTGACATGCCCGATACCTTCCTTCTTGCCGAATATCCGGGTGTAAAAATTGGCAAAGACTGGGTTGTGGACTACATGGCCTTTTTTCTTGACCATGAAAAATTTCCTCGTTTTAAATCAGTGGAAGATTTGACAGCTTTTGTGCAGGATAATCACATTCTTGATTTACTCGTCCGCACCGGGTCCCGCTTAGACGTGGTAAAGGGTGAAAATTTTCAAAGGAAAATCAACCGATATATTCTCAAAACGGCACACGCCTATTACTATAGCGTGGTTATTTATGAAGGCATTGATCCAACAGAAGATGATCTTGCCCGCTATTATGTAAGACACAAATCCAATTATATGATGCCGAAACAGGTCCTGGTACAGGAAGTTTTGGTTTCAGATAGTTTGCTTGCCCGGGAAATCCACAATAAGTTGATGGAGGGCGCTGATTTTGCCTCCCTGGCAGAAAAATATACCGAGCGGCCCGTTGGTAAACGAAATCGGGGCCTGTTGGATCCTTTTCACAAAGGGCAATATGGCGAAATGGGCAAAAAAGCCTTTGAAATGAAACCGGGAGATCTCTCAGAGCCTATCCTCCTGAAAGATGGGCGATTTTCCATCATTCAGGTGATTGAATTTTATCCAGAAGCTCCCATGGCTTATGACACGGTAAAAAAGAAAGTGGTTCAGGACTATATGAGGGAGAAACAGTCAGAGGCAAAAGAAAACGCTTTTCTCACACTTTATGAAAAATATGATGTACAAATCAATCCACTGTATAAAAAATAATCTGATGTGGATCCTTTTTTCAGGGTTGCTGGTTTTCTCCTGTTCTGAAAAGGAACCTCCTCGTATTTTGGCCAGAGTCAATAATTCCTACCTTACAGAGGAAAACCTATCCCTGATACCGACTATGACCGGGACCGAATCCTCTTTGGAAACAGAAAGGGCCAAACTTATCGAAAATTGGGTCACGACAGAACTTTTATATCAAGAGGGCATGAAGCAAAAGCTGGATAAAAACCCCGAAGTAAAAAACCACCTGCTTCAATATCAGAAACAGTTGATTGCCAACCAATATCTTCAGCTGGAACTTGGAAACCAGTTAAGCGCAGATGATGAAGAAATTAATGAGTACTATTTTCAAAATCGCGAACAGTTCCGCGTAGCCGAACTGACACACAAGGTAAATGTGTACACATTTGAAACAGAGGATGCCGCCCAAAACGCATACCAGACATTTCTCCGTAATAATCCCGGCGCTGTTCAGGAACTTAAGCAAAATCATCTGACCCTCTCCCGTTTTGTTAAAGAACAAACCGTTATTCCGGATATCAGAAATCTTTTCTTTTCAGGCAATCCCCCAAAAATTTTAGAACCTTTTTTCTATAAAGACGCGTTCTTTATATTTGAAATTGTTGAAACCTTCCCGCCGAACTCCTACCTTCCCATCTCGGAGGTCCGCGAGGATATCCGTCAGGAGATCGGCATCAAGAAATATAACCAGGCATACGATGCCCTCATTCACAAACTCAGGAAAAAATCACATGTTGAAGTGCTTCATTAAAAGTGGTATTCTTATCTTTTTTTCGCTTTTACCCCTCCGGGGCCAGCAGCTGGTGGACGGTATTGCAGCTATTGTGGGTCAGGAAATTATTTTATATTCCGATGTTCAGCAACTAACCATTGAAATGTTACGTTCATCAAATATAAATCCCTCATCCTTGACTGAAAATGATTTTATGTCTATGCAAAACAAGGCCCTTCGTGAATTAATCAATATGGAAATTATCCTCTTGCAGGCGGAAGAAGATTCCATTGTTGTCCGGGAAAGGGATATACAAATATCTCTTGAACAGCAGCTTCAGCAGTATATGGATATTTTCGGATCTGAAGAACAAATTGAACAGGCCTTTAACCAACCCATACGAAAAATCCGAGACTTCTTATATGATCGCGTAAAAAGTTCTTTGATCATACAACAAATCCAAAATGAGCGCTTTGGAAATATAAGTGTCAGCCGTCCGGAAGTGGTCTCTTTTTACCAGGAAAACAAGGATTCCATACCTGATATCCCGGAACGAGTAGATATTAGCCATATTCTGATGATCCCAGAACCATCAGAAGACAAAAAGTCCCAACAGCGTGAAAAATTAAAGGCATTAAGAGAGCGGATCCTGTCCGGTGAACTTTCTTTTGCTATAGCTGCCCGGGACTTTTCTGCAGATCGCCTTTCGGCCGAAAACGGAGGGGAACTTGGTTTTTCTCCTAAGGGAACTTTTGTTCCAAGTTTTGAAAAAACAGCCTTCTCCCTAGATGAAGGCGAAATATCAGAGATTGTAGAAACCCAGTTTGGCCTTCATCTGATTAAGCTTGTTGAACGAAGAGGAGAATTGATCAATCCGGCTCATATTCTTTTTGAGATCACGATGGATGAATCTGACAATGCTCAAACTATTCACAAGTTATCCACAATTCGTGATTCTATCCTATCGGGTGGAGATTTTGAGGATTTTGCTTTGCGATACAGCGATGATCCTGATGTGGTTACCAACAAGGGGCATCTGGGAGAATTTCCAGTAAACACTCTGCAGATAGAAGAATTCAAAGCAGCTGTGGATACATTAGAAGAGGGAGAAATATCGGAACCTTTTCAAACGTCTTTTGGCTTTCATATTCTGAAACTGAATCACCGGAAACCAGCAGAAAAAATAACACTGGAAACCCACTATAACGTTGTTGAAAACATGGCTGCTTCCCAAAAAAAACAGGAAGCCTGGAATCGCTGGCTTGATTCCCTATATGAAAAGTTCTACGTTGAAATCAAACGTTAACTATACACATTGCCCGTGTATAACATGTGAATGTGTATGAATAACCTGACTTCTGATGAAAAAAAACCATAAAACGTCAAGAAAGTGCTCATGTATCCAAAAGTTATCCACAATTTTTGGGTTCTTAAAAAGCTTATTTTTTTTCACTTTAGATGTGATATTCACACTTTCCACCCGTATATTATTATTAGTAATTTTTAAAAATAATAAGGGATTAATACAATGAATTTCACCGTTTCAAAAAATGATCTGTACCAGTCTCTTCAGAAAGTTTCAAAAGTCACACCGGTTCGATCGACATTGCCCATATTAAGCTGCATTCTTGTGACGGCAGAGGATGGAGAACTCCGTTTTAGATCGACAGATCTTGAAATTACGATGGAAACCTTCTGCAAGGCGGACGTGGAAGAAAGAGGTTCTATTGCCATTCCCGGACGTATGATACTGGATATCACCTCTGAACTTCCAGAAACCGAGCTGACATTTAGTGTCAAAAACGAGAGTATTGAAATAAAAACGCCTCAGGGAGGCGAATATCGCATTACAGGACGGTCTTCTGCAGAATTTACGGGAGTCCCCCTGATAGATGACAGTACCACCATTCTCTTCTCTACCGAAAAACTTCAGCGCATGATTGAAAAAACAATATTTTCCGTAAGCCACGATGAAATGAAAGCCTCCTTGAATGGTGTCCTTTTTCAATTTCGTAAAAATTTTCTGCGGGGTGTTGCTACAGACGGTCATAAATTGGTTCAGCTAACCTATGAAAATTTTGTAAATAATACCCTTGAACGGGATGTGATTATTCCAGTTAAATTTCTCAACGTGTGTTTGGCAAATATTAAAAATATTGACGAAGTCCGTTTTAAAGTGGGGAAAAACCATGTAATGCTGGAAACAGAAGAGAGTGTTGTTTATACACGCATTATAGAGGAACGTTTTCCGGACTATGAAAGTGTCATTCCTGTGAAAAACCCCAATAAGGTTTTGGTGGATATTGATACCTTTCTCTCGGCAATTAAGCGAATTGCCATCTTTTCCAACAAAAATACGCATCAGATTGCTCTGACTTTCAACGAAAACAAGGTTGTCATTTCAACGGAGGATGTGGAAACGGCATCCACGGCCAAGGAAGAACTAACCCTCAGTTATGAAGGGGAACCTTTAACCATCGGATATAATGCTGAATATCTGAAGGAAGTCATCCGCCATATTGATGGAGAAAGGGCAAAAATATTTCTTAACACACCCTTATCGGCAGGACTTTTTTATCCTGAAGAACAGTTGGAAAATGAAAACCTGTTGATTTTACTGATGCCCATACGGCTTTAGAGAATCAGAAGAAGGGCGGTACGAACCGCCCTCCTTTGTATATTCGTCCTATGATGTTACAGACTTTAACCCTCTTGCATTTTCGCTGTTTCCAAAAACAGACCTTTCACTTTTCTCCAGGCTTGAATATGCTTTTCGGTCCAAATGGATCTGGAAAGTCATCTGTTCTTGAAGCCATTTTTTTCAGTTGCCTTACCCGTTCCTATCGGACAACGCGGGATACGGAAGCTATCATGCGAAATCATGATTACGCCCTGGTTAAAAGTAAATGGGAAAATCTGGGAACCGTCAAATTTACTTTGGTCCGGAACCTGGGGAAAAAATTGTTGCTGAACAATGTTTCTGTCGACAGGTACAGCGACTGGATCGGAAAATTGCCAGTTGTGATTTTGTCTCCTGAAGATTCAGTTTTGACACACGGTGCTCCCCAATTAAAACGACAGTATTTTGACCGGCTTTTTTCACAGGTTTCCCATGAGTATCTGGCGACTCTCATTCAATATTCAAAACTACTGAAACAGCGTAATGCCTATCTGAAAGTAAAAAATGAAAAAAAATCCTTTGCCTATGATATTCAGCTTGAAACGTATGACGAGCAACTGGCCCCCTTGTCATTGGAACTTTACACGTTTCGTAAAGAAAATTTTTCGATTTTGAATAATTTTTTTCATGATTTCTTTATGGCCATTGATGAACGGGATATTCCCGTGTCCATTGAATATAAATCCTCCATAGATCTTTCAGAAAAAAACAATTCTTATATTGAATCTTTTTTGTCTGAATCCCGGAGAAATATTCAAAATGAGATTCTGTTAAAACGGTCCCTCAGGGGAGCGGGTTATGATCGTATTGAATTCAAGCGCTCCAGCCAGGCGTTAAAAACCGGCGCTTCCCAGGGTGAAAAGAAATTCTGGCTGGTTTGTCTCAAACTTGCGGAAGGTAAGTATATGATGCAACAAAGAGGCATTGAGCCTCTCTATTTGTTTGATGATCTCTTTTCTGAACTGGATATTGATCATACCCGGAATTTGCTGCATCATATTCAGAAACTAAAAGAAATAATTGTGACATCTACCGATCTTAGTGATTTGAGACGACATGGGATATCACAATCCCCGGGATCGTTTAATATCATTGATATATAGGGCCCTCAGATAGTTAAATTTGGACAATTACTTCTTCATATTTAGAGGGTTATTTTATAAATTTAAAAGATGAAAAGTATAAAAGGACCCTTAAATGATCTTTTGACCAAACTGACTGGCCCGCGGGCGCTGATTGAACACCAGGCATTTCACAAGTGGCGGGATGTTGTTGGAGAGAAAATCGCGGCGGTTACCGAACCCGAAAAAATTGTGTCCGGAGTTCTTTATGTCCGGGTACAGGACCACGTGTGGCGGAACGAGTTGATGATGATGTCCGAAGAACTGGTGGAAAAATACAGAGCCCTTATGGGAGAGACCGTTGTAAAAAAAATCAGGTTCATATAGTACCGGTTAAAACGTTTGAATAAGAAGAAAGGAATCAGGAAGTAATGACGACAAGTGCTGCCAATGATTACAGATCAGATAAAATTACGGTTCTTAAGGGGCTGGAAGCGGTGCGGAAACGGCCGGCAATGTATATTGGGGATGTGGGAAAGCGCGGGCTTCATCACTTGGTATATGAGGTGGTGGATAATTCCATTGATGAGTCTCTGGCAGGTTTTTGTGATAAAATTGTTGTAACCATCCATCCCGATGAAAGTGTGAGTATTAGGGACAATGGGCGGGGAATGCCCGTTGACTTGCACCCCACGGAAAAGAAACCTGGCGTGGAAGTGATTATGACGATTCTTCATGCTGGAGGAAAATTCGATAAAGGGAGCTACAAAGTATCCGGCGGATTGCACGGCGTGGGAGTTTCTGTTGTGAACGCACTGTCTGAAAAGTGTTGCGTACAGATTTACCGAAATGGTAATATTTATGAACAGACTTTTGAAAAAGGCATACCCACAAAGACACTGGAGATTATCGGTAAATCCCGAAAAACCGGAACCACAGTGACATTCTATCCCGACAAATCTATCTTTACAAAAGTCCAATTTGATAAAGAAATTCTGGAAGAACGAATGCGAGAGCTGGCTTTTTTAAACCGCGATGTCTCGATTACTCTGATAGATGAACGGACTGGAGAAGAAAGCACGTTTCATTATAAAGGAGGAATACAGGAATTTGTCACCTATTTAAATGAAGCCAGAACACCCCTTCATCCCAAACCGGTTTTTATTACGGGAGAGCGTGAAGATGTGCTTGTGGAGTTTGCATTCCAGTATAACGATAGTTACAATGAAAACTTTTTTTCATATGTTAATTGTATTCACACAATAGAAGGAGGAACCCACCTGACGGGTGCCCGGACAGCCCTTACCCGGAGCCTCAATACATACGCTATCAAAAATAATCTGTTCAAGGGGATTAAAAAGAACAACTTTTCCCTGAGTGGTGAGGATACCCGGGAAGGAATTACAGCGGTTATCTCGGTCCGGGTGGCAGAACCGCAATTTGAAGGACAGACCAAAACAAAGCTGGGCAACAGCGAAGTGAAGGGTATTGTTGATAGTATCATCAGTGATGGACTTTCAGAATATTTTGAACAAAATCCGTCCGTTGCCCGGAAAATCATTGAAAAATCAGTACTGGCGGCGAAGGCAAGAGACGCCGCCCGGGCTGCCCGGGAGTTGACGCGCCGGAAAAATGCCCTTGACAGCAGTAATCTTCCGGGCAAACTTTCAGATTGTTCCATAAAGGATCCTGCACTGTGTGAACTTTTTCTGGTTGAGGGGGATTCTGCCGGTGGGAGCGCCAAGCAGGGACGGGATCGGCGCTTTCAAGCGATTCTTCCCCTTCGCGGAAAAATTCTCAATGTTGAAAAGGCACGGCTGGATAAAGTATTATCCAATAACGAAATCCGCACGATGATTACAGCCATTGGTGCCGGCATTGGCAAAGAAGAATTTGATATTGAAAAAATCCGATATCACAAAATTATTATCATGACAGATGCCGATGTAGACGGAGCCCATATCCGGACCCTTCTCATGACCTTTTTCTACCGGCAGATGTTTGATCTGATCAAAGATGGTTATGTGTATATCGCCCAACCGCCCCTTTACCGCATTAAAAACGGGAAAACCATGCAGTATGCCTATGATGATGATGAGTTGGTAAAGCTCCTGAAACGTTTTGATAACAAAACAAAATCAAAACTGAATATTTCTCGCTATAAAGGACTTGGAGAAATGAATCCAGATCAATTATGGGGTACCACGATGGATCCGGAAACCCGAACACTGAAGCAGGTTTCCATTGAGGATGCCGCTGCTGCCGATAGAATGTTTTCTATTTTGATGGGGGAAAGCGTCGAGTCCCGGCGCCGCTTTATTGAATCCAATGCAAAATATGTAAAGAATCTCGATATCTGACGCTGAAATAAGGATAGGTGACACATTGACAAATCAACGCATTATACCTGTAAATATTGAGGATGAACTTAAAGAATCCTACATTGATTATTCCATGTCCGTGATTGTATCTCGGGCTTTACCGGATGTCCGCGACGGGCTGAAGCCGGTTCACCGGCGGATTTTGTTTGGAATGAACGAATTGGGTGTCCAATATAATCGCTCCTATAAAAAGTCAGCCCGTATCGTTGGAGAGGTCATGGGTAAATATCACCCCCATGGCGATTCATCTGTTTATGATGCCATGGTCCGCCTTGCCCAGGGCTTTGCTATGAGATACCCCCTGGTGGACGGCCAGGGAAATTTTGGATCTGTGGATGGCGACAACGCCGCTGCTATGCGGTATACAGAAGCAAGAATGACCCGCCTGGCGGGCGAACTGCTGGTGGATATTGATAAAGAAACAGTGGATTTTCGCCCCAATTTTGACGAAACCCTCCAGGAACCCGTTGTTCTGCCAACACAGGTGCCCAACCTTCTAGTGAACGGTGCATCGGGTATTGCCGTGGGTATGGCCACCAATATACCGCCTCACAACATGACTGAAATCTGCAATGCCCTTTCAGCCTTGGTGGATAATCCCAATCTGGAAAATCAGGATTTGATGCAGTATGTCAAGGGACCGGATTTCCCAACAGGAGGCCTTGTGTTCGGTTCTGCCGGATTAAAATCCGCCTATTTAACCGGACGGGGCAAGGTGCAAATTCGGGCCCGTGCCTCTACGGAACAGATCAGGGGTGGAAGAGAACAGATTGTGATTACTGAGATCCCCTATCAGGTTAACAAGAGCAATGTGATGGAAAAAATTGCAGACCTGGTTCGGGATAAGGTGATTGATGGTATCAGCGACCTGAGGGATGAGTCTGACAAAGACGGCATCCGTATTGTTATTGAACTGAAACGGGATGCCATTCCGGAAGTGGTTTTGAACAACCTATATAAACACACACAGCTTCAAACGACTTTTGGTATCATTCTCCTGGCACTTGTGAATGGTATTCCCAAAGTGCTGAACCTGAAGCAAATACTTGCGCATTTTATCGAATTCCGTCATGATATTGTAGTCAAGCGAACGCGTTATGATTTAAACAAGGCCGAAGAAGCGGCACATATCCTGGAAGGGCTTAAAATCGCCCTGGATAACATTGACGAGGTGATAAAAATTATCCGCGCCGCGTCCAGTGTGAATGATGCTCGGGAAAATTTGATTGCCCGCTTCAATTTCAGTGAAAAGCAGGCCCAGGCGATTCTGGATATGCGACTTCAGAAATTGACTGGACTGGAACGGGACAAAATTGTTCAGGAATATCTGGAAAAACTGAAGCTGATTGAGAAACTGAATTTTATCCTGCAGAATAAATCCAAGCGGATGGAAATCATCAAGGAAGAGTTTGAGGACATCAAATCGCGGTATGGCGATCCTCGGCGGACAGAGATAATCGCCGACAGCGATGATTTTACCATCGAGGATATGATCGCCGATGAAGAGATGGTCATTACTATTACACATAATGGGTTTATCAAGCGTTCGCCCGTGTCTGCCTATCGCTCCCAAAATCGAGGCGGAGTGGGGAAGCGAGGAGCCGGCACGCGGGATGAAGATTTTGTGGAAAACATCTTTATTGCGTCCACCCATGAATACATGATGTTCTTTACCAGCATTGGAAAGGTATACTGGTTGAAGGTGCACCAGATTCCACAAGCCGGAAGAGCATCTCGAGGACGGGCAATCGTGAATCTTCTGGAGTGCGAAAAAGGTGAGAATGTCCGGGCTTTTCTCAACGTCCGTGATTTTTCGGAGGACCGATTTGTGATTATGGCAACCCGGAAGGGTGTGATTAAGAAAACAGCCCTTTCGGCATTCAGCCACCCCCGGCGGACAGGTATTTTGGCGATTAAACTTCGGGAGGATGACGATCTGGTTGGCGTGGATATAACCAATGGCGAGCAGGATATTATTCTGGGAACCCTGGAAGGGAAAGCGATTCGCTTCAATGAAAAACATATCCGCGATATGGGGCGGAACGCCTCGGGGGTAAGGGGTGTTACCCTTGCCAACAAAGAAGATCGTGTTGTGGATATGGTCGTAGTTAAACGGGAGGGCGCCAGCGTTCTGGCTGTCAGCGAACGGGGCTTTGGAAAACGTTCTGAAATTGTCGATTATCGGGTGACCAACCGGGGAGGAAAAGGTGTAATCACCTTGAAAACGCTCCCCAAAATCGGGAAAATGGTTGCCCTGAAAGAAGTTGTGGATACAGATGATCTGATGTTGATTACCGTTCAGGGACTTCTGATCCGGATGCATGTCCGGGATATCAGTGTCTATTCCCGCAATACACAAGGAGTCCGATTGATTCATTTGAAGCCGGATGATAAAATCAGTTCCGTCGCGTACCTTAAAGAAGATGAAGAAACCGAAGAAGTTGAAGTTGAAAGAGTTGATGTATGATCCCAACTCTTGAAGAAAACCTGAACCGCATCAAAGCGGATATTCACCGACTGTCTCCTCATCCGGATAAGGTAACGCTGGTAGCTGTAACCAAGCGTTTTCCCGTCTCAGTTATGCAGCAGGCGGTAAATTTAGGAATAGACAATCTGGGAGAAAGCCGGATACAGGAAGCCCTGGAAAAATTTGAAAAAGATCCACTATCTGGAGTAATCCGGCACTTTATCGGAGTATTACAATCAAACAAAGTTCAGAAACTGGTGGACCATTTTCACTGGCTTCACAGCCTGGATCACATAAAAATTGCCCGGAAAATTTACGAGAAGGAATCCTCCATAAATATATGTATTCAGGTGAACACAAGTGGTGAAAAAACCAAAAGCGGCCTTCGGCCTGAGAGCGTGCAGGACTTTGTCAAAACCTTGCAAAAAGAGACCCCGGGTCTGCATATTCAAGGACTCATGACCATGGGGCCGCTGACAGAAGATGAAAACAAAATCCGTCATGCCTTTCGCCTCCTTCGGGAAATTGGTGATGTTCTTCAGACCTATGAAACGGACACCTTTTCTTTTAGGGAATATTCCATGGGGATGTCCAGTGATTACCGTATAGCCCTGGAAGAAGGGGCCACCATGTTAAGGATCGGGCAGGGACTTTTCGGACCAAGACCGGAGAACCAATGACTTATCATAAAAAGATTCTCATTGTGGACATGACCCATCAAACCCTTTTTCCCCATGAAAAAGTCGCGGATGTGATGACCTTATCCCGCGACGCAAAGCCGGACCTGTTTAAACCTTACGAATTGTTGATTTTTACGGCTCTTGTTCGGGATTTGCCGGAGGATCTGGTATATGTAAAGGATTATATCAACGCCAGCGGTTATAATCCCTTGGTGGGCAGGAACAGGGACGACCTGGGACCGCGCTTTCCAGATATGAGCTTTGTTTTCAGTCCACCGGTGAGCCAAAAACTTCCATCAGTAATTGTAACTGCCGGTGATATTGATAAACCAAACACCATTCGGTGTGATCCCCTGGTATGGAATGCCATTTTGGGATCCCATCAGAAAAAAAAGATTTTGGGACTGCTTTATCGCGACCGCACCCAGGCAGAGGCACTGATAAAAGAGGAATTAAAGGCGCTGAAAAGATAGCACATAAAAAAACGGGAGGGCACAGATGCACAAAAATTCCATGAACAAAGTGATCATTATTGGTAACCTCGGACGGGATCCGGAGCGGAGAGCATTACCAGACGGTCGGGCCATTTCAAATATTTCCGTCGCCACCACCGAATCATACCGGGACGCATCCAGCGGTGAAATTAAAGAAATTACAGAATGGCACCGCTGTGTTGCCTTCGGAAAAACAGCAGATTACATCAACCAATATGTGACCAAAGGACGGAAAGTCTATGTGGAAGGGCGGCTCCGAACCCGGAAATGGCAGGATAAAGATGGTAACGATCGGTATACAACAGAAATTCTCGTAGATATCCTGATTCTTCTAGACCGCCGCGGAACTGGGCAGGATGATGACAGCGGATCTTCTCCGGACATTTCAATTCAATATGACGAAGACGAGAACAGCACCTCTTCCGGTTCCGGAACTTCGGAAAATCTGCCCCAAGACGACCTTCCCTTTTGAATGAAAAGAGTATGACACGAATTATTACACGGGTCATTGATTGCTGGATTATCAGGCGGACGCCTCAGGGGCTCCGTTTTTTGATCATGAAGCGGGCACCGGGGCGAATTTACGCCGGTATTTACCACTGTGTTCACGGCAAAATTCTCCCGGGAGAAACGGCCTGGAAAGCAGCATTGCGTGAAATGTTCGAAGAAACGGGACAGAAGCCTGTCCGGTTTTGGGTTGCCGATTTTACCAGTTCTTTTTACGAGGCAGGCGAAGACCGCATGAATCTTGTTCCTGTTTTTGCCGCTGAAGTGGAAACGGAAAAGGTGCAGATGGGCCCGGAACATGAAAGTTATAGCTGGCTTTCCCTGGAAGATGCTATGGAAAAAGTGTCCTGGGAAAATCATCAAAAAGCACTCAATGCCATTGCCCGGATGATGCAGGATGGCTTTGTGTCAAAAAAATGGCTGGAGATCCAACTTCATGAATCATGACAATTACGTTCCAGAGGATATAGATAATGGTCAACGGGCGGTTTCCTGTCCGGTCTGTGGCACAAATATTCCCAATAATCCCAAAGACATGCTTTTCGAAATTGAGGCCATCGATACCGATTTCAGAATCCATACGCTACAGGATGATTTGCTGGATGACTGGCTGATCCAGTGTCCGGTATGTTATTACGTGAGCCATGACTTTGCATCGCCCCCCGAAAACCTTCAGAAAGTGTCGGTTTATGTTGAAAGCCCGGCCTATCTGGACCAATTTTTGGACAACAATCCCACAACCCTTGAACTTTTCAGGGCTTATCAGGGTATTCTGAAGGTGGATGGCGCGCGTTCCTATCTTATCGGTGATTGTTATATGCGTATTGCCTGGCTTTTTGATGATGAGGGGGATGATATCCAGGCGGCTGAAAACAGGAAAAAAGCGATTGAATATTTTGAACAGTCCTTGCTGGAAAAAGACATGAATACGAAAGATGTCTCTATGTCCCACTATCTGATGGCAGATATGCACCGGCGAAATAAAGATTTCGACAAAGCCAGAAAAAGTTTGTACAATCTCGATACATCTATAAAAATGATGCGCAGGCTTTTTGACTTCCAGTGGAAGCTCATCAATGAAAAAAAATCGGGGATTGTTCACCTTCCCCGTGAGGAGAGTCCGGATGAAGTATTATCCAGAATTTGAAACCCTCCTGCTTGAACAGGAAGCAGGGGCCACAACACTCTTGCTGAAATTTTTAAATATTCTGACCCGGTATTTTACTGAAAACAGCGATTTTTCTCGGGAAGAACAAGTAAAAAAAATCCAGTTCTTTTATGAAAAAGTCACTGAAGCACATCCCCTTATGGCTATTTTCCCCAATCTGTATAAGGTGATCATGGATACATTTCAGAAGGGTGAACAAACTGTTCCTGAAATTGTTGAGAGATTCCGGGAATCTCTGAATGACAAAATTGATAAAACCGTGGAAACAGCATCATCTCTCATTAAAGACGGTGACCGTGTTTTTTCATTCAGCCACAGCTCGATTGTTCGAAAATCGCTGGTGCGTGCGATGCAAAAGGATATCACCTTTACGGTTCATACCACTGAATGCCGCCCGGTTAATGAGGCGGTGAATTTGGCAAAGTTTTTAGCACGTTACGAAATCGAAGTGATGTTATATACCGATTCCGCCATGGAAAAGGCCATTGAAACCTGCGATCTGGCCATGGTAGGCACGGACTGGTATTGGAAAGATGGATTTGTGAATAAAATAGGAACCGGTCTGATTTCACGCTTGTGCCGTGAAAAAAAAATTCCCCTCTTTGTTCTAACAGATTCCAGCAAAGAAATGTCCGGTCCCCCGGAGGACTGGAGCAAGGATAATCATCCGACTTCTCTGATTTTGGCGGAAAGTATCCCAAATATTACGGTGTTTAATCCTTATTTTGAATCGGTTGCCTTTACAAAGCCCGGAGGAATTATCATTAACGGTGATTTAAACCGCTTTTAATCAGGTAATATGACACATCAGGATTTCAATACACATGATAAGGGACTCCCTTTAAGAACATCTTTGGGCCTCCTGCTGGCCGGCTGGGGCCTGTCCATGGCCTTATCACCTCTGCTGACATCCTCTTTTATCCCCGACACCTATTACAGGACGGTTTTGGGGATGATAATGATGGAGCTGATTTTCCTTGCACCGGTTTTGTGGTATGTGCGGAGGAAAAAGGGAGAGTATTCTCTTATCCACCTTTTTAATCTTTCAACTCCTGATAAAGGCTCTTGGCCAGGGGTGATCTCTTTTATGGCGGGCCTTCTGATTCTGGCAGATGCAGCGGACCGGCTGCTTATGCGGTGGATGGATATACCGCCGGAATATTTTTCCCTTCTGGAAGGAATGAAGTGGTCTGAACCCGCCGAAGCTATTCTGATGATTATTACCGTATCTGGTGTGGCAGCCTTTGTGGAAGAGGTGATTTTCCGGGGAATGCTCCTTGGGTCCATGGAAAAAGCGTTTCGAAACCCCAAAACTTCTATCATCATCTCGTCTCTCTTTTTTGCTCTGGTTCATGCGTTGCCCTGGTACTTTGTGCACATTTTTCTCCTGGGGATTATTCTTGGAGCCCTTTCATCCGGTCTCCGGTCGGTGTGGCCGGCTGTTTTTTGCCACGGCACCTATAATTTGGTTTCCATAATTCTTCTGAATCTGGACCATGAGCCCCTTTGGTATGTTGCGGAAGGGCGCGTCAGAAACGTATGGGTGCTGATCGCGGGCTTGTTGCTTTGGCTGGGGATCTTTTTATTGAAGCCCTATTTCCGACTTCCGGCTTACCCTCTGCCACAAGACGCGGAAAAAGAATAAATTCACCTCGAAGATTTACATTTCTCTTGTGTATATTTGCGCTGTGATGATAAAACGATTTTTTCTGATAACCGCCCTTTTCCTGCTTTGCATGTCCATAACCCTGAGGGGTCAGGACTATGAGGTAACTTTTCTCGGAATTCCTGTTGTGCGCGTTCACATTCAACAAATTCCTGGCGATGATCCGAGACTTGTTACCTATGAATATACCGCCCGCACCAAACCTTTTTTCTCTGCCATATATAAGGTGAATAACCGCTATCGCGTCACCATGGACACGTCTATGAGCCGGATTGTTTCCTATGAAAAAGAAATTTCCCAGAAAAACCTTCAACAATCCTTCCACACCCTTTACAAGCCCGGGAAAACAATCTATTCCACGGGTGAGGAAAGAAGCACAGAAACAGACCGGCATACGATGTTATCTTTGCTTTTGGCGATGACGCGAGAAAGTACCCCCCGGGAATTTAGCACACCCGTTGAGATGGAAGGGGTTTATTATTCAGCCCGGATGATTCCACGGGAGAAAAGTTCAAATATCCTTGAGTGGAAAATTCTATTATTGCCAGATGGAGGATTCCCCGTTTTGGCTTCGACAGACCTTTTTACCTCACACCTGGCGGATCCGGAATCCCAACGATCTATCCGTGTGGATATATCTGCCGGTCGTATCGTTTCGGCTAGTTTCACACTTTCGCCCTATACACTCACCGCGCGTATCCTGGGAGATTCATGATGCGCAAGGCCGTGTATCTGACCGCTCTTATCCTGTTTTTGGCGGGGACGGTTTTTTTTGTATTCCGTTCTTGGTTGCGTCAGGGGGAATTGGTAGCCTTTCCTGAAATCCAAAGCGAAGGCAAGCAGGTCTTTATTGTACGCCCTGAGGAAGAAGGGAAAAGAATCCATATTTACCTTTCGGAAGAGGAGGATTTTTACAGGGCCCTTGGGTTTTCCCAGGCCTGGGCCGTGGGAGACCGGTTAATGTATTTGCGGTTAAGTGCCAGGGGTAAACTTTCACGGTATTTTGGAGAAGAATACATATCTGCAGACACCTATCTGAAGGCATGGCCCTTTGAAACCCTTGCCACGAAAACCCTGTCAAACCTTCCGGATGAAACACGGGATAACCTTGAACGTTTCGTCAGGGGAATTAATCAACGGTTTTCTTCTTTTCCTCCACCATCGGGATGCCGTTGGTATCATGTGGATACAACTCCCTGGATCGCCGAAGATGTCCTGGCTATCTGGCACCTTCTGCGTTGGGCACAATGTGAAAATTGGTCATTACCGTTTTTCATCCGTTATGCTGAAATTTACTACGGCCCACAGGTTAAAAAGCAATTTGAAACGATTTTAAATGTATCCCTGCCTGGGTTTGAACCCGGGCACATCCGTGATTTCATGGCCTTCTATGAGCTGGATCGGAATGTTCGTGAAAAAGTTGGACTGATGCCGGTATTTCTGGAGCAAAGTACGGAGGGATTTCCCCTTTTTGGGTATTCCGGTGGAGAAAATGAGGACTGGATCGATTTTGTGATACACCAGGATTCTTCCACGACCCGGATTCTTCAGCACACGGGCCTGCCGCTTATTTTCTATGGAGATAAAGGATACGCCAGTCCGGCAAGTTGTCATGTTGTTCCTGCCGGTCCGGTTTTACCTGCGGGCGCAAGAACTGAAACGGATACAAGCATTCACATCGAATTGCCAAACTTCACCCTGCAGGTTCCCCTCCGACTTTTTGATATCAACGGAGATGTGTTCGCACACCTGATGAATCAAGACAGTCTGGATATCCGTTTTTTAAAGGATTTTTCTTATGCCGTATCTGCCGAAGTTATCGGATATGATACGGTGCCATCCATGATCCGGGGTGTTTCAGAAAAAGAGCTAGCCGTGGAGATTGGCCGGAAATATCCGGAGCATGAAGCTCTAAACCGTTTGTGCCGAACACAAGATCCCGCCTTGTGGGGGGCTTTTGTCGCGACCCTGCTTGAACGGGTTTACCGGGACGATGTACAGATTATCTTTCCAGACTTTGCCTCCTGGCCGGGTGATTCTCCCGGTCTTTTTCTGAAACATCTCCTGATGATAATGAAAAATCCCTACTCGGCATGGTGGGATGACAGGCAAACGGCACATATTGTTGAACGAATGGATGATATTTTTACAGATGTCGGGGAAACTGTTTTTTCACAATACAGTCATGGGAAATTATCCGTGCACATAGAAGAAGGACAGAGAAATCCTTTGGGTCGTTTTCATATATTGACCGGTGCCTACCGGCACTTTTCCAAAGATATTAAAATCCCCCTTGCCATTGTCCGCAAGGATGATAGTACCTTTCTTTATAATCGTTTTGTCTGGATTCCAAATTACAAATCTTCAGAAAATTCGCTGAGATAACTTTCAAGGCCTTCGGCACTGGCCTCCAGGGCAGATTTTCCCGATTCCCAGCCGGCAGGACACATCTTGCCCGTTTCCCGGGTATAGGCCTGGGCGTCGGCCATGCGCAAGATTTCATCAACATTTCGACCAAGATTCAGGTTATTGATGATTTGTGATTGCACAATCCCGTCCGGGTCGATGAGAAAAGTGGCCCTGAGTGCCACACCGTCCGGATGTTCAATGCCGTATTTTTGGGTAATTTCATGATTGACATCTGCGACGAGGGGAAAACGTACCGGCCCAATTCCTCCTTTTGTCCGAGGGGTTTTCTTCCAGGCCAGATGGGTATATTGTGAGTCTACAGATACGCCAATCACCCGGATACCCCGTTTGTCGAAAGCATCCAGACGCCGGTCATGGGCAATGATTTCCGTTGGACACACAAAGCTGAAATCCAAGGGCCAGAAAAACAGAACGATCGGTTTTCCTTTATAATCGGATAAACGAAATGACGAATTGATCGTATTGTCCGGCATGACAGCCGGTGCCGTGAAATCAGGAGCTTCACGGGATACAAGGACAGTCATTGTGATTTCTTTCTATCTGGGTTTCTTTTTCGTTTTTCGATCATTTTCAGTATACGCTTTTGATGTCCGACCTCCTGTTGACGTAGGTCTTCAAAAACCTGGACAAGGTGTTCGGGGATATCGGTTAAAGTAAGATATAAGCGATAGAGGGCTTCGGTTTGTTTTTCCCGCTCCAGAGCAACGTTTAAAATTGTATCTGCATCCGATTCTTCGCTGATATCCTCTGTTTTAACAACCCGGTCCGAAAGGTTAACCTCGGTTCCCAGTGTTATATCCAGTTCCGGAGAGGTCAAAGGGCTCTGTTTTAATAAATCCCGCAGATGATTGAAGTGTTTGGTTTCCTCTTCCGAAAGCTCGATGGCTAATTGGCGGGCATCCGGATCACTGAGAAAACCGGCTGCCCGGACATAAAACACATGACTTTCTGTTTCAATCCGTTCCGCATGCTCAAGGATATTCCGTACGGTTAAATGTGTCATTGTTCACCTCGCAAAATATGGTCTATACGTTTTGCCGCCGTGTGACCGTTGGCAATCGCGTGTATCACATCCGGCCCTTCTATGATATCACCACCTGCAAAAAACCAAGGCAGGGATGTTTGATAATAAGCATCTACCTGAATCCGCCCCCGAGCATCGGTCTTCATTTCCTTTTTGATTGATTCAGGAATATAGGAGAGATCCATACCCTGTCCGATGGCTTCAACGATAATGGATGCGGGTAGAAATTGGGTATCTGAATGGTCAAACTTAGGATTGAAGCGGCCGTTTTCGTCAAAAACCGAAACACACCGGACGGTTTTCAGGCCCTTCAGGGTGTCACCGTTGCTAACAACTTCCAGCGGTCCATAACCTGGAATGATTTGAATCCCTTCTTCCCGGGCTTCCACAATTTCCTCCCGATCTGCCGGCATAATATCCTCTGTTTCCAGGCAGGTGAGGGTGATATCCACGCGGCCCATCTTTTGCATGTGCAGGCGTGCAAGGGTCCGGGCGATATCCATGGCGACATTTCCGCCTCCGATGACGATCACCGGCGCTTCATAAGGGATTTCCAGTCCTTTGGTAAAATCACGGAGCAGATTCACCGCCTGATATACTTTGGGATGATCAGATCCCTTAGCCCGCGTACTCCGGCCTTCATGAAGCCCTGTTGCCGCATAGATAATGTCAAAGTCCTTGTGGAGGGATTCCAGAGAAATATCCCGCCCAACACGTGTTTCAGTGCGAATTTTTACTCCAATGTGTTTTATATATTTAATGTCTTTATCCAGCTGGTCATAGGGAAGTCGATATTCGGGAATTCCATATCTCATCATGCCCCCGGCCTCGGGCTGAGCTTCAAAAATCACAACGGTATGTCCCTGAAGTCGGAGATAGTAAGCGGCGGAAAGACCGGCCGGGCCGGCACCGATAATCGCGACCTTTTTCCCCGTTTCTTCCTGGGGAGAATCCAGAATCGCAGCATATTCGTGTTCCGGAATCTGATCTGCAATATATCGTTTCAACCACCGGATAGATACGGGATCTCCCCGATGGAAAATGGAACACACGGTTTCGCATTTATGGGTACACACCCGGCCACAGACTTCCGGAAATGGATTGGTCTCATAGAGAATACGCATGCCCTGGTTCAAATCATCGTTTCGAATCGCCTCAATATAGGCGGGAATACCCATGTGTGCCGGGCAGGTGGCAACGCAAATCCCGCAGGAAACACATCGGTCAGCTTCCTGTAGCGCTTGATCGCGGCTGAATCCTTTTACAATTTCCATAAATCCCTGGATTCGGTCCGCCGGATTGAGCTCTTCCATGGAGACCCGCTTCAACGGGTTCAGGGTGTAGTTTTCCGGCCGTTTGTATCCCTTGTCGGCCGTGTCCCAGGGTTTTTCCTCCGCACCGGGAATAAACCGGAAAACTTCCGGATCATTGTCAATCCATTGATAGGCATTGGACATAGTCAAGGATCCCGTGGTACAAATATCGACACAGAGGCCACACCAGCAGCAACGTCCGTAATCAATCCGGGGGCGCAGGCCGCTGTCACCGTCCTTTGTTTCAATACCCTCCACTGGGACCATATCAATAGCGGCATTCTGACAAATGGCTTCACAGGTGCCGCATCCAATACAGGTTTCCAGATCATTTTTGTGAAAACCCCGGTAGCGCGGGGCTGCAACCCGATTCAGGGGATCTTTAATTGTGATGGGGTCTTTTACCAGATTTTTCCAGGCCGTCAATGGCTGAAGGATATCGCTGATTTTCATGGTTATCGCTCTATTTCAGGTGGATAGGTATGCAGAGAGGTCATCAGGGCCGCCACATCGGCAATATTCACTCCGACGACCAGTTTTTCCATGAGGGCCACAGCATGGGTGTACGAGGGGCCCCGCACATTGACCCGCCGGGGGTACATGGAACCGTCAGAGACCATATAATATCCGTATTCACCCCGGGTACATTCTGCCCGGACATAGGTTTCTCCCCGGGGAATTTCCCAGTTCAGCACATTAGGCAAAGGCGCCATATATTCTCCGTTTTCCGGCATTTTATTCAGAATCTGCCGGATCAGATCCACGGTAATAAGCAAATCCCGCCGCCGGACATCCAGACGAGTATAGGCATCGGATTCTTGGCCGGTGACCGGTTCAAAATCCAGCTCCGGATATTTAAGGTATGGGGAATCTTTCCGGACATCCAGAGGGATTCCCGCTGCCCGCGCATTGGGGCCGGTAATGCCGTAAGGTTCTACCCATGAGGGATCTATAATGCCGAGGCCCTGGGTTCGCTTTTTAAAAACGGTATTGTTGAACATGACGGTTTTAACATCTTTCATAATCTGCTCAATGTCATCCAACACCTCCAGGAGCCGTTGCTTAAATCCTTCTGGCAGGTCATTCCGAACCCCGCCCGGCAAAATATACATGTGATAGATTCGGCCGCCGGTGAGTTCTTCAAACCGGTCCAGAATATAATCCCGCAGGTAATTGGTCCACTGCCCCGGCAATCCGTGCCCAAGACTACCGGCCGCACCGCCCATCCACATAAGATAGCTGGCCAGCCGCGCCATTTCCAGTACCAGGGTACGAATCCATAGGGCTTTTTCCGGGACCTCAATACCGGCCAACTCTTCGACACCTGCTGCAAAACAGTATTCGTTAAAATCAGGTTCGGGAACACAGATGCGGCACACCAGCGGAAAACACTGGATGTATTTCCGCCGCTCCATCAACTTTTCAAATCCCCTGTGCAGGTAGCCCACGTGTGTTTCACACTGCATCACCTCATCACCCTGGATGATGAGTTCAAGAGACATATTCCCTGTAACGCCGGGGTGTTGGGGGCCCTGCCAGATATGGGTGAATTTGTGACTTTCCAGGTCTATCTGAAAAGAGCCGTCTGCATTTTTCGGGGGAAATTTGCTCCTGTCTTCTTCAAAATATTTCATGATTCTGTTCCATCGGGATAGAGTTTCTGTTTCATATATGTCTCAGGATCGTGAGTTTTCCGTCCCGGCCTGGGGAAATAAGTCTCTTCCGCATATTTTTTTGTGTCAAAATCTCTCCGGTAGGGAGGAATCTCCTGCCAGCCTTCCAGGATAAAGGGTTTGTTTACCCGAGGGCTTCCGGGAAAATCGATTCCAAACATTTCATGCAATTCCCGCTGATAGGTGGCCGCCGTTTCCCATAAGGTGTGAATGGATTCCATTATAGGATTTGATCGTGGGACAAATACCCGGATACCCACATCTGTCTTTTGGGTATAATTCCTCAGGAGATAGGTAATCTGAAACAGATCCTCTTCAATCCAGTCCACAGCCGTGATCAGCACAAGGTGGCGAAAACCCAGCATATCCCGCAGGTGTTTCAACGCTTGAACCAGTACCCCAGTATCCAGGGTGGCGAACAGGAGATCTCCCCGCTTCTTTTCAAAATTTTGTCCTGAAAAGAGTGTTTTCAGCTCTTGAATGACATAATCCATAAATGTTCCTACCAATTATAGTCCGGCATATCCCAGTCTTTGATAATTTTTTTCTGATTGGCTTTATACCAATCCAAATTTTCGATATAGGCGTTGGCGCCCTCACCTTTTCCGGCACGGATCCGTTTTTTTAGTTCCTCGAGACCCGCCAGAATGGATTCGGGACGGGGCATACAACCGGCGACGTATACATCTACCGGTAGATAATGATCCAGACGGTTAATGGTATTGTAGCTATCCCAATACATGCCGCCATTGATCGTACAGCTGCCCAGTGCCATCACGAATTTCGGGTTTTGCATTTGCTCATAACTTCGAATCACCCGTTTGAGGGTTTTGACGGAGAGATAGCCGGAGACCATAAGCAGGTTGGCTTGACGGGGTGTGGGTCTCCATTGAATGCCAAAGCGGTATGCGTCAAAGCGGGGTGTCATGAGGGGACGCATTTCAATAGCGCCACAGCCGGTTCCATATCCCAGGATCCACACGGATTCAGACCGGGCCCAGTTGAAAAATTTTTCCAGGATACGGTTTGCCGGAGATTCGGGATGGGGACGTTCCGTGCAGAAGTAATCCTCCATGGGATTCACTTCAAATTCAATTCCGTCAGGGCCTATTACACGGCGTTTTTTCAAGTCATCATTGGACATAATCGCCTCATATAAAAAGGATTGCAAGAATTCCAATCAGTGTGGGAATCCGAAGAAACCAACGTATGGACTGATCCACACGAAAGCGGGGGAAAGCCACACCGATAAAGACAGGCCACATATAAAGCAGGAAAACCTTTATAATTAGCACTGGCCAGTTTGTGGCACCGCCAAAAAACAGATTCACATAAAGAATGGTTTTAGCCATGGGAAAAATGGCCCGGTTTGTTTGGAGGACAGCCAGGAAATTGGAATGAAATTCTGTAGGGGGCCCAACGGGGATTTCCTGAGGGGCCATAACCACATCAAAGGGAGATCGCATCATGGATCCCAGAAACCCCAGCAAAGCGGCAATTGTTGCGAGGGGATTGGTAAACAGTGTCCAATTCAGAATGCCCCCCTGCTGTGCCGCCACAATATCTGTCACAGACAGTGTCTGGTACTGAACGGCGATGGCAATGATAGCCAGGATAAGAGGGATTTCAGCAGCCGTCGTTTGGGACAGTCCACGGGTGATTCCTATGGCAGAATAGGGATGACCACTTTCTCCGGCACCAAGGGCCATTCCCAGAGTGCCAAAGAAAATAAAATAAGTCAGGAGAATGAGGTCACCGGATCCGGAAAAATTCTGAAACCATACAGAACCGTAAATCACGGGCATAAAAAGAAAGAGTCCGATGCCCCCCGAAAGCCTGAAAACAGGACCCAGATAGAACATAATGCCGTGGGACACGGCTGACCGCATCGCATAATTCTTGAAAAGATCCAGATAGAGCTGATACCATCGGATCCCATGGCGACGCCCGAGACGGGCACCGATTTTGCGGACGATACCCTGAATGATTAATCCCACATTCAACACGATGAAAAGGGAAACCAGGGCATAAACAAGCTGCATCCAGTGAAATGTCATTATATTCCTCCCAGGACAAGGAAAAAGACCAGAACAGCAAAGAGGATCTGGTGAATCACATAACTTTGGCCATTCCCGCTGAAAAGTCGGGCGATAAATCCAGCGATGGCATGCGTACCCTCAGATAAACGGTTCCAAAAATCTGTACTGACAGGAGCCACCAGAAATCCCAGCGCTTTCTGGTAAGGCGCAAAGAAGTTGTAGGCAAAGTGGGTCAGTTCAGGACGGGATGGCCGTTCGCCGGCAAAGACAATGTTGAACTGCTTTATTTTCACGGCTTTCCGGTTGATGAAGAAAAGCCAGAAAAAAACCGCGGCAAAAACGACACCGGTCACCAGCATAATCATATATCCATTCCAGTAGCCATAGAGGCTGCGGGCCATGGGGCCATCCCATACGAGGGCATGTTCGGGGAAATACCGAGTCAGAAAAGTACCCACGGGTTTCAGGGCGACATTGGGCACCGTGCTTATGAAAAGGATAACACCCATGAGGATAATCTGGGGCACCATCATCCAGAAAGGTGCTTCTTTAACCTGGCGGTGTTGATCTTTCAGCTGGCCCAGAAAGATGGTGAAGATTAGTCGAAAACAATAGAGGAAGGTCACCAGGCCGGCAAAGTTGATGATCACCCCCTGAAAATACCATCCACTGAGGACCGTGGCATTGTAGCTGAGCCATTTTCCGGCAAAACCGGTTAAGGGGGGAACACCGGAAAGGGCGATAATTCCGATCATCACCGAGATAAAACTTAAAGGCATTTTTTTTATGAGTCCGCCCATTTCGTACATATTTCGGGTTTTAACCCGCATCACCACGCCCCCGATGGCCAGAAAAAGTAAGGCCTTGATAAGGAAATGGTTCAGGGCGAAAACCGTAGCCGTTAACCAGCCCAGATGATTCATCATGGCCAGGGCGAAAAGCACATAGCCCAATTGCCCTATACTGGAATACGCCAAAAGTCGCTTTGCATCCTCTTCAAAAATGGCACTCAGGTTGCCGATCAGCGCTGTTATGGCACCTAGCCACCCCAAGGCTGTATAGAGGTTTACTCTACCAAGGGACTGAGGTCCCATCCCGGCCATCAGGAGGATTAATCCAAACACGCCTGCCTTCAGAAGAACAGCAGACACGACAGGGGACACATCACTTTCCGCCTCGCTGTGAGCACCAGGAAGCCAGATATGCAAGGGAACGGTGGCGGTTTTAGTCAGGAAACCCAAGGCAAGCAGGATAAAGATCACAGCCTGAAATGGACCGCCGGACGAGAGCGTTTCCAGGGCAAGGGAGCCTTGATTTGCTGCAGCCAGGAGTCCGAAACCCGAAAGCATGGTATAGGCTCCGCCCATGGAAAAAAGGAAGTAAGACAAGGCATGGGGAAGGGATTTTTTGCCTCGCAGAATCAGGAAATAGCTTCCCAGGGTCATTAGTTCCCACCAAAAGAAAAATTCCACGGTTGTCCCAGCGGTCAACAGGCCAACAAGACCCGAATACATCAAGGCCGATGAAGGGTAAAAACCAATACGACGTCCTTTATAATGATAACCTGCCAGAAGAAGAATCATCCCACCAAGCAAAAAGATGATGGCGAAAATCAGGCGAAATTCGGTTAACGTGGGATACAAAAAGTAAAAATAGAGTCCCAATCCACCAATCATAAATGTGTTTTTTACACGGGCTGGTAGGAAATCCAACAGAAAAAACCCAGTTATAAAAAGGAGAGGAATCCAAGCGTTGGTTAGGATAAAAGCAAACCGGGACCTATTCAAAAGAAGGATCAAGCCAAGCAAGAGAAGAGCTGGGACGAGGGTATAAACCGGAGGAGTTTTTTGAATCTCATTAGCGGTTTGTTCATTTCCTTTCACAGCAAAGCCAAACCATCGGATCATCCAAGCGGCTTCCAGAAGAGAGCCCAGAAGAATTGCAGCCATCATCCACCCGTAGGGCCCTGCAGCCAAGGCCGAGATCAGGGACCATTTTGCGAAGAAAGACGGAAAGGGAGGAAATCCCAGAAGGGCGAAAATGTAAAATCCCAAAAGAAAAATAAATAACGGTTTGTGTCGAATACCGGCCCATTCATAAACGGATGTATATCCAGTATGGTGGCTCAGCCAAAAGAGTCCGCCCTTGGCCAGTGCGTGGACAGCCATAAGGGAAGCGGCAATGAAAAACATATCCTCTTTCGATAAAACACCCATTCCGAAAACGGCTGCAATCAAACCAGCCTGTCCCACGGAAGAATAACCGAGCATACGATTCACAATATGTTGTTTCAGTGCCAGGATATTGGAAAAGAGAAAGGTTACCAGACCAATGATTATCAGGGGAAAAAGCCAGCGGTCGCCAACAATAGGGAGAAATTTGTACAGGGCAAACAGTCCGGCGGTTATTCCGGCGCCGGAAAAGACAGCGGAGACGGCCGGTGAAGCATTTTCATACACATCCAGGGCCCAGCCGTTTGCCGGAAAGGGCTTCAATTCAAAAATCAGGGCCAGAAAGAGAAAAAAAGCACCGGCACTTCCGGAATATAAAACAAGGGGGTCTGTAAGCAGAATGTTGTCTATATCCAGTGCGCCAGTACGGACATAAATCAGGATTGCTGAAAGAATAAGGAAGATAGAAATCACACCGGTAGCCATCATCCAGGAAAAACCCGCCTTCAGACATCGTCCGGATTCCTTAAACAAAACCATGCCGGCCAGGGCAACGGAGCTGATTTCAATAAACACAAAATAGTTAAACAGATCCCGGGTGAGAACGATCCCGTTGAGAGCCATGAAATAAAGAAGATATGTCACGGCGCTAAGGGTTCCTTTTTGGCGAAAAGTTGTTTTTAGGGCGGAAAGCCCGAGAAGTCCCAAACCGTTTATCAATAGCAGGGTTAATGCTTCGGGAAGAGCCATTCGGAAGGCAATGGAAAAGGGGGGTAAACTTCCAGCTGTTGATGCTGTATAAGGTTGCCGTGTGCCGGACACAAAGGCAGACACATAGTATGCCGAAATCAGGACTGTTCCGGCAAGAGCAAGGTTCATCACCGCCGATTGAAATTTTCCGTACCGCTTACCGGTTAGACCAGTAAAGAAAGTGGCTAAAAGTGGCAGGGCAATAAAAAGAATAGGTTGTGTCATGATTTTTCCACCAGTTTACTGAGTGACAGGGTTCCGTAGGTATGGTAGAGGCGCAAAGCAAACACCAGGAGGAAAGCAGTGATGGCAAACCCGATGACAATGGCGGTAAGAACCAGTGCCTGGGGCAGGGGATCCACAATCTGTGTTTCAGGTCCTGCTGCAATCATGGTGTCGTTTAATATGGGCGCGGTACGGTTTTTCAGATATCCAAACGAAACGATAATCAGATGAACGCCTGTATTGGCCAGGGAGAATCCGATAATGATGCGTAGCAGATTATCCCGTGTCAGCAAAGCATACAGTCCTAAAAGGATCAAAAGTGAACCGGTTGTGAGGGTTATCGTTATCATTTATGACTCTCCATCACTGTGTGTGATTTTAATCAGCATGGATGAAAGTTCTGTGCCTACTTTCAGGCCGATCAGGATGGAAACCAGGGGAATAGTTCCGGCGGAGATCATTTTTCCCGGGACACCGCCTGGCAGGAGGCGGGAATCCAAAAATCCCCCGGCAAAAAAGAGACCGGCAAGTCCCAATAGAACATAGAGAAAACCGGAAGAAGATTCTATGATGGAGAAAAGCCGGGTGGATAGTTGGCGACCCGTTCCGGCCAAAAGTGCCAGGAGAAAGGCAGATGCCAAAAAGGCCCCGCCCTGGAAACCACCACCGGGAGAAATGTGACCGTTGACAATGATATAGATGCCTGTCAGAAGGATAAGGGGAAGAATCATCCCGGAGGCCGTGTTCAGGAGTGGACTAGGAGGCGAAGGACGCCGGGTATTTTCCGGTTTGAGATAAAAGCCAAAGATGGATGCCACGAGGAAAAGAACCGTGACTTCACCCAGCGTGTCCAGTCCCCGGTAAGTTACGAGGACCGCAGTTACCAGATTCAAGGCACCGGTTTCGGAAATTCCTTTTTCACCATAGTGTCTGGCAGTGGGTCCCAAGGCCTCCGGCAAAGTATAATCGCTTACGAGGGTAAAGAAAACAAACCCCAGGCCAACCAGGAGGAGGAAAATGAGAAACTTTCTAACCATGTTTATCCTCCTTGTGTGTCTTGCCCAGAACCATAAAAAAGAGGGCTGTCATGAGTCCGCTGCTGATAGCTGCTTCGGTCATGGCCACATCAGGAGCCGCCAGGAGGATATAAAGAACACTTGAAAAAAGGCTGACGGCACCGGTGGCAATGATAGCTGATGGCAGGGATTCAAAGCGTATGGCAGCCAGGGCGGCCAGGAGAATGATAAAAGAAAGAAAAAGTGTAAAAAATGTAATCATCGGGATTCCTCCTTTTCTTTTTCAACAGGTGATCCCAGATCATCCCGGAAGAAACGGCCTTTTTCCTGATGGTGATGATAGGCAGCCCGGGCGATGACATGGTTGGAAACGGGAACTGTGATCAGAATAAAAACGGCAATGATCAGCAAACGGCCCCACCATCCAGGATGAATAAAACCGATTCCCAATAAAATGAGGAGGGTTCCAAGCGTGGAAGCCTTGGTTCCGGCCTGAATGCGGTTAAAAACATCCGGCATGCGCAAAAGGCCGATGGAAGCTGTCAGAAAGAAAAAAGAACCTATAAGGACAAAGACGGCTCCGATGATTTCAAGATATTGCATTACAATCCTTTCTCGATAAATCGGCCGATGACGATAATCCCCAAAAAGGAAAGGAGTCCGTAAACCAGGGCCACATCCAGATAGAGGGCCCGATCAAAGAGAACAGCTGCCAGGCCGATAAGGGAAATGACGAAAATGCCCAGTACATCAAAAGCCACAGCCCGGTTCACAAATCCCGGTCCCATGAAAAAGCGATACAGGGCTAAAATCAGCGAGATAAAGATAAGAACGCCGGCGACAAAGAGGATTTTATCGGTCAAAGAGGGCCTCCAAATGTTTTTCAAATTTTTGGACAATCGCATCTGTTTCAAGGTTATCATGCACGTCTCCTGCATCAATCCAATGGATGTACAGGATATCGTCCCGGATATCCAGGGTAAATGTGCCGGGGGTCAACGTGATAGCATTTGCCAGCATCAACCGGGCCAGCGGGTCTTTAAGGCGGGTTTTTACGGCAACGATTCCTGGTTTGATGGGCAGAGAGGGAGAAAGGACCCGCAACGCCACATCCACATTAGCCCGGATAAGTTCAGCCAGAAAAACACCGGTAAAACGAAGAAAAGCCCACAGGGATTTTGGCGTCAGGGACACGTGTTTAAAAACCGGGAAGAATTTCGAACTCCAAAGAGCGAGGAACAGGGAGAGAATCAATCCGGAAACAAAAATTTCACCGGACAGGGAATCGTTTAAAAGAAACCAGATTCCCAACATTAGCACTCCGGAAAGTGTACCGTGCTTCATACAATCCTCTCGTTAACAATTAACAAGATATTTATCCATTAAATCCAGCAATTCCCGAACACACGCATTATTCAGGGAATAGCGATGATATTTCCCGTCTTTGCGGGAGATCACAATATCATGAAATTTTAAAATCTTTAACTGATGACTCAGGGAAGATTGATCTATCTGAAGGATTTGGGCGATGTCGCTTGCACACAATTCGCCGGATCGAAGAAGCCGGGCAATCTGAAGACGGCCGGGATCACTCAGCGCTTTGAAAATTTCCGCCATATTTTGGACGGATTGTGTGTTCGGGGCGGTGGTTTTGATCTCTTTCTCCTTCTGACGGGATGTACAGGTACAATTCCGATTATTTAGTGATTGAACATTTGTTCAAATGATAATTTAAGAAAATATCCATCGTGTATGTCAAGCAAAAATTGCAGGGAAGAAAAAAAACCGCGATATTTTCCAGCGGGATGCCGGTTAATGAACACGTTATTTGTTTATACACAAAAAGGTTGCGTTTCTTTAGCAGGGTCTTTATACGGTAGCCTCGCGCCGAAGGTGTGTCCTTTTTCCCGGTTGCTTTGTAGATAAATATAATTTGTTTTTTTCTGAAGTCATTTGTAACATACTAGGCTTAATGAAAAGATAAAGAGGATTCTCATGAGAGATAAAATTCACCCCAAATATGAACCCTGCACGATTACCTGCTCCTGTGGAAATGTGATAGAAACCCGTAGCACCGTGGGAGATATGCGGATTGAAATCTGTTCTGCCTGCCATCCCTTTTATACAGGAAAGCAGAAATTGCTGGATACGGCGGGTCGTATTGAGAAATACAACAGAAAATATAATATCAATCCCAAAAAGTAGCCCATCTATGAAATACCGGCGGTTCACCCGGAGCCTG
Source organism: Fidelibacterota bacterium (assembly GCA_030156395.1). Taxonomy (GTDB): domain Bacteria; phylum Fidelibacterota; class Fidelibacteria; order Fidelibacterales; family Fidelibacteraceae; genus Fidelibacter. The sequence continues at coordinate 61,778 of JASGMP010000004.1, forward strand.
ATTCTGATACTTCAGAAATCTTCCATTCTTGTGGGAGGCCAGGCGGTGATCGAGGGTGTCATGATGAGGGTCCCCGGCGCCTATGCAACGGCCGTGCGGATTCCGGATCAGTCGATTATCACGGAACGAAAACCATTTATTTCTGCAGCCAAACGGGTCAAATGGCTTGGTTTTCCTATTATCCGGGGAATTGTGTCCCTCTTTGAGTCCATGAAAATCGGCATGGAAACCCTCCAGTTTTCCGCGGATCATGCTATGCCCGAACCGAATAAAAAAACAAGTGCCTTTTGGGAAAAGATCTACAATACGCTTACGATACTTTTTTCCTTTGCTCTGGCCCTTGGCCTTTTTGCCGTTCTTCCCCTGTGGCTGACAACGAAGATTTTCGCCATTGAAAAAACAGCCTGGCTGTTCAATCTGGTGGCGGGACTTTTTCGCATTTTCTTTTTTCTGGTTTATCTATTTTTAATCAGCCGGATGAAGGACATCAAACGTCTCTTTGAATATCACGGTGCGGAGCACAAAACCGTGTTTGCCTTTGAGCACGGACGGGATATGACCCTTGAAAATATCCGCCCCTTTTCCACGTTTCATCCACGCTGCGGCACCAGCTTCCTGTTTGTGACGCTGATCAATGCCATTATTATGTATGCCATAATTGATTCTGTGATCATGGCTTTTCACGGTCCCATGTCTTTGGCAACCCGCCTTCTGGTCCATCTGCCTTTGATTCCCCTGGTGATGGGTGTGGGATATGAGGTTTTGAAGTGGACAAGCCGGCATATGAATCATCCCTGGATCGGCTGGATGACCAAACCGGGATTGTGGCTTCAGCACATAACCACATCCCAGCCGGACGACAGCCAGATTGAATGTGCTTTAACAGCTCTCAGAACGGCTTTTGACAAAGATTGGGATGCCTATACCGGCAAAGAATACATTGCCGAAGCTGTTGACTGATGAGAGAAAAACTTGAGCACATTAAAATCAGGTATCATGAGATACTGGAAACGCTGGCAGACCCGGATATTTTTCGGGATCAGGAGCGGTATAAACAGCTCACACGGGATCAGAAAAAATTAGAGCCCATTGTTCAGGCAACGGAAAAGTACGAAAATCTTTTAGATCATATCCACGAGGATGAACAAATCCTCTGGGGGAATGACACCGAATTGAAGCAGATTGTCCGGGAAGAACTGGACGACCTGCTGGCAGAAAAAGAAGCCATGGAAAAGCATCTGAAATTCCTGCTCATCCCCCAAGACCCGAATGATGACCGGAATACGATTCTGGAAATCCGAAGTGGAACCGGAGGCGATGAAGCAGCGTTATTTGCTGCTGATCTGTACCGGATGTATACCCGCTATGCCGAAAGGCAGGGATGGAAGGTGGAAGTGCTAGCCTCTTCAGAGCTGGGAATCGGCGGCCTGAAGGAAATATCCATGTTGATTACCGGGGAGAGTGTCTATAGTAAATTGAAATATGAATCCGGTGTTCACCGGGTTCAGCGGGTACCCGTCACGGAAAGTTCCGGCAGGATTCATACCTCTGCAGCCACCGTGGCGGTCCTTCCTGAGATGGATGATGTGGATGTGGAAATCGATGAAAAAGATATCCGTATTGATACATACCGGGCTTCGGGGCATGGTGGACAGCATGTGAATAAAACCGATTCAGCCATCCGCATTACCCATTTCCCCACAGGAATTGTGGTCACCTGCCAGGATGAAAGCTCCCAGCATAAAAACAAAGAAAAAGCCCTGAAAATATTATATAGCCGGGTCTACACGGAAATGGCCGAAGCGCAGCAGAAATCCATCGCGGAAGAGCGGAAATCCCAGGTTTCCTCCGGGGACCGAAGTGCAAAAATCCGTACCTACAATTTTCCCCAGGGGCGAATTACAGACCACCGGATTAACTATACGGCTCATAATCTTCAGGCGGTGATGGAAGGTGATCTGGATGACCTTATTGAAGCACTGACTCTGGCGGATAACATGGAAAAACTTAAAAATCTCTGATTCCATGACAGAACATGCACAAGAAAAAGTCTGGCGTTTAGTGGATCTCTTGCGCTGGTCCGTTGAGTATCTTCAAGAAAAGGGGATAGAGGATTCCCGCACCGCCGTGGAATGGATGCTGACCCATGTGTTAAAAATGTCCCGGGTGGATTTATACCTGAACTTTGACCGGCCGATGAGCCGGGAAGAATTGAATCAATACAAACCGTTGTTACTCCAATGTGCCGCTCATCAACCGGTACAACAAGTGGTGGGACAGGCAGATTTTTATGGTTTTCAACTGACGGTTAGTCCGGATGTCCTCATTCCCCGTCCTGAGACGGAACGCCTGGTAGAGTATATCCTTTCAGTGGCCAGGAAGTGGACCACCCCCTTTTCCATCCTGGATATCGGAAGTGGAACAGGTGCCATCGCCATTGCTTTGGCAAAACATTTACCCCTGGCCCGAATTCACGCTCTGGAGGTCTCTCCTCAGGCAGTGGATATTCTGAAAAAGAATTGCCGCTTTCATAATCTGATGAACCGGATCAGTATCATTCAAGAGGATATTTTTTACTGGGAGGCGCCGGAGCCGTATGATATCATTGTCAGTAATCCTCCCTATATTGCGGGACACGAGATGGAACAGCTTCCGAAAAATGTGGGATATTATGAACCGCCTCTTGCATTAACGGATCTCCAGGACGGTCTGACCTTTTACCGGCATTTTGCCCGGAGGTTTCAGGAGTGGCTGGTGCCGGGAGGAATGGCTGTTCTGGAATTTGGCGGACCTTCCCAACGCGAGGCTGTTCGGGAGATTTTTCGTGCCTATAGAAATCCGGAAATTCATCGCGATTATCAAAAAGATGATCGATTTATAAGCTTTTTCCGTCCCTAACACCTGAGAACATTTGCGATTCAGAATCACTTTTGTAAATTTGCCCTCATAAAACGGAGGTTTGGGTGAGTAAAAATCTGATCATTGTGGAATCACCGTCCAAAGCAAAAACCATCAGCCGCTTTCTGGGTAAGGATTACGATGTGGTGGCATCCATGGGACATGTTCGGGATCTGCCGCCCAAAAGTATGGGTGTAAATGTAGAAGGGAATTTTGAGCCCTCGTATATTATTCCTCCAGATAAGAAGAAAGTCATCAAGACTTTAAAAGAGAAAGTCGGTCAGGCAGACAAGATCTATTTAGCTTCTGATGAAGACCGGGAGGGTGAAGCCATTGCCTGGCATTTATGCCGCGTCCTGGAGCTGGATCCGGATAAAACATACCGGATTGTATTTCATGAGATTACGAAACAGGCCATTGAGGCGGCGCTGGAGAATCCCCGCCATATTGACCGGAATCTGGTGGATGCCCAGCAGGCGCGCCGTGTTTTGGACCGCCTGGTAGGGTTTGAAGTATCCCCTGTTCTTTGGAAAAAAGTGAAACCGGCCCTCTCTGCCGGTCGGGTCCAGAGTGTGGCCGTACGCCTGATTGTCGAGCGGGAAGAAGAAATCCGGAATTTTAATCCTGAAAATTATTTTAAAATCACAGGGGAATTCCATCCTGAAAAACGTGAAGATGAGATTTTTACAGCCGAATTGCAGGAAAAGATCCCAGAGGCTGAAAAAGCAAAGAAATTTCTTGAAGATTGCCTGGATGCTGAATTCACAGTCAGCGATATTTCTCGGAAACCTGCCGTAAAAAATCCCGCCCCTCCGTTTACCACGTCTACTTTGCAACAGGAGGCCGGGCGAAAACTGGGATTCTCTGTCTCCCGGACCATGTCCGTTGCCCAGCAATTATATGAAGCCGGTTATATCACCTACATGAGAACCGATTCGGTAAATCTATCGTCCATAGCCATCGGCGCAGCCAAAGAGCTGATTACGGCCCAGTATGGGAAAGAATATTCAAAACCCAGAAATTTTACGACTAAAAACAAATCCGCACAGGAAGCTCATGAAGCCATCCGTCCCTCGTACCTGGAACGGGAAACCATTCAAGGAGACAGGAACCAGCAGCGTTTATATGATTTAATCCGCAAACGGATGATTGCCAGTCAGATGGCACCGGCCAAGCTGGAAAACACACAGGTGACCATCGACATATCTACACGTTCTGAAAAACTGGTGGCAAAAGGACAGGTCATTCTTTTTGACGGTTTTCTCCGGGTGTATCAGGAATCCCGCGATGATGACTCGAATGAGGAAACGGCCGGACTCCCAAGACTTACAGTAAAGGATACGCTCATCCTTCAGGCAATGGAAGGCCGGGAACGTTTTACCAAAGCCCCGCCCCGGTATTCGGAAGCAGCACTGGTCCGGAAGCTGGAGGAATTGGGTATCGGTCGTCCATCAACCTATGCGCCCACCATTTCCACAATTCAGAAACGGAAATATGTGGTGAATGAAAGCCGGCCCGGAGAGAGACGGGACTACAAAATATTCCTCCTTGCAAACGGGAAAGTTTTGGAAAAAACCGGGAGTGAAATCCAGGGTGCCGAAAAGAAAAAACTCTTTCCTACCGATACGGGGCAGGTCGTGAATCAGTTCCTGATGAAACATTTTGATGATATTCTGGATTATGGGTTTACGGCAGATGTGGAAGTGGAATTTGACCGGATTGCCGAAGGCCGTGTGGCCTGGGTAGACATGATTCGGGATTTTTACGGTCCCTTTCATGCAAATGTTGAAAAAACCATGAAAGAATCGGAAAAATTCAAAGGAGAGCGCTATCTGGGAAAAGATCCGGAAAGTGGCCGGGATGTCTTTGTGAAAATCGGCCGCTACGGGCCTATGGCTCAAATCGGGAAAGCAGATGAAGATTTAAAACCCCGCTTTGCCGGTTTGCGGGATCATCAAAGCCTGGAATCGATTACTTTGGAAGAAGCCCTGGAACTTTTCAGGCTGCCCAGAACTGTTGGTGAATATGAAGGGGAACCAGTAACGGCAAATATCGGCCGTTATGGCCCCTATATAAAACATAAAAACACCTTCTATTCTTTGGGAAAAGAGGACGATCCCCTTTCCGTCTCTCTGGACAGGGCGGTTGAGCTTATCGAAACGAAACGGGAAAAAGATAAAAATAAACTCATTAAAGAATTTCCGGAAGAACCGGGATTAAAAATTCTGAATGGACGGTATGGTCCCTATATTTCCTATAAGAAAAAAAACACGACCATTCCGAAAAACACAGATCCGGCAACCCTGACACTGGAACAATGTCACGAACTGATCAACGCCGGGGCTGCCAGGAAATCCGGAAAACGGAAAGGAAAAAAACATTCATGACTTCTGTAAAACCCATGTCCTATCCCCTGATGGAAAAACTGGTGGGCCTTAGCCGCCGAAGGGGATTTATATTTCAAAGCAGTGAAATTTACGGCGGGATCAATGCGGTTTATGATTATGGCCCTTTGGGTGTGGAACTCAAACGGAATGTGAAAAACCGCTGGTGGCGGGATATGGTTACAGCCCGGGAAGATGTGGTGGGAATGGATGCGGCGATTCTTATGCATCCCAAAGTATGGGAAGCTTCGGGACATGTGGAAAATTTTCACGATCCCATGGTGGAATGCCGGAAATGCCACCGGAGATTCCGACTGGATCATCTGCCGGAGGGAAGTACGCGGTGCCCGGAATGTCAGGGAGAATTGGGGACACCACGGCAGTTCAATTTGATGTTTAAAACCTTTCTCGGATCTACGGAAGAAGGCGCACAGGAAATTTACCTGAGACCTGAAACCGCCCAGGGAATTTTTGTGAATTTTGACAATGTGGTGTCATCCAACCGGGTAAAACTTCCCTTTGGGATTGCCCAGTTGGGAAAAGCTTTCCGGAATGAGATTACTACAGGAAATTTTATCTTCAGAACCCGTGAATTTGAACAGATGGAAATGGAATATTTTATCCGTCCCGGCGAAAACACCCAGTGGCTTGAATACTGGGCTCAGGAGCGGTTGAACTGGTTTAAATCCCTGGGCATTACACCGGAAAAACTCCGCCTGAGAGCCCATAGTCAGGATGAACTGGCCCATTATTCCACGGCTTGTTACGACGTGGAATATGAGTTTCCCTATGGATTTTCTGAGCTGGAAGGTGTTGCGGATCGCGGGACTTATGATTTGACTCAGCATATGAACCTCAGCGGGAAAAAGCTCCACTATGTGGACCAGGATAACCGGGGAGAGAAAATCATTCCTGCTGTGGTTGAAACATCTGCGGGAGTGGATCGCACGGTTTTGACTCTCTTGGCAGATGCCTATTGGGAAGATGAAGAAAATAACCGTGTGGTATTGCGCCTCCATCCATCCATCGCACCCCTTAAAGTTGCCATTTTCCCCCTCTTTAACAAAGAGGGGATGCCCGAAGTTGCCCGGAAGCTTTATGAAGACCTCCGGTTTAAATTCGCCGCATTCTATGATACAGGGGGATCCATTGGAAAACGCTATCGCCGACAGGATGAGGCCGGAACACCCTTTTGTGTAACGATCGATCATCAAACGCTGGAAGATCGGACTGTGACGCTCCGGGACCGTGATTCTCTGGAACAAATCCGCGTTTCCCTGGATCAGGTGGAGCGGGTACTTGAAGAGAAAGTGGGCACGAGGAGATGAATGGATCGATGACGAATGGCAGCAAATCCCATAAAAAATTTTTATCAAATATCCCCGCCAGTCAACACCCGGAACTCACCTCTCAGAACTCTAACTCTTTACTCTCCACCCTCAACGCTCAATTCAAAAAGTATCACGGTTTGGGAAACGATTACATCGTAATGGGACCCGGGTTGCCGGAGGAACAGTTTTCCCCGGAGTTTGTCCGGCGTGTGTGCAATCCTCACTACGGAGTGGGCTCTGATGGATTGCTTCACGG
>JASGMP010000005.1 GCA_030156395.1 Fidelibacterota bacterium
GGAAAGCCAATGCCTTCATTAAAGAAGACCACATTTTCAGAAATATTTTCGGAAAAATTATTTCCGTATATTTCCACAAGGCCTACTGCCTGGTATGAATTCAAAGCAGGATTGACCTCCGTAATCACGGGAGTGGGTTTTCCGGGATCATTCGGATCAAACACACTATCCGGATAATCTGTATCCTCACATCCTGTCACACCAAACATTGCAACCAGCAAAGTCAGCAAGCCCAGTATTAATCCCTTCTTCATCTTTAGTCTCCTTCGCGTAATATTAGTATCATTCTTATCAAATGTCAATTATTAATAGTTTATCATGCGTGCATGGATTAAAATCCAAAGCCAAGGGTGATCCGCTGCACATAATCAAATACTCCAAAAGGTGTATATGCGTAATTAAAAGAAAAACCAAATTTCCGGAGTCCGACACCCACGGCAAAATCCCGTTCATCGCTGTTCATCATATATCCCCCCCGAAGATAGAGGGTTTTCATGAAAGCATATTCCAGTCCCAGATTTACCTGTTCAGGATAAGAGCGGGGATGGGTGGCATCCGCATAGAGCCAGAGTTCCTGTCCTTTGGGTTTTTCGGGCATCAGATCCAGCAAATCCATGGTAATTCCGATCGTAAAGGTCAGAGGCAGTTGAAAGTTCTCTCGTTCAAAGTTTATTTCTTCGGAAAAGTTCTGAAATGTCATACCGAATGTCAGACTTTTAAAACCTGTTTTGAACTGAGTACCAAAATCAAAGGAAGTGGCATTCGCCAGATTTTTCTTCACTTTCAGGCTGTCTGCATCGGGGACAATGCTTTTTCCCAGTTGTTGTCCGGAATACTTAATGCTGCCGCCCACGGAAAACTTGTCCGAAAGGGCCACAGCGTACCCGATACCGGCTGCAAAAGCCGAGGGATGCATAATTTCCGTATCCACATAGCCCTGATCATTTTGCCAGGGGAGTGTTCCCTGAACTTCGCCATAATCCACAGATTGGGCAGTGAGTCCGAAAACACCCATTCGTCCGTCACCGGGACGGAAAGCGAGGGCATAGGTATTGTGCTGGATATTATCAATCCACTGATTCTGGCTGGCAGTCAATTCAATTGTTTTATCAGACCGAGCCATACCGGCCGGATTGAAAAAGAGAGAATTCACGCCATTTTCCAGCGTTGTGGCGGCATTCCCCAGTGCACTGCTTCTGGCATCGTTTGTTACGCTCAAAAACTGAAACCCGGTCTGTCCCAATTTTTTATCTGCAGCATGAAGACCGGACATTACGCAGCACATGAGAACCATACCAAGGCAGTGTTTCAGATGAATATGTTTACTTATCATGATACTTACCTGACAATAATAATTTTACGGGTTGCCGTTTCACCTTTCCGGTACAAAATCTCACCGGTAAAGGGATCTTCCTGATCTTCGGTGACTTCAAAGTGGGCGATATAAATACCGCTGACAACAACCTGTCGGGAAGAACTCAGGGATTTCCAGGTTTCATCACCGCTTCCGTCATCGTGAACGATTGTTTCAATCAAATCACCCCGCTCGGAAAAGATGCGAATGATGCAATTTCCCGGAATATTCAGGAACATGATTTTATCATCTTCTCCTGTATATTGAAGTTGTTCCGCCCGGATATTGAAGGGATTGGGAACAACCCGGATATCCTTCAGATTTTCCCCGGCCTGACGTTTCAAGTAGGCCGGTTCGGTGGTTTTCGTGTAAAACCGGGTACTTTCCAGCGGTCCCGTTGGGTTATATATCCCGTCACTGTTCTGACTTCCATCGCTGTACGCGGTGATATAGTAGTAATATGAAAAACCTCTGGCGGGACTTTCGTCATAGTATTGTTGGGTTCCCGGAGGCACTTCGGCGATCAAGTCGAATAGCGTATCCGGTTTGCTGATGGCCCGGTAAATTCTGTATCCTGCAAAATTGGATGCGCCTTCATCAGGAGAAGGTGTCCAGATCAGATCAATCCGGTCTCCCTTTGATTCCACGTTAAACACTTCCGGAGGTCTGGGGGGCTGTGGGATTTGAAAGCCAGAGCTATAATTCCTGAGGGCCCGGCTCATGGTGAGGAGAAAAGAATCGCGACCGGTAAAGACCCAGGTATTTTTAAAAACATCTTTGTCATCTGTTGTAGATCCGTCTGGGAGGGTAAAAGGACCCTTATCATTGGGATCCATATAAGCCTGTTTCCAGCGCCGGCCGATCTGTTCGCACATAGGCCGGCTTAGCCCATTAATAGCTTCCACTTCAACGATTTTTACAGAATCTCCCGGGGGAATATCGAAAGGTCCATAAGTGATCCAGACATTCGTTCCACCGCCATCACCATGTACCGTTGACGGATCCACTCTGTCTGTTACAGATGAAACATTATCCTCATAAAAGAGATTTCCGCCCCCTTTACCACTGCCGCCATAGGGTTGTCCGGAAAGATGTTGGTAGGCAATAACCATTTTCTCTTCATCGGCCGGTTTCAAATCACCGGTTGAAGGATAGGTATCCCCGGCGTGCCAGCCCAGCATGGTGGGCTGATTGGGGTCATCACTATGATCTGAGGCCGATTTATCCACATGCAGCACACCGGTACCCACATGATGGGGAGCTGTGAGTCTTCCATCCCGGCTTGCATAGGGACCGCCTACATTATCAAAAGCCCAGCCATCCACCTGGCCTAAAAAGGAATAACCACAGCGAATCCATTCCAGTTGATCAATGGGAGTAGATTCGGTTAAAGTGGCCAGATTTGTATGATAATCCGTGTAGGGCATGGCACCGGGATCTCCGGCTTTGAAGCGGCTGCGACTTACCCAGGAGTGCTTTCCCCAGGTAATAGCACCGGTGATGGCATACCCGGCTTCCCGGCTGCACTGATACCGGGTACTCCAGCCAACGCGCAATCCCTTAATGGTTTCATTCAATACACGGACACTGTCGTAGTCCACGTACCCGGTATTCGTAAATACCAATTCTTTGATAAAGTAGTTATCATGGTATTGTTGGCTGAAGGCATGGACCCTCATAGTCATGGTAATGCCGGCAGTTGTGTTTACAATATTCTCAACAATCCGGTCAGCAATCTGATTCGGGTTGATGGCATCCACATCCCCTTCATAAGGCGCTGTCAGGTTGTTCCCATCCACATAGACTGTAGGTGGGGGAAATTTTGCTGTCTGCCTTAGTCGAACAGGAAAAAGGGATATATCTACATTCCCCTGGGTAATATAAGATGCCCATTTTTCCCATTCATAGCCTGTGGCATCGGTAAAATCATCGACACCGATCCAGGCTCTCTGAATCACATCGTTATCCTGGTACAGGTAATCTGCCGGCCAGATCATACCTTCGTAATAGACATTGTTCCATGCCCGTTTTCCGAAGTATGAATTGAAGTGCGTTTGCAGGGACCCTATCCTGACATATCGTCTGTCCGTAGCCGAAACCTGACTCAGGGCTTGACCAGACAGGCAGACAATCAGAAAAAGTAGTGCGGAAATTTTTAAGGTATATTTCATAGTTCAGCTCTCTTAAAAGACGATTTTAATTCCAAATTTTATTGCCCTGGGATTGGCAAAGGTATTGAACCTAAGGTTCGGCATATCAATGTATGCTTTATCTTCCAAAGCCTTCTTTGCATCATTGGAATCAATTTTTTGCCATATTTCTATCATGTTTCCGGGATTTTCAGGATCTTCCACTTCCACACGCTGGACAAAACGATCGGTTTTTGATATATCTTCAGGTGAAGTAAAGAGATCCGGGAATCTTTCAACCAGTGATTCGGTATTACCGATATAGTACCATGTTTTATCTGCGTTAATATCATTAGAAATATTTTCAAGATACCTCATGGGTTGAAATTCTGTATCCCAATCCCGGTAAGCGCCCAGATTATCTTCCCCGGGAATACCACCGATTCCAAGATCTTCATAAACCTTACGGTCAAAATGGAGAGATTCACGATAATCATTATAATCATAGGTATCGGCAATCCCATTATAACTGAGGAATTTTGTATTCAGAAGATTTGTAACATCCATGTAGAGCTGGAGCTTAAATTTCTCAAAACTCATGGATTTCGTCAGTCTGAGATTTAGGTTATAGGTATCCACCCATTTCACATTGTTTGTAAGACCCACCACACCGGTTGGATTCCAGGTTGTCTGACTCCCGGCATTCCAGGTAAAAAGGAAGCTGGCATCCCAGCCGCCTGCCGGATAAACACCCCCCACAACCGGTCCGAACTGATCCGGAGTATGGAGGTCGATATTAGCCCGGGCATAGGGCTGGGGATGGGGTTTTTCCTGGTAGGGGTTTTCCCTTAAATAGGCCCGCATAGCATTGGGATCCTGATAGTACATCTGGTATCCAAACCATCCATAAGAACGAACCATATAGGTATAATTCACAAAACCTGTAATCCAGGTGCCCCACCGTTTATCCAGCGTAAGCTCAATACCACGGATATCCTCATAGTTATTATTATCGGTGATAGAATACCGGACAGAACTGTTAATATTCTGATAGGTAATCCAACCAACCTGATTGGTGACATCTTTATAATAGGCTGCAATATTCACCAGGAACATATCCAGCAAATTCTGTGAATAACCGATTTCATAGGCTACGGTCTTTTCAAAATCCAGGTTGGGATTCCCGATGGATGTCACAAGGCCGTTATACTCTCTTTGCAAGCGGAAGCGATGTGTTGATTCAGGTTCTGAACGAAAGTGCCCATAGTTGAAATAGAGTTTGGAGTTTTCGGTGATAGGGTGTGAAATCCCGAGGCGAGGACTCAGAGCAACAGCGGGTTTAGAATCTTCCCGGGGGGCTTGTTCCTCAATGAGATGTCCATTCCCCTGTTTGAAAAAGTCATCATAGGGATCCAGGAGGTACTTATCGGTATTAGCATCAGAATAGTCCAACCTGAGGCCGATATTTGCAATAAAACCTTCAAATTCCATTTTATCCTGGATATACGCCCCGATACGATAAGGGAAAACCTGGTAAACTTGTTCACGGTTCCATGTCGTCATACCCGGGTTGGAGGTGAAGGATTTGATATCATAGTCATTGAGAACCAGTTCTACACCGGTCCGGATCTGGTTGGACCGGTTAATCTGGTTTGTATAATCATAGCGGGCGGAATAAGTGGTCACCACTGAATTATCCCGGCCAAGGTTCATCCAACCGCCGGTGCGGATATTATCCCCAATTGAGCCGGTTCCATATCCCCAATAACCATAAGGAGTCTCATCCATAAAATATCCGGGGAAAACTTCTACCGTTTTGGAGGTATCCCGAAGATCTCCCTGAAAGGTATTATAGATGTTCTTATTCATCTGCAGGGTCACTTCGTAATAGGAATCAGAATTAATAATATGGTTCAGTTTCGCGCCGACAATCGTCCGGTAAATGGAAGCAGGGCTGTAGTAATAGGGGACGTAGAGGGATTCTTTGGTTTTCGCCAGGCTGGCCAGGGTATACGAGGAGCGGACTACATCGCCTGTGGGTGTTGTGGTCCAATTGTAAGTAGAAGTAGAATGAATCTCACCATACATCCCTGTCAAAGTCAGTTTGGTATCATCTGAAATATCTGAAGTCAGTTTCAGACGGCCGATATTTTCTGAATAGGCATCTCTTGAAAGGGGGATATAGAACATTTCCTGCAGATCGCGGTAGGACAGGTTGAACCGCAAATCACCCAGTTTTTTCCCAATGACCGGAACAGGGCCGCTAAATGAAAAATCTCCCACATAATCCGGTTTTTTGATATCGCCCTGGCGCCTGTGGTTATAGCGATAGACGCGCTGGGCACCTGTAGGTGAAAGATCATTGTCCGGATTATCATCAGACAAGGTTTCCTGTGATACGGCCACCCATCCTTTAAATGAGGGATATTGGCGCCGCGTAAAACGGTCCCAGGGTTCATACCCGGTTTCTGGATCAGGATCCGTGCCATACCAGCACACCTCATCATCCAGATAAGGCCTGTTATGGTAAGACATAGGATCATAAGGGGAAATGCCGAAATGTTTTGGCGCTGCCGGTTTATATTGAAAAGAGAGAGAACCGTTATAGGATTCTTTGCTTCCCTCGCTGGTGACGACATTTATCACACCGGAACGGATATTACCGTATTCCGCATTAAACCCACCGGTTTGGACCTGAACTTCTTTAACAGTGCTCAAGCTGACCGCGGAATAGGGATCATTGGAGCGCTCATCGTTCATGACAATTCCATCCACAATAAACGACGTTTGTCTGGAACTGCCTCCACGGATCGTCAATCCCTGGGCACCGGCCTGAAGTCCGATCACATCCGTTATTTCATTAATAGGCAGTGCTTCAATTTTTTCAGAATTAATATTCAGCTGGCTGTTGGATATATCCCGGACCACGACCGGCATTTCGGCCACTACCACTACTTCAGACATGCCCACTGCCTGGGTTCTTAAGGTTACATCAATGATGGTCGTAAGACCCATATTGACACTGACGTTTCGGACCGTCACTTTTTCATAACCAATCATGGAAACAGATAATTCATAGGTACCTGGCGGAACATTCAGAATGGAATAGTACCCGTTTTCATCTGTCGCGGCACCCAGCATGGTCCCTTCAACAATCACGTTAACCCCCGGCAGGGGATTACCGGCCTCGTTGGTCACCTGACCCGTAATTTTTCCTGATTGGGCAGCCTGTGAAAAAACAGGCAGTAACAGAAGTCCCACCAGGGTAATCAAAACCATTGTTTTATAGAAAATCCTGCTCATAAGGATACTCCTCTAGAGAGATACTCTCAGAGTAAATCTCTGAATATCGTCAAATGTTTTCATGGGGGTATAGCTGTAATCGAAAATGACCCCGAAGGCATTCAGGCCAAATCCAAAACTGGAGCCGCTTTCGTCCCGGTTTTGTTCGAACCCGTACCGGAGGAAAAATTTCCTCACAAAGCTATACTCAATACCCAGGTTCAGGTATTCGGGATAAGACCGGGGATGTGCCCAATCCACATAGACATCCACGTTATGATTTGGCATGTCAGCGGGGATAAAATTCATGAGATTAGCAGTTAATCCAATTGAGAACGTAAGGGGTAGCTGAAAACTCTCATCGATGTATTTTATCTCGTTGGAAAAGTTCCGGACTGTCATGCCAAACTTCACATCCCGGAATCCGGTGTTAAAAAGGGTACCAAAATCTATGGCCACCGCGTTGGTTTTGTATTTTTTGGTGATCAGGCTATCTGTCATTTGCACATTGCTCTTCCCAAACTGCTGGGCTGTATATTTCAATTGGCCGCCGATGGAAAATTTTGCAGAGAGAGATTTGGCATATCCAATACCCACCTGCATGGCCGAAGGGTTAAATACATGGGTATCCACATATCCTTTATCATTGGACCACACCATCGTTCCCTGCATTTCGCCGTAGTCAACCACATGGGCTGTCACGCCAAACACACCGTATTTATTCTGTGACGGATTCAGGGCCAGGCTAAACGTGTTATGATTAATGTCAGCAATCCAGGAATTTTGGGAAGCCATGGCATCGATTCTTGTAGGCATATTGGCCATGGTTGCCGGATTGTAGAACAAAGACGCGGAACCCATTTCCACAGTGGTCATGGCTCCGGCCAGTGCTGCCGCCCGGGCATCTGAATTCACGGACAGGAACTGATACCCGGTCTGGGCCAGTTTCTTCTCGGCACCTGTCGCGAAGGATGCGCATAAGATCAGCAAGACTAGCACAAAGGCTGTATATTTTCTCATTGTATCTATTCCTCCGGAGTTATTTATTGATAATCACTGTGTTATAAGAATTTCCCAGTGTTTGTTCCAATTTCTGAATCTCCACCAGATATGATTTTCCGGACTGAAGCTCGTACACATACCTGGATTTTACCACAGGTTGAGCCACCCGGTTTGCCACGGTAAAAATACCTGAGGACAGTTCCAGGGGAATGGTTTCATCCAGCACTTCAAGGGGTTCTTCCGGGGCTTCCGGATCATATACATTGATACGGATATAGTCATTGAAGTAGAAAACAACTTCTCCGGTATTCACGCCTTCTACAACAAAATACGTCGTAGGAGCACTGGCAGGAGCAACAGTTTTCGTATAACTGGTGACCTCTTCAATCACTTCAGTGGTATCAATGGTAAAGGTGGTATCATTTACAAACGTGGTGTCGTAAACAGGAATTGTATCAATTCGAGTCAGAAGTTCATTCGCTGTAAACAGGTAGTCTGTTGTGGGAAGATAGATAGTTCCATTTTCAAGAACCAGTGTATCCTCAAGTGTCAGAATAATATGGAGGGAATCAAGACTCAGACTATCCGGGTTACTGTGTAATTTCACCGATCCACTGAGAGCTTTTTTGATAGTTGCTCTGTAGGATGAAGCGGCGGAAGCATCATAAGGTTCCATCTCATAGGTTTCATCTTCGAAGTCATTCAGGACATCGCAGCTGCTCATGAAAGCGAGTGTTGCGATACTTATGAGCAGAACCAATTTCATCATGGGATTTTTATTCATTTTTAATCTCCTCATATTCTCTATTATCGAATCACTACAAATTTACGATACACCATATTGCCGTCGGGATCTTCGAAAGTTGCAATATATACACCGCTCACTACAATCTGGCGTGAGGATGTAATCAGATCCCAGCGCCGGTCACCACTACCCGAATGATCCATTTCATAGATCAGATCTCCCCGTTCAGTAAAAATCTTAATTTTACATTCATTGGGAAGGTTCACAAACATGATTTTATTTGGTTCGCCGGCATATTGGTAATTAATATTTGATATATTGTAGGGATTCGGTACCACCCGGATTTCACTCATATCTTCAGCCGGTGGTTTCTGCAGAGTGGCGGCCGTGTTGGTGCGGGTCAGGTGTGGACTGCTGTATAAAGGAACACCGGGTTCAATGGTATTCCGGCTTCCGTCATCATAGGAGATGATAAAATAGTAATAGCTTTGGCCGCGGACTGCTGTATAATCAAAAAATTCGTTGGCAATATTTCCATTTGTTTTATTCAGATCCGCAATTTCAATATAGGTAGAATCCCAACGGTCTCCTTGGGCTCGATACACTTTATATCCTTCAAACCAGGATTCCGCTTCATCTTCACTGGCATCCCAATTCAAAGCTATTCGGTTTCCTTGAGATGTGACTTCAAAGTAAGATGGAGCAGCCGGAGGATATTCGGTACCAAGATCGAGTCCTTTGTTCCGGTAAAGGTCTATCGCCCGGCGAAAAGCCTGAACAATGGAATCCCGGCCTGTATATACCCAGGTGTTTTTATACAAATCAGCATCGTCTTTTGTGCTGACAGTCTGTGTTGTTCCGTCGGGAAACGTCAAAGTTTTTGTCTTCCCGTCAGCCACAACATCATACCAGTTTCTCCCCACTTCACCCCGGATATCGCCTTCACGACCAAAGGGCGAGCGGCCCAATCCACCGGCTGCTTCAGCCCAGACGATTTTCACGCTTTCTCCGGGAGCAAGGGTGTAGGGTCCAAAAGCCATGGTTTGTGAGTAACCCCCTGCAGGATTCTGCCATTCATCGGGATTTGCAAATCCCACCTGTACGGCATGACTTCCGGCAACCGGATGACCCACATCCAGGAGTCCCAAATATTCATTCTGCATCCGTGTGGCACTGAACTGGTCATTGGGCTGGGTTTCCTGGGCATTTGATTCCACAAAAGGCGTGCTGGCCGGCTGATTAATATCATCGGTGGGATCCGTGGGAGATTTATCTGCATGTATGGTCACAGCACCCATATACTGCCAGGCACCCAGACGGCCGTCCGGTGCATATCCACGGTAATTTGGAGATCCAATATTATCATATAAATCTCTCAACTCGCTGTGATATCCATGCCAGCTGACATAGAAACGCATGATATTTTCCGGCGTAACGCCGGCATTGGGATCTATGAGCTGGTCCACACCTGTTTGAGTGTCTAAAATGGTGGATGTATAGCGCTCATCTGATTCATAGTCATTGGTAAAATTTGGTTTATCCGGTTTGGTCCCCAGTACATCATTCATGGTGTTGATTCCCCAGCGCATATCACGGGGAGTATTCCAGCCGGGGCGTCCGTACCAGTCACTGGCTGCAGCTGTCTCTACAGTACCTTCACCTGCTATAGCATTTCTGAATTGCCAGTGAAAATAAACCCCTTCGAGGGTTCGGTTGTCTTCAAAGGTATCTCCGTTGATGTTCCAGATACCGGTATTGGTGAATGTATACTCATAGATAAAGAAATTGTCCATATATTGCTGGGTATAGGCATAGATCTTCCGGGTAAAAGAGATACCGACTGATGTATTGCATTCGTTATAGATCATCCGGTCCGAAGGGAGATTCAGATCCAGTTCATCCACCTGGTCATCGTAAAAGAGGTCAGAGGCAACGGCTCCGTCCACCAGAACCGTCGGTGCATTATAACGGGCAACCATTTTCAGCTCAACCGGCATAATCTCATTCGTTTCCGATCCGGATACAGGGCGGGGACCGGTATGGACCACTTTGTAGGGATAGACCTGATTGGCAATGGGATCGTCAAAATCTTTAACACCAATCCAGATTGCCTTGGCAGCCTGCATATCCTGGTGATCAAACCAGGCCGGCCACCGGAATCCAAACTGCTGTTCAGACCCGTATGCTTCTTCAGGCTCCGATCCGTGTGCCTGATAGAAATTATGCAGATTCCCGACCTTTATCCACCTGGCTTCAACCTGCGCTTCAGCCGTCGCCGTTAAGCCAAGAAACAGAAAGATCAGTATGAGTCCTGTCCATATTTTTGAAGTTCTATTCATCATGTGTTTCCTTTTCTTTTCATTACCTTCGTCTTATTAGAAATCATAAGAAATCCGGATGCCAAAGAAGATATCCCGGGGAGCCAGGAAGAGAAACGATTCATTCACAGGATTGAAAATATAGGCTTTGTCATCCAGAACTTTTTGGACTGTACTCTTATCAACACGAGTCCACTCATTATTCACATACTGTACATACCGTTCCGTATCAGAAAGATCTTCCGGTATATTATCATCAGGGAAGAGTTCCTGAAGATCAGCTACATCACCCACATAGTAATAAGTCTTCGGATCAGGCTGTGTGAGTCCGGTTGCCCGGGATGTATATTTCAGTGGCTGATAAGGGACACCCGGGTCACGGTAGTATCCCATTTTATCATCACCGGCAATATGCCGGAGTCCTAACTCTTCATACACACTTTCATTAAAATGTAAGGACTCCTGATACATATCATACACGCCGGGGACAAGGTAGGAATCACCCAGGGCAGCGGTGGACAGTGATTTCTTGTTGAGGATATTATAAATATCCGCAATGATCTGGATTCTGAATTGGTTCAATGAAATGGTCTTTGAACCGCGCATATCAAGTCCCCAACTATCCACCCAGCGCACGTTATTGATAATGGAAGGGTTATTTCCAAAGGTGTGATAACCGCCTTTCCGCCATGTACCCGTGAAAGCAAGCTGCCAGTTGGCAAGGGGTGCGAGTCCACCCATTTCCGGACCAAAATAATGTGGTGTTTTAAAAGCGATATTGTATTTAATCCGTGGGAGAGCCACGGGTTTATACTGTTTCTGGAGATTGATATTCCGCTCGGTGTCACGCTGGACCGCCGGGTTTTCATTTTGGGATCTTACACCAAAGTTACCGGATGAATAAACAGAATATTCATAGTTCACAAATCCCGTGACCCAATCACCAATTCGCTTCCGGAGTTCAATTTCAAGTCCACGGATATCCTGATACAACAAATTACTATACTGATAATAATCCACAACACCACCGACGCCCTGGTAACGAACCGTGGTGGCCTGATCGGATTTATCTTTATAATACGCCGCAATATGGATCAGGTACATATCAAAGAGAGAGTGATCATAACCCAGCTCATAGGCGATTGTTTTTTCCATGGGAAGTTCAGGATCACCCAGGTAAGAAAGAGAACCTCCATAGACCCGCTGGATTCCAAATAACTCAGAGGGTGAAAAGCGTTGTCTCATGTGACCGTAGTTAAAGTAGAGTTTCGAATCAACCGTAATGGGATGTGAAATCCCGATACGTGGCATAAGAGTAAAGAGCCCTTTTGCCCGTTTCATGGGCAGATTATCTTCATCTGTGACTTCCCTGGAAGCGACAGTTTTAATGGTTCTGTCAAAGGGTTCAAAATCAAACCAGTCCGTATTGGGGTTGAAATATTCGGCTCTCATTCCAATGGTAGCCACCCAGCCCTCGAATTCTAGTTTATCCTGGATATAGGCACCGATTTGCCAGGGAGATTTTTCCCAATCCGTCCATGGACGACCGGCGGGCAGGGCAGGGTTAACGGCACCATAGTTCATATCATAGTTGAAATACTCAAACTGGGCCCCGGTTTTAATCTGGTTATTCTGATTGACCTGCGAAACAAAGTCCCAGCGGGCCTTGAATGCCCAGGTTTTGGTGGAATCCCGGGCATTGCTTTTTGCACCCATCATATAACCGTCAATACTTTTGGTCAGATCCGTATCAAATCCCCAGGGTGCTTCATCCACCAGGTACTGATCTTCTCCTTCAGTCCCTGGCAGCACGTTGTATCGGGGTGTAAAATCCCGGGGTTCTGCCGGGCCGGTCAGATATTCAGTGCTTCGATATTCAAGCAATGTTTCATGATAGGATTTTCCGCTGAGCTGATGTGTCAATTTTGCCGAAAAGACATCACTCCAAATATCCGTCTGACAATAGTAGTGAGGATAAAAAATCTTTGAGCGCTGTTGAGAGCTGCTTCCAAAAGCACCAGCCACTCCCCAGATGGTGGAAGAAAAATAGGAAGGAAGTCCAGTTTCACTGGCTGAGGAAGCATCCGTCTTTTTATGAAAACCGGTCAGCTGCAGTTTAATTCTATTTGTGATATCTGAAGTGATTTTGGTTGAAAGAGACCACTCTTCGTAGGCATCTCTGGCCAAAGGCACCAAATACATATCCTTTTCCTTCCGGAAAGAGGCATAGAACCTGAGATTACCCAGGTATTTGCTGACAAAGGGAACCGGTCCGCCAAGTCCTACATCGATATTATAATCCGGTTCGGTAATATCCCCCTGCCGGCGGTGTTCCCATTTGAAAATCTGCTGTGCACCGGTAGGTGTTATATCATCGCTGGGATCATCGTTGGCCAGACGGTCACTGGCGAGTGCATTCCATCCCTGAAAGGCCGGATACATTTTCCGGGTGTGCTCATCCCAGGGGTTGTAGTATTCACCGTCCCCGTTGCGATCATTGAAAGGTTCGCCAGGATCCCAATATCCATCTTTATTCAGATCCTCGAAAGTCTCTGGTGCCGTTCCCCACCAGGCAACATCATCATCCAGCCATGGACGCATATATATTGAATTGGGATCATAAATGGACAAGCCAAAATGTTTCGGAGCAGCCGGACTGTATTTAAAGGTCCCGTCAAAGGAATACTTATCAACACGTCCTTCTTTAGTCACCACATTGATCACCCCAGCCTGGAGGTCGCTGTATTCTGCGTTAAAACCACCGGACTGAATCATGATTTCCTGTACCGAGCTTAAAGGTACTCCGGAAACGGGCTGACCGGTCCGGTCATCTTTCATGGACACACCATCCATCATATAAGCCAGCTCATCGGTTCCACCCTGCCGGACTTCGAGTCCGCTCACACCAGCCTGCATGCCAATAACATCTTCCACACTTGTGGCCGGTAAATCTTCGATCTGTTCCGATCCCAGGTTGGTCTGACTCGAAGCCACATCTACCCGCATGACCTTCCGCTCGGCCACAACCGTGACCGTTTCCCCCTGGAAAGCCTGGGGTTTTAAGGCAAAATTCACCTGAGTTGTCAAATCAATTTCCACCTGGACTCCGGATTGGGTCAATGTGGCATAACCCACATAAGAAGCAGAGACTGAGTAGACGCCCGGTGGCACGTTGAGGATTACATAAAATCCATCCTGATTCGCCGCAGCACCATAAACAGTCCCCTCTACAATAACATTGGCCCCCGGTAAAGGATTACCGTTCTGGTCCGTTACTGTTCCCATGATCTTACCCGATGTCTGTCCATAGGCAAGTCCGAACAGCATTGTAAGCGCAAGTAAACCTCTCCACAATTTCATGTATAAGCTCCTTATCTTCTATAGAGTTTCGACTAATAAAAATTTATCTCGCAAACACACTTTCGCCCTTATCAACTTGTCTGATGCTTCCTTTTTAATTTCTGGTTCTCATTAATTTATTGCGATAATGCAGAACATTTGTGATTTCGCCAATGTTCTGCCACCTTATATTTATGTTCTTCAAAAGAAATGTTACTGAAAAACCAATATGAAGTCAAGATACAAATCAAAAGAAATGATAGTTCTTAAACTTTATTTAAAAACTTATTGTTCACTCATTTTATACTGACTATCTCTTCTTCACATAATTTTGTATATTTGTTAAAATGTAAGGAGAATGTTATGATACACAAAACGCATGTTTTCAAGTTGTTTTTAAGCTTGTTGATGATTCCTCTGTTTGTCTTTGGTGCGGATGAAAATATTTTTAAGGAAGTGGATGCCCTTATCGAAGCGGCCATCAGCGACAGTGCCTGGCCGGGAGCTGTATTGGTTGTGGGTCATAAAGACGGAATACAATATCATAAATCCTATGGATTTCATACCTATCAAAAAAAGGAAAAAACCCAGCCTGATGATATTTTTGATCTGGCATCCATTACCAAGGTTATGGCCACAACGCCGGCTGTCATGGATTTGTATGAAAAAGGAAAGATCTCACTGGAAGATCCCATCGTAAAATATATCCCGGAATTTACCGGGAGTACTGAAACAGCCACGCTGATGAAAGAACTGGTTTCCATACGGCACCTGCTGACGCATACCAGCGGGCTTCCGGCTTATAAATCGTTTAATAACAGTGAAGAAACTCCGGAAAGCATCATGACTTCCATTCTGAGTACAGATTTGGATACCCTTCCCGGGACCCGTTATGTGTATTCCTGCCTTGGATTCATTACCCTGGGTGAAATGGTGAAGCGGGTATCGGGACTTCCCTTAAATGAGTACGTGAAAAAAAATATTTACACACCTCTGGGAATGGATCATACCACCTATCTTCCCCCGTCCGACTGGATGGACCGGATCGTTCCCACGGAATACTCCGAACAGGAAGAAGGGTTTATCCGGGGGCGAGTTCATGACGGGATTGCCGCAGGACTGGGAGGAGTATCCGGTAATGCTGGCCTTTTTTCCACCGGTGAAGACATGGCCATATACGCTCAAATGTTTTTGAACAAAGGGACTTATAAAGACATTGAAATATTCAAACCGGAGACCGTTGAACTCTTTACCAAGAGGGCTTACATGTTGCTAAATAACTCCCGGTGTTTAGGATGGGATAGTCCCCAGGGAGAATCCTCCGCCGGTGTGTATGCCGGTCCCAACAGTTTCGGCCATACAGGTTTTACCGGGACATCCCTGTGGATCGATCCGGATCATGACGTTTTCGTCATTCTTCTCACAAATGCGGTTCATCCTCATCGCCGTTATAAATATCCCAATTATTTTGACTGGCGGCAGCTTGTCCACTCAAAGGTTTACGAAGCATTGGACCTTACGAAAGAAAATCCTGAATGTGTGTGGAAAGAGCGCTGGCAAGATCCCAAAGTTCGGAACCAATATCAGGAGAAAACATTCTGGCAGAAGTTGTTCAACCGCTAGACTTGGCCGGGCAGCATGTATCGGCTGCCGGATACCGCTGATAGATGGATTGAAAAACTTGACAGGCCTCTAATTTTTGCATGATCTGATCAAAAACAATCCGGGAATCTCGGGCTGTATAGTATTTTTCAAACAATGCCGTCGCCTGATTATATTCGCCTGCATAGAAAAGGGTTACAACAACCCGCATCAGATGAGAAAACAATTCAATATCCGGTGAATTCCACTCGATGGGTGAATGAATTGGCGATGAATTCCGTACGATCTGCTGATCGTCATGAATCTGTGGGAGAAGCACTTCCCTGAATTCAGGATTTGCAGGATAAAGGCCATCTTTTTCATATTTAAAAACAACCGGAATAATGGGTGAAACGGCATGACTTAACACGAGAAAATAATCAAACGTGAGCAAAGACTGAATCCATTCCGGAATTCCATCCTGATTTAAGTCCTCAAGAGTCACACCATATCCCACAGGATAATCACTTGAACGGAAAAAAATATAAACCGAATCAAGGGTATCATTGAGGATTGTATAGGACCAGCAGCAGTGAGCACCTCCGCTGAATTGTTCAACCATCAGCATGGAATCATTTTTATCCGGAAGGGGGATAAAGGCACTCCGGGTCATCCGCTGGTCAAAGCCCTGATCAAAAACTGTCAGCGTATCATCCTCTTTCATCAGCACAGCATACCAAAACTGATGATCATCCGTTGTTTTTTTTAAAACATATCCATTCCAGGAAACTGAATCGGGGAGCCATGTAAAAGAATTCGGGGATTGTCCTGTCAGCCATTGAACAGATATAACAAACACAAAGAGAATAATTCCGACCAGAAGGGCATATTTTCTCATAAAAAACTTATCAGCCAAGGACAGCCAGGAGAATTCCGGCACCTACCGCTGAGCCGATCACTCCTGCCACATTCGGACCCATCGCATGCATCAGCAAATAATTTGTCTTGTCGTATTCCATCCCCACATGTTGAACCACACGGGCAGAATCCGGCACGGCACTTACGCCGGCAGCTCCACAGAGGGGGTTGATTTTATTTTCTTTTTTCAAAAAGAGATTCATGAATTTGGCAAACAAAACACCACTGGCTGTCGCCACCATAAATGATGCAGCCCCCAGAACAAAAATCATAATCGATTGTTTCGTTAAAAAAGTCGTTGCCTGGGTTGAAGCCCCGACTGTTAACCCCAGCAGAATTGTCACGGAATCCACGATAGGGCCTCGGGCCGCATTGGCCAGCCGTTCGGTCACGCCACTTTCTTTCAGCAGATTTCCAAAGAAGAGCATTCCCAGAAGCGGTAGTGCACCTGGAGATATAAACGTTGTGGCAATAAAACCCAGGATAGGAAACAGGATCTTTTCAACTTTTTTTACCTGTCGTGCCGGTTTCATGCGGATTTTCCGTTCTTTTTCTGTTGTCAGCAATTTCATGATGGGTGGTTGAATCACCGGTACCAGGGCCATATAGGAATAGGCTGCAATGGCAATGGCACCCATGAGATGAGGAGCCAGTTTTGATGAAAGAAAGATCGCTGTGGGGCCATCCGCTCCTCCGATAATCCCAATGGCTCCGGCTTCCTGAATGGTAAATCCCAAAAAATTCGCCACCAAAAAGGTCAGAAAAATACCCATCTGTGCTGCTGCACCCAGTATTACAAGCTTCGGGTTGGACAAAAGAGCAGAAAAATCCGTCATGGCTCCAATTCCCAAAAAGATGAGGGGAGGATAAATTCCTTTTAAAACGCCATAGTAGAGATAATTCATGACGGAGCCTTCTTCATAAATCCCGATTTGTAATCCACCGCCTTCCAAAAAGGGGATATTTCCGACAATGATACCGAACCCGATGGGAACCAAAAGAAGCGGTTCATAATTTTTTGCGGCGCCCAGATAAATGCAGATACCGCCCGCAATTAGCATAATCACGTGACCGATGGTTATATTGGCGAATCCTGAATAACGTAAAAATTCAAAGACGATATCCATTAAACCTCCAGGGTAATTAAGACTTCACCTTCCAGCACAGAACTTCCCGGTTTGACGTTCACAGTTTTTACCACACCATCTGACGAAGCCATGATATTGTTTTCCATTTTCATGGCTTCCATTTTTGCCACAACCTGGCCGATTTCCACAGAGTCTCCGGGATTAACAAGAATGGAGAGGATAGTTCCTGGAATGGGCGCTTTAATATATTGACTACCCACATGTTCTGTGGGTTTATGGGTCCGTTCCACTTTTTCGGAACTGGAAGGGGCTACATTTTTGCGGACCAGACGGGGCGTCTTTTGTTCCGGCCGGGATTCCAGAATTTCCACTTCGTAATCGGTTCCATTGCACTCCACAACCGCTGAATCATCGGTAATGGACTTTACAGTCAGTTCATAGGGATTGCCATTAATCAGAAATTTCATCTTTTTCATCTTCTATTTCCCTGCTCGTTTAATAGTCACGATTGGCTGTCTGAGTCCATAAATTTTACTGGACCAGGGCGAATAGGGCTTAGCCCACCGTTCAAATGTAAGTTTGGCTTTTTCTTCTTCCAGGCTCTGGCGTTTGAAAAGGTATACGGCCATCATGATGGCCGTGGCTGTATCATCGGGAATTTTTGATCCTTTTCCCTCGGCACTTTCTCCCACTTCCTTCTCCAGTTTCTGGCGCTCTTCCCGTTTGTGCTGATATTCAAAAGCCATCTTTAACACCGCATTTATCAACATGACAAAAAGATAGACAACGGTGAGGGCCACCATTACAATCAGGAAACCGGATATCGTTACTTTCAGAATAAAACCGGATCCTTTACCAGTCATGGCCGAAAAGAGAGGAGTGGTTATTGCCAGACAAGCAGCTGTCAATTTGTATCTAAACATGCCATCTCCTATAAAGGAATATTTCCGTGTTTCTTCAGGGGATTTGTCAGTTTTTTTGTCAGCAGGCTTTCAAAGGCCCGGATAATGCGAAAACGGGTATTCTTCGGATCGATCACATCATCCACGAAACCCCGGCTTGCGGCGACAAAGGGATTTGAGAATTTTTCCCGGTATTCTTCCACCAGTTCATTCATGCGGTGACCATCCGAATCGTCTTCCAATTCTTTCCTGTAAAGGATTTGAACAGCCCCTTCAGCACCCATCACAGCGATTTCAGCTGTCGGCCAGGCATAATTCACATCGCCCCGGAGGTGTTTCGAACTCATCACATCATACGCACCGCCGTAGGCTTTGCGGGTAATAATCGTTACCTTTGGGACCGTCGCTTCGGCAAAGGCATAAATCAGTTTTGCACCTTCGCTGATGATTCCCCGGTACTCCTGGGCAGTTCCCGGCAGAAAACCGGGGACATCCACCAGGGTTAAGATGGGAATATTGAAAGCATCACAAAAGCGGACAAAACGAGCGGCTTTTTTACTGGCATTGATATCCAAAACCCCCGCCAGATAGTTGGGCTGATTGGCTACAATCCCTACCGACCGGCCGTTAAAACGGGCAAAGCCCGTGATCATATTGGGGGCAAAGTGCCGGGATACTTCCAGAAATTCCTCATCATCCACTATTCGATAGATGATATCCTTCATATCATAGGGTTGATTCGGGGAATCAGGAATGATGGCAGCCAGTTCTTCATCCACCCTGTTGATGGGATCATGGGTTGATACCAAAGGAGCTTCTTCCAGGTTGTTTTGAGGCAGATAACTGATCAGTTTCCGGATAATTCCCAGGGCTTCTTCTTCATTTTCAGCCGAAAACTGGGCCACACCAGACTTGGAGGCATGGACCATAGCTCCACCCAATTGCTCTTCTGTGACATTCTCGTTGGTAACAGTTTTTACAACCTTCGGTCCGGTGATAAACATGTAGGAGGTCTCTTCAGCCATGATGATAAAATCAGTCAAGGCCGGGGAATAGACAGCTCCACCGGCACAGGGACCCAAAATCGCAGAAATTTGGGGGACTACACCAGAGGCTTCTACATTCCTCTGGAAAATATCTGCATATCCGGCAAGGGACATAATTCCTTCTTGAATTCGGGCACCCCCGGAATCATTCAGACCAATGAGGGGAGCTCCCATTTTCATGGCCATATCCATCACTTTACAGATTTTCATGGCGAAAGTCTCACTCAAACTTCCCCCCAGCACCGTAAAATCCTGGGAGAACACATAGACCAGTCTACCATCAATGGTTCCATATCCGGTTACCACGCCATCGCCCAAATATTTCTTCTTATCCAAGCCAAAATCCTGGCTCCGATGGGTCACAAACATATCAAATTCCTCAAAGGAATCTTTATCCAGCAAAATATCGATTCGTTCACGGGCAGTCAGTTTTCCCTTTTCATGCTGTTTGGCAATCCGGGCTTTCCCACCCCCTTCCAATGCTTTCTGTCGCATTTCCCGGAGTTTTTTCAAATTCTCCTGCATCGACATACCTATTTTCTCCTTTTGATTGAAGGATGGCTTATGATTCCTTGTGTTCCTGCGTTAGTTCAGTTAAAACCCCATAGGTAGATTTGGGATGAAGAAAGCCAATCAAATGCCCGCCGGCACCTAAACGGGGTTTATGGTCTATGAGACGAACTCCCTTTTCTTCAACCGTTTTAAGGGAACTTTCACAATTATCCACCTCATAAGCAATATGATGAAATCCTTCCCCCCTTTTCTCAAGAAATTTGGCAATGGGACTCTCTTCTGACAGGGGTTCCAGGAGCTCAATCCGTGTATTCCCAACCTGAAACATTGCCACATTGACACCCTGGTCCTGAACCGTTTCAGTCCCCAACAAAGGAAGCCCCAAGATATCTTTGTAATAAGGGATCTGTTCATCCAGTGAGCGGACTGCAATCCCGATATGTGAAATTCCTTTAATCATGTTACCCTCAATTTCTTAGTCTGTCACATTCAACGACTTGTGACGCGTCACTCGTCACGTGTTACGTTTTACGTGTTGTGTGTTACGTGTTGCGTGTTACTGCACCCAATCAAAAACTTACACAAACAGAAGCTTAATTACTCCCCTTTTTTAGGGGAAATTTTTTCCAGAAAACCTTCCATGACTTGCTCTGCCCCGGTTGTGGGCAAAAGGTTTCCGGATGCGATTTTCTCTTTCAAAGTATTGATATCCTCATGGATTCCCGGATAATTATAAAACCAGGCACGCATCCGTTCATCAATCATACTGAAAAACCAGTTCACTGCCTGTTCTTTCCGTCTTTGCTGAAAAATACCGGTTTCTGTGGTTTTCTCTTTAAAATCCCAGATCATCCGGCGGATGTCAGGAATTCCGGATCCTGTGAGGGCTGAGCAGGTCAGCACGCGACAATTCCATCCTCTGGTGACGGGTTTCAGGTAATGTATGGCTGTTTCAAACTGGTTCCGGGTCATTTCGGCTTTCTGAATATTATCACCATCTGCCTTATTAATGACAATGGCATCGGCTATTTCAATGACCCCTTTTTTGATTCCCTGAAGCTCGTCCCCCGCACCGGATATTTGCAGGAGGAGGAAAAAATCCACCATGGAACGGACTGTGATCTCGCTTTGTCCCACCCCCACGGTTTCAACCAGGATCACATCGAATCCGGCGGCTTCACACACGGTAATGGTTTCGCGGGTTTTTGATGCCACTCCTCCCAGGGTTCCCCCTGAAGGAGACGGACGGATAAAAGCATGATCATCCCGGGAGAGCTTTTCCATTCGGGTTTTATCCCCTAAAATACTTCCTTTTGTGACGGAAGAGCTTGGATCCACAGCCAGCACGGCCACACGGTGGCCATTTTGTATAAGCTGAAGCCCAAAGGACTCGATAAAAGTGCTTTTACCAGCGCCGGGGACACCGGAAATGCCAATGCGGAGGGACTTTCCGGCATGGGGAAGTAATTGGTGAAGGACCTGGCCCGCCATTTCCCGGTGTCGGGGAGACTGGCTTTCAATGAGTGTAATGGTCCGGGCCAGTATCGGCCTGTCACCCTTTAAAACACCCGTCACGTACTCCTCTACAGAAAGGTTTTTCCGCCGGGGCCCTTTGGTAATCTCTTTTTTCATCCCCTCCGAATGTCCGCTTCGGACCACTTTCACGGCAAAGGCATCATGATCCTCTGGTGGCGCCCAATCCGGTCGATAACTCCGCTCACGTTCCAATTCCTCTTGATCTTTATCTGCTTTTCTCATTCGTGCCCAAACCGTTCATTGATTTCTTCCATAAGCTGGAGTCCCGCTTCCGGAATCCGGGTACCAGGTCCAAATATGGCCGAAGCTCCGTGGTGGTAGAGAAAGTCATAATCCTGGGATGGGATCACACCGCCGACAATGACGATAATATCTTCGCGTCCCAGTTTTTTTAAGGCCTCAACAAGTTGGGGCAGCAGTGTTTTATGTCCCGCTGCCAGTGAACTCATGCCCACCACATGCACGTCATTTTCCACTGCTTGCCGTGCGGTTTCTTCCGGTGTTTGAAAGAGGGGACCCAGATCCACATCAAAGCCCATATCGGCATACGCCGTTGCCACAACCTTGGCTCCCCGGTCATGGCCGTCTTGTCCCATTTTCGCGATGAGTATTCGTGGACGCCGGCCTTCCCGCTTTTCAAAATCATCGGTGAGTTCCCGGACTTTTTGAACCAGATCTTCTTCATCTCCGGCATATTCACTGCGATACACACCCGAAATTGTCCTCGTCACAGCCTGATACCTTCCACATACTTTTTCAATTGCCAATGATATTTCTCCCAGTGTTGCCCGGACTCTTGCTGCTTCCACGGACAAATCCAACAGGTTGCCTTCGCCGGATTCTGTGGAGGCTGTAATAGCTTTTAGGGCTCTTTCCACCGCTTTATAATCCCGTTTGGACCGAATCTCCCGGAGTCTACGTATTTGGGAAAGACGAACCGCCGTATTATCCACTTCGAGAATCTCGATGGGATCTTTCTCTTCAGGGGGAAATTTATTAAGTCCTACAATGGTTTCCCGACCTGAATCAATGCGGGCCTGGCGCCGGGCAGCCGCTTCTTCAATCCGCATCTTGGGAATACCCGCCTCAATGGCTTTGGTCATGCCACCATATCCCTCCACTTCCAGGATATGATCCCAGCCTTTCTGCAGAAGTTCATGGGTCAGGGACTCCACAAAATAGGAACCGCCCCAGGGATCAATCACTTTTGTAATCCAGGTTTCATCCTGCAAATAAAGCTGGGTATTCCGGGCAATCCGGGCAGAGAAATCCGTGGGCAGGGCAATGGCTTCATCCAGAGCATTGGTATGAAGGGATTGAGTATGTCCCAAAGCTGCTGCCATGGCCTCGATACAGGTCCGGGCGATATTGTTGTAAGGGTCCTGTTCGGTCAGACTCCAGCCGGATGTCTGGGAATGGGTTCGCAGGGACATGGATTTGGGATTTTTTGGATTGAACTGGCGGATCAGTTTGGCCCAGATCAGCCGGGCAGCCCGGAGTTTGGCAATTTCCATGAAATAATTCATGCCTTCCGCCCAGAAGAAAGAAATCCGGGGAGCAAACGCATCAATATCCAGCCCCGCACGAATCCCTGTCCGCACATATTCCAAACCATCCGCCAGCGTATAGGCCATTTCAAGATCTGCTGTGGCCCCTGCCTCCTGCATGTGATATCCCGAAACACTGATGCTGTTAAATTTGGGCATCTTTTCCGATGTATATTTGAAAATGTCAGCAACGATCCGCATGGATACTTCCGGAGGATAAATATAGGTATTGCGAACCATATACTCTTTGAGGATATCATTCTGGATGGTTCCGCTTAACGCTTCCGGTGCAACGCCCTGTTCTTCGGCCGCCACAATGTAAAAGGCCATGATCGGCAGAACCGCCCCGTTCATGGTCATGGAAACAGACATTTTATCCAGAGGAATTCCGTCAAAAAGGATTTTCATATCCTCCACCGAATCGATAGCCACACCAGCCTTTCCCACATCCCCCACCACCCGGGGATGATCCGAATCATATCCCCGGTGAGTAGCCAGATCAAAGGCTACGGAAAGTCCTTTTTGTCCTGCCGCCAGATTCCGGCGATAAAAAGCATTGCTCTCTTCCGCCGTGGAAAAGCCGGCATATTGCCGTACCGTCCAGGGACGTCCTACATACATGGTGGAATAGGGGCCTCGTAAAAAAGGGGGGATCCCGGAAAGATAATCCAGATGATCACAGCTTTCCGTATCATTCCTGTCGTAAAGAGGTTTGACAGGAATTTTTTCCATAGTCTCCCATACCGCTTCACGGACTGACATCCCCGTCTCTTTTTCAAAAGCTTTTTCCCATTCCTCACGGGTCATGCGGGGTGTTTTAATATCAAAAGGAATTTTGGTAAAATCCGGTTTACGCATGAGCTTCACCTCCCGCCGTTTTCCACAGATCCTCATACATATCCACGGCATCGGCTCCCAGATAGAGGAAGCGATAAACACCTGCTTTTTCAAGCATTTCCATACTTTCCCGGGGACGACCGGCAACGATCACTTTCAGGGGAGATTGAAGATCTTCCAGTTTTTTTATAAAGGCCGGAACAATCTCCGGATAAGTTTCATCGGTGGAACAGAGGACCACCGCAAAGGCGCCGCTTTCATGTGCGATACGGGCGGCATCTTCCGGAGTGGATTGGGCAGGTGTATCCAGGATCTCAAATCCACCGGGTTCCAAAAATCCCCGGCTGAATTCGGAGCGAACCTTGTGCTGGCCGGGCGGACCCATATTGACCAGAATTATCTTTGGCCTGCCCCTTTCTGTTTTTTCCGCCTGCCAGCCCCTATCCCGGAAATGTTCAAATATTTCAGCTGCCCTGTACGGCAACAAAGGTGATATACTCACACCTTCCCCTGCAGAAAGACGCAGGCTTCGTGAAATTTCACCCAGGGTAGCGCCGGCTAACACCGCCTGCACGGCTGTTTCCAACTTTTGTTTGTTCCGGGATAAATTCTCAAGATGCCTCATCACAACCTGATTCTCTTTTTGTCCCAAAGACACTCGAAAAGTTTTCAAATACTGTGCCCGCGTTTCCTGAATTGCTTTACGATCTACAGGTACCGCATCCAGCTTTTTTTGTTTGATATCGGCGTACATATTGATTCCTACCAATACCTGTTTCCGCTTTCGATAATCTTTTTCCCGGGATTGTCTTACAGCAGAAATTTCGTCATGAATCCACCCGGATTCCAGGGCTTTCAACAGGCCTCCCTGCTCTTCTGTTTTCTGAAAAGAGGTCCAGGCGTCTTCAGCCACCTGCTGTGTAAGTGCCTCAACAAAGTAAGATCCGCCGGCCGGATCAATCAACCGATCCAAGTGGCATTCTTCCCGGAGAATAATCTGGATATTCCGGGCTACACGGCGGGCAAAAGCTGTTGGCTCATCCACGGCTGCTTCATGAAAAGCATTGGTATGAAGACTGTCCACGCCTCCCAGGATGGCGGAAAAGGCTTCCGTGGTGGTCCGAAGAATATTGACATAGGGATCATATAGGGTTTGATTGGTTCTGGATGGGCGGGCATGCCAGGTGATTTGACGGGCTGCATCTTTCAATCCATAGGCTTCCAGCACTTTTCTAACCAAGACACGAGCCGCCCTGAACCTGGCAATTTCCATAAAGAAGAAAGGACCGACACCCATCGTAATCCGTAAATGGTGAACGATATGTTCCGGGGTTATATCCCGTTCTCCCAGCCGGTTTATCCATTCCACCAATGTCGAGAGCATCCAGGCTAGTTCCTGCACAACATGGGCACCGGCGTTATGATACGGCAGGGTGGATATTCCCAGTCCTTTTAAGCCCGGCAGGGTGCCGTCAAGCCATGTGATGGTTTCGGCAATTTCATCAAAAACGGTTTCTGTGTTGACCGGGAGAAACCCCTTCCCGGCCAAAAAAGCAAAGGGATCCTGGTTCACACTTCCGTGGAGGGCTGTGGGATCGATATCTTTTTTATCCAGATATGCCTTAAAAACTGCCAGAAAAGGGAGAGCTGAAAAACCACCGTCGATTGACAGATCAACCGCCGGGAGTTCCACGCTGTTTAAAGCCCGCTCAAGGCTTCGCAATCCTGATATGGAAAGACCTTCATCTCCCACATCTTCCGTCTTCGCGAAATCGGCATCCTGTCCCAACCGGGTGGCCGTATCCAATTTCAGGGTTACGCCTGTCTGCCCTTTTTGCAAATCATTTAGCAGGGCTTTGTTAAAATCCTCTGCCAGGGCGAAAGGAAGCTCCTGGTTCACAATCCAGGGTTTACCAACATGGACGGCGGCACTGTTTCCCCGCAATCCATCATCCCCACCAGGATACATATCTGACGGGACACTATCCCGGTCCGCCCGGATATACAGGGGCTTCAGGGTAATCCCTTCATAAGTGGGCGTGCACAGTTTCTTTTCAAAGGGGACCCCCTTAAGAAAAGGCTCCACAACCGCCAGCCACTCTTCATACGTGGGGACAGGAAAATCGTCCTTCAGGGTACACGGTTTAGTAAGTTTTATCAATGGATCTTTCCGGATTTCAGCCATGTTTATCCTCTCATCTCTATCTCTGTCAGATAATGGTTTCATTTTCAAGAATCGCACCTTTTTTCACCACCACGATACCGTCCCGGATCCAGTACTGACTTTCTTCCTTGTAATCAACCCCGTTTTTATTCAGGATTTGCACATCGTTACCGATATGGACATTTTTATCGATGATAGCATTTTTTATTACGCAATTGCGTCCGATTCCCAGGGGAATGCTTGTTTCCCGATCTTCTTCAAAGTAATCATTGCCCATGATATAGGAGGATTCGATGGTGGTTCCATAATCAATTACACTTCGGATACCAATCACTGATTTTCGGATGGTCGTGGCCCGAATCATGGATCCTTCCCCCACAGTGGAAGACACAATACAGGTGTCCCCGATATGACTTCCGGGAAGCATGCGGGCATGAGTATAGATAGGCATCAGGGGATCCCGGAAACAAAAAGGGGGTGTTTGGGCCGTCATGGCAATGTTAGCCTCATAAAAGGAACGAATGGTCCCGATATCCTCCCAGTACCCGTTGAAAAAATAGGCCTGGACGTGATACCCGCTTTCAATGGCCCCGGGGATAATGTCACCGCCGAAATCATCTTTCTGAATGTCACTCAGGGCTTTCCGGAGGATTTTCTTGCTGAATACATAAATCCCCATGGAGCCCCAGTAGGGTTTGTCCGGATTCCCCGTATCGCTGGTCATATCATCCAGAATTTTATCGTCTTTTGGCTTTTCGGCAAATTTGACGATCTGTCCGTTTGAATCCACCTTCAGCACACCGAATTCCATGGCCTCTTTCCGTGAGACGGCTTTGACGGAAATGGTGATATCGGCTGTACTGGACCGGTGATGGTGGACAAACTTGTCGTAATTCATCCGGTACAGATGATCGCCAGCCAGGATCAGGTATTCGGTAAAATCCCATTTTTCAAAATGGTGGAGATTGTGCCGGACCGCATCTGCCGTTCCCTGATACCAGTGAGCATCTTCAAAAGTCTGGGATGCCGCCAAAACTTCCAGGAACCCCTGTGAAAAAGGATCAAATTTGTAGGTGCTGTTAATATGCCTGTGGAGGGATTCACTGTTAAACTGTGTCAACACGTAAATTCTTCGGATATTGGAATTCAGGCAATTGCTGATAGGAATATCGATCAGACGGTATTTGCCTCCGATGGGAACAGCCGGTTTGGAGCGCACACTGGTGAGAGGAGCTAACCGCGTTCCCCGTCCACCACCAAGTATGAGTGATAAAACACGTCTCATAGACACCTCGTGATTTATAAAATATCAAACCAATAATCGGCCAGCCAGATCTCAAGCCATGTTAGCACTCCACCCAACACGGCTCCTACCAGGGTTTGCAGGGGAGTATGGGCTTTCACACGGATCCGGGACCAGCAGAGTAGGGGAATAATCAACCAAAGAATAACATGGCGTGGGCCAAAAATCAGGGTTGTTGCGGACAAGTAACCGGCAATACCCGCACAGTGAATGCTGATTTTCCACCACAGGGTGATAATCCCGTAAATGATTGTATTGATAAAAATGGCAAACAACACGGCATTGAAAACACCTGGAAGACCGATCCATACAGAAATGAGAAACGTAACCAGATAAATGAGGGAAAAAATCATAAACGGAACAATCCGCTGGGACCGTTCAGGGATATCCATGTGGGATGTCATCCCTTTTTTGACCATATAACCGATAATCAGGACCGGAAGAATAAAAGCAGACAAGGAACCGGCGATGATAATTCCCACTGTATCCGCCCGGTCGTACCCCTTATGTGTTACCAGGTAAATGATAAATAAAATGCTGAACCACAAGGGATTGAATATGAAGGATATCCCTTTGGCCAACCATGTTTCAAAATATTTAGGTGGTTTTGTCATCAGTTATAAAATATACAAAATTCAGTCATTAAGGTCAGGTCTAATCCGGGGAGTGATGAAAAAAAACATAGGTCTCCGGATCATTGATGCGGTAATGATTCAGGCGAATCGTCATGGTTCCTGATTCCTCATCACCCGGCTGGGCAATCCGTTGTTTCCGGGGATTAGGGACCCGTCTGTTTTCTGCTGCAGCTGTCATCAGGACTTCGATGGATTGGGGCAGATAAAGATCTTCATGGACTGGTTTTTGGCGAAAAAGAATATTCACGGTATTTTCTTTAGGATCCCGGACAAATATTTCCCGGATATACCAATGGATAGTATCCATTGTCACTGTCCAGTCCAAACGGCCGGCCGCAGGATCCTGGACATGCATCCGGAGGATCACTCCACCGGCAACCATTTCCACACCTGGCAGGACGGTTACGGAAGAATCTATCAGCACATGATGTAAATTGATAAGAATAGCTTCAGGGGGAATCACATCTTTTAAGCCGCCGCTGATATCCACCTTATCGGGGGACAGGTACCGGAGTGTTCCTTTCTGATCGGCCAGAGTGAGTCCCGGCATCCGTGAACTGACCAGAAGATCCGCTTCCAATGTGGAAATTTTGTTCATCTGATCATTATAATGCATCAGATAGGAGCGGGCATCTGCAGCCGGCAGGCAGTCAATAAAACTTAGAAGCATCACCATGAGAGCAAAGAAATACTGTTTCATCGTTCCGTTACCTTTTCCGGAATTTCGGCCATATCCACGGGATGGACGGTCCAATCCCGCTCAGGAATAAATTCCACAACATTCCCATCGGGCTTCTGCAAAACAACCCGGCGAATGAAGGCATTGGCAATCATGGCTTTACACATATTGCACACAAATTCATGGCCATAGATGTAAATGGTACCGTCCGCCGTGGAGTGTCCGTTCCGGGCAGCCAGCACAATAGCGTTGGATTCGGCATGTGATCCTACAGCCCTGCATAGTTCCAGGTGAGTTCCGGATTTTATATTGTGTTTTTCACGGTAACAAAATCCGTATTCCAGGCTGTTTTTCTGGAAGCTGGGGGCCCCATTGTAGCCGGTAGAAATAATATCTTTATTCCGGACGATGACGGCTCCCACCTGTCTGCGCAGGCACGATGAGCGCCGGGCCACCACCCGGGCAATTTCTAAAAAGTATTCATCCCAGGTGGGGCGTTCAGGTCGCTTGTCCATTTGATTTCCTTATAGTTTTTACATGGAGTATCTTTGTCTTCAGCACCAGACTGAAACGGGTCAAATCTTCTGCCGCATAACTCCGGGGAAAAATTTCCCGAAGTTCTTTTTCAATAACGCGTGTATCCCGGTAGCGTTCCGAAAAATGAGTTGCAATGAGAAATGAAACCTTGTTTTCAAGGGCTGCCTTTGCTGCTGTGCCGGTGGTTAAGTGATCGTAAGCTTCCGCTAGATTCCGTTCATTTTCCATAAAGGTCGTCTCACACAGCAGCAGATCCGCATGACTCATAAGGGGTTTTAAATGCTTTCCCGGCGCCGTATCCGCCACATACGCAAAAACCCGGTCCGGGACAGGCTTTGAAACACTCTCCCGGGAGACCACTCCCCTGTCTGTTTGAAGTTCCCCTTTTTCCTGCAAAATCCCAACGGATTTTCCCTTAATGCCAGCAGCAGCCAACTTTTCTTTATCAAAGTGAAATCCACCGGGTTGAACGATCCGAAAACCAAAAGTTGGAATCCGATGCTTCAATTTGATGGCTTCAATCCGGAGTTTTCCCGTATGAAAAACCATCCCTTCCGGGGGTATGGGAAGAAGTTTAAGGGTCAACGTCTGATGAAAATCTGAACAGCTCAGAAGTCTCTTTAAAAAATCTTCTCCTTCTCCGGGATAAAGGATGGATACCGGTTCAGTTATCTTTGCCAGGGAGAGCCTTTGAATGATTCCCGGGAGTCCCAGACAGTGATCACCATGAAAATGGGAAATGCAAATAGTCCGGATAGCAGGCACGGAAAGACCTCCTTTCACGCATTGACGCTGGGTCCCTTCACCTGGATCCAGGAGAATATTTTCTCCCTCCCAGCGTAACAAGTAGGCACCATGATTCCGGTTTGCCGTTGGCAGTTGGGAAGCCGTTCCAAGAATGTTCAGTTCCATAGTCATGAGTTAATTGAAATGTAACGGGATTCTTACAGATTTAAAATATCGAACATTATTTTCTTGCTATTCCGGGGGATTCCGTGAATATTCTTCCCATGTCTGACTCTACCCTTGAGATCATTCACTATCTTGCATCCAGGCACTGCGCCGGTCGCCGGACCGGAACTGTGGGATGGAAAAGGGCACAGCAGTACATCATCCAGCAGATGGAGGAATTGGGTATTCTTCCTTTTTATGGTGAATCATATATACAGCCTCTTCCCCAATTGCCGGGAAATATTGAGGTCGCCAACCTTTTGGGATATATCCCTGGAAAAGGACGGTTAAAAAACAGGTACATCATGATCGAAGCCCATTACGACCATTTGGGGACCGATGATGATGAACTGGGGTATTATCCCGGAGCGGATGACAACGCGGCGGCTGTGGGTATCATTCTCAGGGCGGCGGGATATTTTCATGCCGACCCGCCTCAGGCTGACAGGCGTAGTATCCTGGTGGCCTGTTTTGACGCAGAAGAACCTCCCTTTTTCAACTCTCCCAACATGGGTGTAGAACGCTTTTGCGAAGCCAATCCTGAAGTATTGAATGCCATTGATTTAGCTATTTTTCTGGATCTGATGGGACACGGTCTGGGCACAGGGACACATGAGAAGATCATGGATTCTTTTTTTCTCATTGGCGGAGAAAAATGCGGTATTGGTCCGGTTCTCAACCAACTGGAGACCTCCGTCAAAGGTATTTATCCCCGGCGCATGGGAATTCATGCCGTACCTCCATCCGGTAATTATATTGCCTTTAAAAACCGTGAACGGCCTTTCATTTTTGCCACATCGGGCCGAAACCATTTTTACCACACCCTCTTTGATTCGGCTGAAAAACTCGATTACCCCAAAATTAATCGGCTTGTCCTTTATTTCTCTTATCTTTTACGGGATTTATCCACGGCACCCAGGGAGTATTTTACCTACATCCCCAAAGGAGCCGCCGATGCTGAATCCCTGAGATCTTTAAAAGAAATGTTTCACGTGATGGAGCCGGAAACACCGAACCTCGCCAACATCCTGAATTATATCGAAAAAGCCGAAAAAATCTGTAAAACAAACGGTAACCTTCCCCTTCAGGAACAGTCAAAACTCCTTCATCTTGTGAAATTAATCGAACAATATGTGTCCTGACTCACGATGGCAACAGTGAAAATAAAAATATTTTTGATTATGATACCTAATTCCTCTTACATTAAGTAAAACGAAGAGGTAATAACAGCATAAGGAGTGAACAATGCGTTTAAAAACTGCGATCGGAATCGTACTTATTCTGGCTTTGTTGATGCCTGTCTCCCATTTGCAGGCCCAAAACCTTGAAGAAAGTCTTCAAAAAATGCTGGGGGAGAATGCCAGGGGTTATGTACAGCCATTGGTAACAGGGTTTGGAGCCGGCATAAACAGTGGTTTATATCGTAAAGCATCTACAGAAACAGGTACGCTTCCATTACCCATCGGAGTGGATGTGGGGCTGGTTGTGAACGCGGTGGCTGTCCCAGATGCCGCCATGATGTTTGAATATTCCATGATGGAAAACACCATCACCTTTCCTCTGAGTTCCATGTCCGGTGTTTCAATGCTTCCGGCAGAACTTCAACCGGATGATGTGACGCTGACATTCAATGACATTTACGATAACGGCGGTGTGACAGAAACGCCCACCATCGCCAGCGATCAGGAAGATGGTGTATTGCTTTCTACCCGCACACCCATGGAAGTCTACATGGCTCTCAGAACTCAGCTGGTGGAAGAACAGGGCATGACCGGAACAGAGGTAGATATCTATCTGCAGCCATCCATCATGAATTTCCTCAACGAAAATTTGGATAACATCGCACCTGATTTTCAATTCCCTGGTGGACTCGGGCTTGAGTTTGTCCCCACGGCCGGCATCCAGGCCAATGTCCGTGTTCCCTTTGGCATCGAAGTGCAGGGGCGTTACGTTCCCGAATTTGAAATCAGTGAAGAATTCGGCATGTTCTCCATGTACGGTGCCGGACTGCGGAAAAACCTGCCGGTTCCCATTCTGGATGTCTCTATTGGTGCCTTCTATCAGGTCCTGAAAGTCGGAGATATTCTGGAAGCCTCAAATATCAATTACCATGCTGAACTGGGAAAACGTCTGCCTATTCCCATCATCAAAATTACACCCTATATCGGTGCCGGGTATGATCAGACAAACATCAACCTGACCTATACCATCCCGGCCGGGGCCATTCCGGGTATTGATGAAGATCAGGAACTCTCTTTTGACCTGGAAGGTGAAAATACATTCCGCATGAATGCCGGTGTAACCCTTCAGCCCCTTCCGTTGACATTCATCAATGCCGAATTTGCCCTCGTGGGCGATTATCATGCGGCCACCCTTGGGTTGGGCATTATGTTTAAATAATCATTGTAAAGAGCATAAAAAAAGGGCGGTTCAAACCGCCCTTTTTTATTTCAAGATAAATTCATGCTATTTCCGCCGGTAGCTTGTGCCTTCTTTCCGGTCAATGAGTTCAATTCCGGACTTGAGCAATTCATCCCGGATAGCATCCGCCTTAGCCCAATCCTTGTTATTCCGGGCTTGATTCCGTTCAGCAATCCGGGCTTCAATGGCTTCATCAGATAATTCGGAGGACTCATTCAAATTTCTAAAAAATATAACCCCCAAAACCTGATCCACTTTTTTCAGAGCTGCTACAATATTTTGCTGGTCGCCATAGGTCAACGGAAGATTCGTTTTTATCCGGTTGATCCTTCGGATCATTTCAAACACAGACGCCAGGGCCGGAGAAATGTTTAAATCGTCGTCCATGGCGCCTTCAAATTTTCCCAGCATCCGGGCGACTTCCTTTTTCACTTTATCATGAACCGGGCCATCCTCATGAATCTGATCGAGTTCGAAAAGGAAATCATCCACCCGTTTGAGAGATTTTTCTGATTGATCCAGAAGAGGTAGACTGAAATTCAGCTTTTGGCGATAATGGGTGGAAAGCAGGGTATAGCGGATAGCCCGGGGGGAATAGCCCTTATCCATCAAGCCCCGGATATACATCATATTTCCCAGGGATTTACTCATTTTCTCCCCATCCCAAAGCAGGTGTTCGCAGTGGAGCCAATACCGGGCAAAAGGTTTGCCTGTGGCTCCCTCACTTTGAGCGATTTCATTCTCATGATGGGGAAAGATATTGTCCACTCCACCGGTATGTATATCAAACGTTTCCCCCAGATATTTCATGGACATGGCGGAACATTCGATATGCCAGCCAGGGCGACCTTTCCCCAGAGGTGTATCCCAATATACCTCTCCATCTTCCGGTTTCCAGGCTTTCCATAAGGCAAAATCGTGAATCGATTCCTTTCCATATTCATCACTTTCCACCCGTCCCACGCTTCGAAGGTTTTCCGGGTTCAGATTCTGTAACCGCCCGTAACGGGGAAAAGCCATGATCTTAAAAAAAATATTCCCGTCTTCTGTACGATAAGCCAGTCCTTTATCCAAAAGCGTCTGGATCAGTCTTACCATATCCCCGATGTGTTCCGTGGCTGCCGGAAAAACCTCCGCCTTGTCAATATTCAAAAGCTCCAGATCTTTGAAAAATGACTCTTTGAAAGGCCGGGTATATTCCTGAAGGGATATCTTTTTTTCTGAACAATTCCGGATGATTTTATCGTCCACATCCGTCAGGTTCATCACCTGGGTAACATTGAACCCTTTATATTTTAGATAGCGCTTCAGCTGATCCTCAAAGATATAAGCCCTGAAATTGCCGATATGAGCATGATTATATACTGTGGGGCCACAGGTGTACATCTTAACAACATCTTTTTCCAGGGGAATGAAAACTTCTTTTTTTCGTTTGAGCGTGTTGTAAAAAATCAGGCTCATGATTTTTCCTTTTTTTCAAAACGTTTCAGAGTATCCCTGACGATCCAATCCGTCAGGGCGGTAAAATCCATTCCCATGACGTTGGCCGATTTTGGCAAAAGACTGGTGGCTGTCATGCCAGGTAGGGAGTTGGCCTCCAGAAAATATGCTTCACGTCCATCTTTCAATCTGAAATCAATCCGGGCATAACTTTCCAGACCTAGAATATCCCATATGCGTAATGCTTTCTCTTTCAGGGTTTGGGTAACATCATCCGCCAGGGGTGCCGGTACCTGGTAACGACTCTTTCCTGAGGTATACTTTGTTTCAAAGGTATATACACCGCCTTCCGGGAGAATTTCAATAAGAGGAAATGCTTCACCGCCTACAACAGGCACCGTGAGTTCCTGTCCCGGAATATATTCTTCCGCCAGAATCACCGGGTCATAGGTCAGGACATCCTTTATCAGGGGACGGATATCACAGGGTTCCATCACAACATGGAGCCCTACAGAAGATCCGGCACTGTTGGGTTTGATCACCAGGGGAAAGGTCAAGGTATTTGGAATGATCTGTGTTTCACAGGTAATCCTGGCAGCACGTCCCGTTTGAACTCCTGCCTTTTCTGCAAGTACTTTCGAGAGGTATTTATCCATGGCCAGGGCAGATGCCAGGGGGCCGGAACCGGT
This sequence comes from Fidelibacterota bacterium, assembly GCA_030156395.1. Taxonomy (GTDB): domain Bacteria; phylum Fidelibacterota; class Fidelibacteria; order Fidelibacterales; family Fidelibacteraceae; genus Fidelibacter. Next base: position 34,957 of record JASGMP010000005.1, read on the forward strand.
ATAAGGAATTCCGGCAATTTCCAGAACCGCTGCAATCATACCGTTTTCGCCGGTTCCTCCGTGAAGTGCATTAAAAACCACATCGGTTTTCATGGCCTTCATTTCATGGATATGATCTATAAAAACCCTTTCGTCCCGGTGTGTCATATCGTCAAAATGATTATCGGTCACATCAAAAGTTTCCAAACTATTCCGAAACTGATCCATTTGATCCCAGGGTGTGGAGGGATCGACATAAAAAACGGTATAACCCAGAGATGTCAGGGCTTGTCCTACCGCTTTTCCACTGGTAATGGAGACATTCCGCTCCGGTGAAGCACCCCCCAGTAAAACGCAGATATTCATCAGGTTTTCCTCACAATCCATGAAACGGCATCTTTCAGGGTATCTACCACGATCAGATCCGGATCCGTAATTTTCAATTCTTCTTCTGTCTTTTTTCCCTTGCCGGTCCGGACCAGGATAAAGGGAATGCCGGCATTCCGGGCGGTTTCGTAATCAGAACGGCTGTCCCCCACCATCAACGCTTCATCCAAAGAGATGTGATAATCGGCAATGGCCTGCTGAATCATTCCGGTTCGGGGTTTTCGGCAGGAGCATCCCTCTTCAGGGGTATGGGGACAATAATAATAATCCGTAATTTTTCCACCGGCAGATTCAGCGGTTTGGATAACCTGATCAAATATTTTCTCAGCCGTTTCCCGGGAAAAATAGTTCCGGTTTATCCCGGATTGATTGCTGATAATAATGACGCTGAGGGTATGCTGTGTCAGTTGCTGAATGGCTTCGGGCACATACGGATAAACCTTCACATCCCGGACGGTACGGATATATTCATCCCTGTCTTCATTCAAAACACCGTCCCTGTCCAGAAAAACCACAGATATTTTCATACGTGGAATTTAAGGGGAAGGAGCGATAAAATCAGCTGATTATCCTTTTTTATGTTGAAGAAAGATCATAAAACTCATTAGTTTCATTTATGCGATTTAGTTTTACTTTTCTTATCTTGGGGTTGATGCTTGGAAGTCCCATCCAGGGAAGGGGACAAGATTCACTGATTAACAGTACATTTTTAGGAAGTCCTGGGCGTAATGCCTACGGGAGCAAGGCACCGGATCGCCTTGAGCTGCAATGGTCCTTCTACCTGGGTGAAGGGGAAACCACGTTATCCCGAAAGGCCGGAAACCGGACCTGGAAAGGTTGTGGGTGGACCGGCCAGCCCTTACTGGTAAAAACGGAAGACACCTTGTACATCATTCAGGGGGCCTATGACCATCACCTGAAAAAGATCCGGGCTTCTGATGGAGAACTGATCTGGCAATATGCTTTTGATGATGTGATCAAAGGGACGGGAACCCTGTATGAATCTCCGGACAAGGACCAACTGATCATTCTCCAGGGAAGCCGGCTGGGGCTGAATAAATACCTGGATCATCCCATCATTACCAGTTATCAAGCCATTGATTATCATACAGGCAAAGCCCTGTGGAAAATGAATGTCCCCTTTTTTGCCAGTTACAGTCGGGATGTGGACGGCTCAGCCCTGATTGTTGATTCTCTCGCATATTTAGGTTTGGAAAACGGACAATTCATTGTGCTTGATCCCCGGCCGGAACAGGCGGAAATGCGGGATGGCTTTCTTCAACCACCCATTCTGGAATCACACCGGCTTTATGCCCGGGAAGATAACCAGTCCCATGGCTTAAATCTGGTCACTGAGAGTTCCCCCTGTCTTTTGGGAGATCACATATATATCACATCCGGTTCAGGGCATGTGTATGGATACCATTTAAAAACCCGTCAGATTGACTGGGATTTTATCACCGGCAGTGATATGGACGGATCGCCGGTAGTGACATCGGACAGTTGTTTACTGGTGACCCTTGAGAAACAGCACATCCCTGGAAAAGGTGGGGTGATGAAGCTGAATCCCCGAAAGCCTCCCGATTCATCCTGCGTGGAATGGTTTCTGCCCGTAGGGAATACCACAGTGGCAGAGTGGAAAGGCGGAATTATCGGTAGTGCATCCGTCAATGATCACACACGACCGGAGGGATATCCTCACATAGCCGCTGTCAGTACTTTGGACAGTCTTTTATACATCATCGATTATAAAAACACACAACCTTATAAAGTATTAGGCCCGGACAGCAGCACCTGGTATGATAAACCTGTTATTTTGGATTCAGTACTTATCGGGCCATCCATATCCACACCGGTTATCGTGGGAAACAAAATCATCGCAGCTGGTTATTGGGGAATATATCTTTTCGAATACTCTTCTGAAGGCCGGTTAAAAAAACTGGATGCGCAACCTTTTGGCTGTGAAGCCACGCCGGTTGTTCATGAGAATAAAGTCTATATTGGTTCGCGGAACGGGTATTTATATTGCCTGGGTGATTAAAGAGAAGCGTCGGTCCAGATATACTCGATTGGATTGACGGGAGTATTGTTATACCGCACTTCATAATGAAGGTGTGGACCTGTTGAACGGCCGGAGTTTCCGACAAATCCGATAACATCTCCCCGGCGGACAGTTTGTCCTTTTTGGACATTCATACGGCTTAAATGCGCATAAATAGTGGCATATCCATATCCATGCTCAACTTTAATCGTATATCCATAACCTCCGTTATACCTTGCATAAACAACTTTTCCCCCGGCTGTGGCATAGACATGGGTACCGGTTGGTGCGGCGATATCAATCCCATGATGAAACGTCCGTTCACCGTTGAAAGGATCCAAGCGATATCCGAAACGGGAAGAAAGATATCCCAACTTTGTTGGAGAAATAGAAGGTATACTCTCAAACCGGTCTTTCTGAGTCTGCAATGTTTCAAAAAGTGTCTCATAACTCATGAGTTCAAGCTTGATGGTCTGTGAAAGGGCTTTCAGATTCAAATCCATCTTCTCCAGAGCGTTTTCATCTTCTGGATCCAGATTATCCAGATTGAAATCTTCCGTCACACGACCACCCATGCCCATTTTCCGGATATCCTGGTCAATCTCCGGCAGATTTGCATAGAGGCGCAAGGTTTTATCCTTTTCCACAATCACATCAATCTGGTTCTGCAGGGTGGAAATCCGTGTCCGCATTTCGGATAGTACCGATGTCAGATCATCATTATCCGCTGTAATCGCCTTGATTTTCTCCTCATAGTAAATACCTGCCAGGTATTGGGCAGACCCGTAAATAGTCATGGTCAAAAATAAAAACACCAGACAGATAATTTTTACCATCCGGCTGACAGGAATTACCATTTCCCGCATTTCCGATGCATGCTCAAAAAAGATGAGAAACTTTGTATTGGGTGATTTTTTCAGACGCGGGCTCATAGGTATATTTTAAGGGGGAATTTACTTTCGGTCAAGTATTAACCTAAAAACTTCTGCAACAGCCTGGCCCGGCTGATATGCCGAAGCTTCTGGATGCCTTTTTCTTTAATTTGCCGGACCCGCTCCCGTGTTAGATTGACCTTTTCCCCGATCTCTTCAAGAGTCATTTTAGGATAATTTTCCAGTCCATAGTACATTTTTATGATTTTTTGTTCTCTCTCCGTAAGATTTTTCAACACATCGTGCAACTCATATTTCAGGGACTCATCCATAAGTTCTCTGTCCGGAGCTTCGGAATTCTCATCTTCGATAATATCCAGAAAATATGAATCGCTTTCATCGCAGACCGGAGCATCCACGGAGAGGGGAGATGTGCTGAGCTGAATGGTTTTTTCCAAGGTGTCCTGATTGATATCCAAATCCTGCGCCAGCTCTTCGAAATTCGGTTCCCGCTCAAAGGTCTGCTCCAGGTGTTCCATCTCCCGGGCATATTTATTCATAATAGAAACCATGGTCAGGGGAATTCGGATCGTGCGGGATTGTTCTGCCAAGGCCTGAAGTATGGTCTGCTTAATCCACCACACGGCATACGAGATAAATTTAAACCCCCGGCTTTCATCATAACGATGAGCTGCTTTTATCAATCCCAGATTACCAATGTTGATTAAATCCTCCAGAGGAAGTCCCCGGTTTTGATATTTTTTGGCGATGGATACCACAAATCGCAAATTGGCACAAAGCATCTTATTCAGGGCATCCTTATCTCCCTGCTTGATAAGCTGGCTAAGGCGAATCTCTTCTTCCGGCGGCAGGGGTTCTGTCTCGGCAATTTCTTCAAGATAACTGGATAAATTGGGACTCACCCCCCATTTCCGGGAGATGTGGGATATGTCTCGTTTCCGATGCTTCATGTTTTCTGAAAATCGTTACTCTCCGCTCTTTGGCTCATCCGTCTCCGGAACATCGCCTGCGGCCATATCTTCCGGTGCTTTCTCTTCAAAGGGATCATCTTCTGGTGTGATCCCCACCTGTGCCAATTCATTGCGGATTTCCTGGACTTTCTTTTCACCAAGAACAACTTGATCCATCAACACCTGGATGTCGTCATCCCCGGAGAAGTCAAATTTTTTGTTCTCATTCATCTCATGATAAACCTTTTCACCCAGTTCTTCGTAGGCTTTTGCCAAATCCCGCCCAGCCTGGTATAAATCATATTTCAGGCGGGCTTTCTGCGTCATATGTTCTGCTTTTTCAGCCGTAGTTTTAACCATGCCTTCCACTTGGGGACCGTGTTGGGTCCACCAGTCATTTAAAAAATTCTTAATATCATCAAAAACTTTTGACATCTTGTCCTCCTCTGTTTTATCAGCATTATTGTGTTGTTAATAATACTACCATGAATTTATTAACCTTACAATAATTATTTTTATTGAGAATTTGCTTTCATGATACGTGCAGAGTAATTTCTCCTACTTATGGAAATTTGATATGCTAAAGCTGGAAAACGTCACAAAACACTTTGAAAAGGTACATGCCGTTCAGGATGTTTCCTTTCAGGTTAGCCGGGGATCTGTCTATGGTCTTCTGGGTCCCAACGGTGCGGGAAAAACTACAACCATCCGGATGATCATGAATATTATTCAGCCGGATTCCGGCACGATCCGCATCGGCAAAGGAACATCAGGAACAGTTGACAGCCGAAAGCTGGGGTATCTGCCTGAAGAACGTGGGCTTTATCAAAAACGGAAAATCCGGGAAGTGATCCGGTTTTTCGGTCAGTTGAAGGGACTTTCTCTCAAAGAAGCAGCCGATCACTGTGAGATTTGGTTGGACCGTTTCGGCATGAGCAATCAGGCGAATCGCAGAATCAGCGAGCTTTCCAAGGGGAATCAACAGAAAATCCAGTTTATAGTTGCCTCGGTCAGTTTTCCCGACCTTCTTATCCTCGATGAACCCTTTACCGGTCTGGACCCGGTTAATCAAATGCTTCTGAAGGATATCATCCGTGAATTCCGGGATAAAGGAAAAACCATCGTCCTAAGTACCCACCAGATGGACCAGGTTGAACAACTGTGCGATCATATCTGCCTGATGAACAAGGGACAGGTTGTATTGGAAGGCGATCTTGCCTCCATCAAAGAAGAACATGGAGATCAGCAAATTGAGGTCCGTTTCAGAACCCGGCCAGATAAAATTCCCAGCGAACTCTTCAAATCATATCACATCCAGGGTCATATTCTCAGGGGGTATTTGCCGGATAACCTCCCTTTTAAAGAAGCGGTCCGTCGCCTGACGGATGTCTGGGATATCGACGGTATCGCCCGGTATACCCCATCCCTTGAAGATATTTTTATCAAACGGGTTGAGGCGTAATATGTGGCAAAATATCCGGACAATCCTCCGCTGGGAATATGTTCACAGGGTTCGGTCAAAAGCCTTTATCCTATCCATTATCCTCCCTTTTATCATTTTGATACTGGCCATAGGCCCCCAAATGCTTGCCATGAAAAGCGACCCTGAACCGGAATACCTGATTCTGATGTGCCCGGACACGACCCTGGCTGATACCCTTGAGAAAACATTCAACCGGAAATACCGACTGGAAAATAATATGCCCCGTTACCTTTTTACCCGGCAATCGTTCAGAACTGAAACGGAAAAAGACACCCTGATTCATCGCCTCATCGGACAGAATATGGCAGATGCTGTATTAACTATCTACCTGTCAGAATCGGACACTCTTGTTTCAGAAATCTACTATGAAAATATGGGGCCTGAGCACATCAGCCGGATACAAAGCGGAATTCAGGACGCGGCAGAATCCTATCGGATGGATCAAGCGGGTTTGAACCGGGATGTGTTGGCTTTCATCCGATCACCGGTAAAATTGAAGGAATATCAACTTACAGATCAAGGTGTCTTTTCCGGTCAAAATATCCTTATCCGCTACATGACCCCCTTCGTATTTATGTTTGTGCTAATTATGGGTATTATTACCACCTCACAAAGCATTATTTCAAGTATTATCGAAGAAAGAACCCATAAAATCGTGGAACTCCTCCTGTCTTCCGTAAAGCCATCGGAAATCATGGCCGGAAAAATTTTGGGCATGGGGCTATTGGGACTCACGCAAATTTTTATTTACATGATTATCCTGTATCAGGCAGGGAGCCATTTTTTGCCGGATCAACTGACATCCGGACTTATGAATACAAGTCATCTGATATGGTATTTGATCTTTTTCATTTTGGGATATTTGATGTTCAGCACGATTTATGTCGCCCTGGGGTCTCTTTTTGATAATGAACGGGATGCTCAGCAACTTGGGGGGATTCTATCCCTCATCGCTTTATTGCCCATTTATTTTATCTCTTTTATGCTGGAACATCCTGAAAGCAGTCTTTCAACAATTTTGTCTTACATCCCGTTAATCACTCCTTTACTGATGATTGCCCGTATTGGGATATCCACCCCCTCATTCTGGAGTATTCTGGGCATGGCACTATATCTGGTAGTCTGGATTATTTTCCTGATATGGCTATCATCCCGAATATTCCGTCTGGCCGTTCTCATGTATGGAAAAAGGCCGACCTTCCAGGAAATACTCCGGTGGAACCGGTCACTTTTCCGGTAACGGAACAAAATTCGTGCGTTCTAAAACTGGAAATGTTATTTTAAATACCGGATTAATTTGAAAACACTAAATCAGGAGCAGATCAATATGGCTGAAAATGTCATCAATGTCAATGATGCAAATTTTGAAAAAGATGTCTTAAAAAGTGAAGTCCCCGTCGTCGTCGATTTTTGGGCGGAATGGTGTATGCCCTGCCGCATGATCAACCCATTTCTGGTTGAAATCGCTGCTGAAATGGATGGCAAGATTATCGTTGCCAAAGTCAATGTGGATGATTCTCCTATCACTTCCCAAAAATTCGGAATTCGGTCTATTCCCACCCTGATGATTTTTAAAAATGGGACGGTGGCTGACTCCATTATTGGTGCTGTTCCCAAAAATGTAATCCGGCAAAAGATTCAATCAATCCTTTAGGTTTTCGATGAAATATATTTTTTTTAAGGTTTTCCCGGTGATTCTTTTTTTCTCGGCGGAATCTCTTTTTTCACTGACAATCACAAAAATTGAGCCGCCAAACTGGTGGAGCGGCATGGAAACCGATACGGTTACCCTGTTGATTTATGGAGATGATTTTAACGGTTTTTCCGCCCGGGCAACTGGAGAATACGCCAAAATTCTGGAAGAACATCCCTATCCCAATCCGGCGTATTACCGGGTGACCCTAAAAATCCTTAAAAGCGGGACAGAAACCCTCACTTTTACACAGAAAACAGGGCTCCTGAGCCGTGAATCTGTCACACTGGAATTCCCCATTTTTGAAAGGACTGGAAAATTACCGGCAGATATCGATGAACAGGATGTCATCTACCTGTTGATGCCGGACCGGTTCTCAGATGGGGATACTGAACGGAATTTCATCTCGGGGCACAAAGACCCGGTACGTCCTGAACACCCATGGGGCCGGCGCGGTGGAGATCTTCAAGGCGTGATCAACCATCTGGATTACCTTGGAGATCTGGGAATCACGGTTCTTTGGATGACACCTGTTTTTGAAAACAATTACATCAACTGCTATCATGGATACACTCCCACAGATCTTTATGCCATTGAGCCACATCTGGGGGATTTCCAGACTTACCGGGAACTGGTAGATAAAAGCCAGTCCCTCGGAATAAAGGTCATCATGGATCATATTATCAATCACATCTCCCCTTCCCATCCTCTAGCCCAGAATCCACCATCTCCCGAATGGATCAATTATACCGTGGATAACTTTGAGCCCTGCAATTACCGAATCTTTGATATTATCAACACGTGGGGGCCGGATTCCTTGCGGGAAATTGTCCAGTCCGGATGGTTTGCCGGCTACCTGGCAGATATGAATTTACGACATGATGCTGTAGTAGATTACTGGATTACCCATGCTATCTGGTGGATTGAAACCTTTGGATTGGATGGCATCCGGCAGGATACCTGGCCTTATTCGGATACTGCGGGAGCCGCTGGATGGGTACGAGGCATCCGGAAAGAGTATCCCGGCCTTTTTATCCTCGGGGAAACCATGGTCTTTGAAAAAACACCCCTCTCGTTTTTCTTCAGCTCCCGGCCAGACTTACAGAACGGACTCAGTTCCATTACGGATTTTGCCCATTCCAGCCAGATTCATCAACTGGCAACTGGCAAAACGAAAATCAAAACATTCTATGAAAATCTCTCTCTGGATTTTATTTACCGGAATCCTTCTATGATGACAGTCTTTATGGATAATCACGACATGGGTCGTTTTTTCACAGACACGGGGGAAGACATCCGGGCTTATGTGAATGCCTTTACCCTGTTGTACGGTCTCAGGGGTATCCCACAGATCTATTATGGCGATGAAATAGGAATGACCGGCGGACATGATCCCGAAAACCGGAAGACATTTCCGGGAGGTTTTCCAGAGGATACCCGATCAGCCTTTACACGGAAAGGCCGGAATGGGGTGGAAAATCTGCTTTATGAGCAATTCAGGCGATGGAACCGCCTCCGGCAGGAATACCCCGACCTGTTCGCCGTACCCATGGAACATATTCTCAGGGGAGATTCTGTCTATGCCGCCTGGCGGAGAAACGACCACCATATCCTGATCCTGATCTACAATGACGACTCAAGGCCTGTCCCTGTCACAATGAATTCCCTGGTACCTGAAATCAACGGAAAACATGCAGAACTCATATCGCCGCTTTACAACGCCGAAAAAATCCCCCTTGATACCAAATATAAAACCACTGTCCCGGCAAAGACAGCCGTTATGTGGCTCTTTACAGAGGACATCCCATAAATAACATGTGATTTTGACCATTTCTCTGACTATTTTATCACTAAGGACATTCATTATTCTGAAGCGGAGATCAACGATGAAGCGACTTTTTCTTTTGAGCTTAATTTTTTTAACCCTTTTTAGCTGTGAACCTTACAAAAAACTGGCCGTGGGAAATGACGGACCGGTGTACACCTTTGTGGATGACTCGCTCTGGGCAATTATTGAAGAAGAGATCCGAAAACCGGTGGAAAAAGAGATCCGGACACCGCAAATTGAACAGATCTACCATTTTGAAACGGTTCCTTTGTCGGATTTCAGAGATTACCGGACATCCAAAAATCTCATGTTCATTACAACATTGGATAGGACGGATCGGACATCCCAATATGTTCAGCGAATGTTGCCGGATACGGCATTGCGCATGATTGAAAAGGGTGAGCGGTATCTGTTCCCTATCAAAGAAAAACTGGCCAAACGACAGATTTTTATCATTTTGGCGGCGCCGGATGATGAAACCCTTTTAACATTTATCCGGAACGAGGGAAGTCGCATTTATGACGCCCTGGAGAAAGCATTCGTTGAACGACAATTTGACCAGATGTATTATAAGGCCGAAGAGAAAGAGATTACAAAAAAACTGTTTGAAAAATACAAATTCTCTTTCAGGGTTCCTCACAGTTATCAGATCCTGGAGGAAAACCCCCATGAGCGCATCATTCAACTGGGGCGAACCGATCCCTACCGCTGGGTCACCATTTACTGGCAGAAGGGTGGACTTACATCGGTTTTGGATGAACGATGGGCAATCACCATGCGACACTGGCTGAGCCTGAATTATCTGGATGGTACATATGTGGAAAAACGCTTTCTTACACACCGACTGGTTCACTGGGGGAATCGCCCGGTTTTCAATATCCGTGGACTATGGGGACATCCGGAAAAAACCATGGGCGGACCTTTTTCCAGCTTTTATTTTTATGACGGAGTGACAGACCGGACCTACTTTATTGATGTCTGTGTTTGGGCTCCGGGACAGATAAAAAATGTCTATCTCCGGCAGATGGAGCTCATGGTCAGTACCTTTTTTACAAGTGAAAAAGTCTTACAGGAATATATGAAATGAAAACAAATTCCCTGATAGTTCTTGTTTTAGCAGGTTTTCTGGCGGGATGCAGTGGCAGCGGTCCACTTAAGGACAGCCGGGCGATTGTAAACCAGTATAACCGCTACCTGGAAGAAAAACCCAATGCCCTGGACCGGATCATCGCCACGTATGTAGATGAAGAGCAGTCTCAGGAACTCCGGGCAGAAGCTCTCCGCTATATCATTCGAAGCAGGGATCCCCTCGCCTATCGCCTGATCCAATCTCAGTTGAAAGAACCACAAAACATGGAATACTGGGCCTTGGAAATTATCGCCGATGAAACAGCGCAACTGAACGATCCCCAATGGGCCACCTTGATGATAAACGCATATTCAGCTTTGATGGATCACCAGATCAATTTGGAGAAAAAAATCCTGGGGAGCATTTTTGCAAATACGGATTTACAGAGCCTCCCCCACTTTCTGGATTTATATCAGAAATCCTATGATCATTTTTTGCAGCTGGATGATGCCTTTGCCAAATCTCTGGGAAAATACGACGATGACGGGATTGTCCCCGTCCTGCTGAAAATTATCAACGACCCAAAACGAAGCCTTAGGACCCGTGAAAGGGCTTTGCAGATCCTGGCTGATAAAAATGAACCCGCCTTTACAGAAGCATTAATTGCACTCATGGGCGATCCAAAAACAGATCAGATGCTTCGTGAATTTTCATTCAATGTGTTGGATCTCACTCAGGATGAAGAAATACTGCTTGCCCTCCTTAAGTTTTTGGACCGGAGCAAGGAACGGCACAATCAGATGCTGAACAGTGCCTTAGCGGTATTGGAAGATTTCTCCGATCCGGCGATTATACCTTCCCTCCGTTTAATCGCCACAGACGATAATTTCCCCTATCATCTGCGTAAAAAAGCAGTGGATGGCCTTATCGCATTTGAGTCACCTGAAGAGCTCATGTTTTTAATTCAGTCATTAGAAGAACCACATAATCTCATGTTTTGGACGGATATCGCCACGGCTGTCCGTAAATCAGGGGATCCGAACCTGTACCAGACGATGGAGAAAACAGCCCTTGCCCTTCATCGTGATTTTCAGGAAGGTGCCAAATGAAAATATCATACCTTTTATGTTTTCTTGGGATCACGGTATCAACCGCCGCTGCCCAGGTCCCTCCAGCCTCTGATGCACTTTATAAAAATACCGGAGGAGATCGCTACTATACGGCAGAAGAAGAGATTCTTCAACTGAAAAATGAACTTAAGGCATTGAAAGAAGAAGTGCTAATGTATAAAGCTGAAGTGAACATGCCAAAAATCCGGAATGAGATCCGGGAAATGATCACCGTACCTGAATTGACCCATCAAATTATATTAAAAAACGGAACCATTGTTCAGGGGACAATCCTGGACGAAAACCTGTCCGAAATTAAGGTCCAAACCCTGATCGGTATCATAACGCTTCAGCGGGAGCAGATTAAAAACATTGAACTTATAAAAAAACAGGCCCCTGTGCTGGAATTTGATGGTCCCGTGAAAGAAATGACGTATACCGATAAAAAAGTATTTCTGGGAAAGGTGACAAACAATGGAAATCAACGGGCGGACTTTGTCCGGGTTGTGTTCAGGCTGTATGATGAAGGCGCCCATCTGATCAGTGCAGACAGTAGTTTTGTATTGGGTAATGATATGAAATATCCAGGGGGTATTTATTCTTCCTCAGCGCTTTTACCTGGGAACAGCGGCAATTTTCAGTGTTCCGTACCCACTCTGGATAAAAGGGTCAGTTACTATACCAGTGAAATCAAATATTCAAATATTGAATAAATCTCTTTAAAAAAGATTTTTACTCATATCTCAGAGCTTCGATAGGATCCAGCTTGGCTGCTTTGACAGCAGGATAGGTTCCGAAAACCACGCCGATTACCGAACACATCACCACCCCGATAATCGCCCACTGGACGGGAAAAACCCCGCTCACATCCATGGACACAGCCACTAGGTTTCCGGCAAGAATTCCCAAAACAATACCGATGAGAGCTCCCATTTCTGTTAAAACCAGAGATTCAAGGAGAAACTGATTCATAATATCCCGTTTTCGGGCTCCCATGCTTTTACGGATGCCGATTTCCCGGGTTCGTTCAGTCACACTGACCAGCATGATATTCATGATACCGATACCGGCAGCTATAAGGGCAATTGAACTGATGAGAAGAGCGGCCATTTTGATGGCACCTGTTACCTGATTGAAAGTATCAATAAGCGACGTATTGGATACAACCTCAAAATCATTTTCTTCCGTCAGAGGAACACTCCGAATCAGGCGTAAATGGAATACAATTTCCTCCTGAACCTCTTCAAACCGTTCCATATCCATCACCGCAATCGCGTATCCCAGGGATGTCCATCGGCTTGCAAACATTTTCAGATGGGTTGTCAGTGGTATAATCACTACATGGTCTTCGGACTGGCCAAAAATACTCCCCTTCCGTTCCAGGGTTCCAATCACCTTGAATTTAACCCCCCGGATGGTAACCGTTTGTCCCACCGGGTTATACTGAGGCATAAGGACATCAACCACATCTTGTCCCAGGATTATCACATTCCGCATTTGTTCCAGGTCGTTCCGGGTAATCATCCTGCCACTTTGCAGAAAATAGCCGGATGAAAATTCCCATTCAGGTGTCACGCCTCGAATCCCCACACTGTTTTTTGTCCGTTTGTCTTCAAACTTGATGGGGTCTCCACTGTGCCAGTTTTCAGCTGTGATTGTGGCCGGGCCGGAAAAACGGTCTTTCAGCTGAAGATAATCTGCATAGGTTAGATTTTTCCGGTTACGGTACTTCCAGTGCGTTCCACCGCCCATTTGGACTGCAGGGTACTTCTGAATAAAAAAGGTGTTGGTCCCCAAAACATTCAGATTGCTTTCGACAGATTTCTGGAGGACATTGATCGCCGTCATCACACCAATAATGGAAAACATCCCGATCACAACGCCGAGAAGTGTCAGAAAAGAACGAAGCTTATTTTGTCGGATGGAATCCAGGGAGGATGTGAGCACTTCATGCAAATTCATATTTTATTCCTCACCCCCATCAAAGGGTGTATTTCTGAATCTCTCAATCTTAACCTCAACAATTATCATGTCTTCTTTTCTTTACTCATATCTGATGGCTTCAATGGGATTCAGGCGTGCAGCCAGATTGGCCGGGACCATTCCCGATAAAATACCTGTGATCACCGAGACGGAAAGGGAAATGATGATGAGATCGATGGAGAGTCGCGCTACAAAGAACTTCTGTAAAAGCCCAACAAGTCCCACCGTAATGAGAATTCCGATGGTGCCGCCGATTAGAGAAATAATCACGGCTTCACTGAGAAACTGAAAAAGGATAATATTCTTTTTGGCTCCCAGGGCTTTACGAATACCAATCTCTTTGGTTCGTTCCCGGACACTCACGAACATGATGTTCATAATACCAATGCCACCCACAATCAAAGAAAGGGCTGTAATGCCAATTCCCACAACGCTGATCGCCATCCGTATACTGGCAAATTGCTGCCGGAAAGCCTCTTGTTGGTTGATGGAAAAATTATTCTCCTCTTGGGGCTTCAATCCCCGAAGTCCCCGCATGATAAACATCAGTTCTTCTTTCGCCTGTTCTACCGTTACCCCCTCTTTGGGTTTCACGCTGATAGACATTCCCCATCGGCCACCAAAAATGTTTTTCAGGGAGTTCAAGGGAATCGTCACAATATTATCCATACTCATGAGTCCCAGAAACTTACCCTGTTGCGCAATCACACCGATAATTCGAAATGTATTTCCCTGGATGATAATCTCTTTGCCCAAGGGATCTTCATTGGGGAAGAGACTTGTTTTGATATCATAACCAATCACCGCCACCCGGGTACCATAACGGCTTTCGGGTTCTGAAAAAAAGCGGCCGGATTCCAGTTTCAGGGCTGAAATATAGGCTTCCTGCCAGGTTGTTCCATTGATTTCCACCCTTTCCACGGCATTTTTCCCATATTTTACATCACTTCGTCGCCCTGTTGAAGGTGTGGCAAACGCAATGGTGCTTGCTCGTTCCAGGATTTGTTCCGCATATTTCTCCTCAATGTCGGGGCGGTTCCGGTATTCCCACCATTCATCATTCATCATAAACCAGGGATATTTTTGGACATACAGCACATCCTGCCCCATCCCCTGAATACTGTTTTCAAAAACTTCATCGATTCCGGAAATGGCAGTTCCCATGAGGGACACAGATAAAATGCCGATGATAATACCCAGCATAGTTAAAAATGCCCGGGTTTTATTCTGAAGAATGGCCTTTATGGCCATGATTACACTTTCAAACAGCTGACCCATTTACCCTTTTCCCTTAGGTGTGAATTCGTCACTGGCAATTAGCCCGTCCAGAAAGTGGACAACCCGGTGTGCATGTTGGGCAATATCCGTCTCATGCGTGACCAAAATAATCGTATTGCCTTCGTCATGAAGGTGATCCATGAGCTGCATGATTTCGCGGGATGTTTTGCTGTCCAGATTCCCGGTGGGTTCATCCGCCAGAATGATCGAAGGATTGTTCACCAGGGCTCTGGCAATGGCCACTCTTTGGCGCTGTCCCCCTGATAGCTCATTGGGCTGATGATGCATCCTGTCCTCCAAATTCACCTTTCTAAGGGCTTCTTTTGCCATATCCAGCCTATCTTTTTTGTGGATTCCGGCATAGATCAACGGAAGTTCCACATTGTGCAAGGCCGTTATGCGGGGTAGAAGGTTAAAAGTCTGAAAGACAAACCCGATTTTTTGATTTCGTACAAAAGCAAGATCATCATCGGATAATTTACCGACACTGCTTTGCTCAATGCGATCATCGTGGACTGTTTTTCCATCCAGTATATAGGTTCCTGAAGTCGGTGTATCCAAGCATCCTATGACATTCATGAGAGTGGATTTTCCCGAACCGGAGGGACCCATCACCGAAACATATTCATTTTTCTCAACCATCAGGTCAATTCCCCGAAGAGCATGAACAGCCACAGTCCCAACCTGGTACACTTTTGTTACTTGTTTCAGTTCCAATAAGGCCATGTTCAGCTCCTTAGCGTTTTTTACCGGATTCGTTGGTTTCCTCATTCTTGGATTTCTTGACATGCATCCCGGTTTGCAATTCACGGCTCAGGACTTTATGATTTCCAATGACAATTTCATCCCCTTCCTGGATACCGGATTTAATCTCGAACAGATCCTGACTGCTGAGTCCGATGGTGACAGGTACTGCCGTTACGGTATCCTGATCCACCCGGAAGATGACTTCAACCATTTCGTCCCCGGCTTTCTCTTTGGGTACAGAAGAAGAAAGGCTGTCTTTTTCATCTGGTTTAAACACCTTATCGGCAGGTCGCACGGTGACACTCTGAATAGGAACGGCAATGGTATTCTCCGCCTTATCCGTGAGAATTTCAACCGTAGCACTCATGCCGGGCCGCATCATATCCGGCACTTCCAGCATTTCAACCAGAACTGTAAAATAGGTAACTGCTTCTTGTGTCCCCAATCCGGTGGATTGGGCCAGATTGGCGATATCCGTGACCACTCCTTTAAAAGACGTATCTGGGATGGCATCAATTTCAATATCCACAGGATCATTCAGCGAGACCCTGACAACATCGTTTTCATTGACATCCACTTCCACTTCCATTTTGGAAAGATCCGCCACAACCATGATAATATCAGCCTGAAATTGAGATCCCAGGGCAATTTCTCCCGCTTCTTTCCGAACCTGGATTATCGTTCCATCGATGGGAGAAATGATCGTTGTCTTGGACAGATTATCCTCGGCCTGTTTTAACCCTGATTCCGCCTGGGCTAAATTACTCTGAATACTTTCATATTCCGCCAAAGCCTGATCCAGGTCCGCCTGGCTCAGATTGCCCGATTCATACAAAGCCTGCGCTCTTTTGAGATCTTTTTTTGCTTTTTCAAAAGCAACTTTTGTAGAAGAGTAAACCGCCCTGGCACTAACCACCGCTGCTTCGTAACGGACTTTATCCAACTGGGCCAAGACCTGTCCCTTATGGACATTCTGACCATCCTTGACATTCATTTCAATAATTTCACCGGCGACATTGGCGCTGATATCCACCTGGGTGACAGGCTTCACACGTCCGCTGGCCGAAACTTTTTCTTCAACAGTATGGCGTTTGACAATTTCTGTTTGTACTTCAACCGCCTGTTCTTTGTTCATTTTTAAGTTGAAATACACGATGGCTGCTATCACCACAACGACAACCGGAATCATCCATTTTTTCATTTTATTTCCCTAAAAGTTGATCTATGTGTGCTTCTGTTATTTTTGTATTATACCGGGCTTCCACGAGCTGACTTTCTGAAGCAAGGACCGACAACTGGGCGTCCAGCTGATCCAGGATAGTCCCTGCTCCCAGTTCAACCTGCTGAGTAACCAGCTCATAATCCCGTTTTGCCGACGCCAGACTGATTTTATGAATTTCCGTAAGTTCCCGATAAGTTTTCATGGTTTGGTACAGTTCATCAAGGCGGGCAAACAAATCAGCCACGGTATTGTCATACCGGATTTGCATGGCCTTTAAATCAATCTCGGCTTTTTGCTTTTCTGTACTTCTTCGAAATCCTTCAAAGAGGGATATATTCGCCGATAAGCCCAGCGAATTGGATTTAACTGTTCCCCCGTCGTCATCCCTGTATGAATAGGTATAATCCCCTGAAACCGTCGGCAGATAAGACTCTTTTTTTATTTTTACATTCAGCTTTTGAATTTCAATCTGTTTTTCCAAGGCCAGGAGAGAGAAATTATTTTGTTTGATCAGATTCCGGGCATCCTGAATATCCGGCAGGCCGGCAGGCTCAGGACTCATGGGCTGAAGCCTTAGCTCCTGTGCCGGATCCTGACCCATCAATAGATTCAGCTCGCGTTTCAAACTCCGGTTCCGTTGTTCTTCAGATAAAAGCTGGCTTTGAAACTGGCCTTTTTGAACCTTCACTTTCAGCAGGTCAGATTCAGTTCTTGCCCCCAGTTCCAACATGTTCTGAACACGTTTGATATTTTCTTCGGCAAAGCGGATATTTTCTTGATAGACGGCAATCAATTCATCAGAGGCCAGGATACTGTAATAATATTGTATCACCGAAGCTTCCAATAATGAGATGGCATCCTGCAAATTCAATCCCGCCGCCTCTTCCGAAAATTTTGCCGCTTTTAAGCCAGAAAATAATCCGGGATAAAACACATTCTGACTCACCGTCCCTGAAAGTGTATAACCGGAGTTATCAGTTGTAACGATAGAATTATCGGTATGGGAATAGCTGGTTGAAACGCGTCCATAAACAGAGGGATAAAGGTCAGAATAACTCTGTTTAACCGTCAATCCGGTTTTTTCTGTTTCAAGCCGTTGCTGTAAAAGGTCCCCATTTGCCCTCAAAGCCAGTTCTTGACATTCGCTCAGTGTCATAAGTGGAGCACCTTGAATCCATCCCGCAATCCCCAGACACATGAACATCCCTAATACCTTGCGTACCTTCATGAATCAATCCTGTTTTTATTTTCTTCGTTTCAGACACCCTGATAAATAAATGGTTGTCCACTTTCTTATGCGAGGGGTGAAAAACCCTGCAGAATAATGGTAATTACAGCTCCAAGGAACCAGATAATACCTGTCAGAATAAAAGCTTTTTTACCTGAATATGAATAAATCACCTTGAAGGCAATAATCCAGAGTATCCATTTCCAAATTTTAAAAATATCCACCTGCATAGCAATCCGAAACCAGATATCAGATAAATCAAAATCGCTGAAAAACATGGCCAGACTGGTATGAACCATCATAGTTTTTTGAGCCAGCATAATCGGAATCTTTACAGCACTGGCCAGGACATCTACCAGACTGATGTGCAGGGCCGTTGCCAGCAATGTCATATATTTGGCATTTCCACCGCCAAAAAAATTCCCCATAAACAGATAGATAACTGCCGTAAAAAAAGCATAAATAATCGGGGTGATACCCCCGAGGATTATATTCTGAACCGGGACTTCATCCGTGGAGATCCGCTGCAACATGGCTTCTCTTTGCTGTTCGGTCAGATTGTCCATACGGGTGATCATCTGTCGGCTTTCCTTGACCTGAATGGGATGGGTTAGCTGTACTGTAAGCATTGAAACAAGCACCAGCAATAAAACCGGCAACCACAAATCCTTCCAGGTGATTTCTACTTGAAACGATGCAAAGGCCCTTTTCGGATTGACAAAAACTTCCAGTACCCGTTTAAAAGAAGTCATTTTTTCACTTACCATGGCTTTTTACTCCTTCTTCACCCAGGGTTTCCATTTATAGACATGAGGTATTGTATCTGGAAAAGTTAATAAAATTTACATGAAATCCAAATCTTCATAACCGCTACTATCATAAAAAAAGATATTATTATCATGAATGTTATGTACATCATATAAATATTGAATTAATTTTTTAAGGGAATTTTTCTGCTTATCCGGGAGCCAGGATCCTGTAGGAAATTTCATGTCAGAGATACAACACAAGTGAAGATATGGATCCATTTTATTCCGTGTTTCACAGAAAAACACGGTATCCCTTCCCTGATAGATATGCCCCCTTTTATCTATGATATAATGATAATTTATATCCGGATAACCAAGTCGTAAGATCTGGTAATTCTGCAATAAGCGGGGACTCATATCGCAACTGAAACCGGAATAGTGAATACAAATTCCTGTAAAAGGGGTATTGTGGCGGTGGATGCTTTCCATTCGCTGGGGATAAACCGGTTTACGGGCATTCCAGGCATCTCTGGGAATGATGTGCGGTGTATGCCCGTTCTCCGCGCATGCCTGAAAAAGAACAAGACAAGCAAAAAGTTTAAGGAACCGTCTAAAAATGACGGGTGTAATAATCATGAGCTGTAAGTCCCAATTCATTCAGATAAAATTCCTGGTCCATGGTTTTTCCGTAATCAATTCCACGGCCGTAGTAAGATCCCAGGGCTGCTACATCAGGAAGATATCCAAAGCGTTTCATAAAGTGATCCTGTATAATTCGGCAATACACAACACTATACACCATATTGGTATCGGGAAAGGATAACCGATGAATCAAATGGGCTCTGTCTTTTGATGGAGAAAAGGGTAAACGCTCAGAATGATGGAGTTCAATCCACTCGCAGGTGGAAATTTTCATCTGGGCAAATCCCACGGAGGCATCAAACCCCAGCCGGGCTCTACTGAAATCCGCCTTGTCCAAATGATTGACATTATGAAGCCGCTCGGCAAAAACAACACTGGCATACGCGGAAGGAGATAAAGAAAATTTTTCACACACCTGATGGATGGTTTCACGATATTTCGACATATACCTTTCTGTTCTGACTTCCTTAATTTTGAATCTGATTTGCGTGTTAAATATAAAGATCAGGCAGATAGCCATCATAATAACAAGCCATTTCAGTGCTTTTTTCATAGAATTTCCTCAAAACTTTTATGTCCAGTCCCAGTCTCCAGGGATTTGCCGGTTCATACAGAAAAAAATACCGGCAAATATCCTCCTTGTAATAACAGAGCACGTTCACAGGGATATCCAACAATTTGGGAAAGGGAATTTGGGTTTCACACACCTCTAATTCGGCAGTCAGCAATGTCTCGTTTGCTACAATCGTCAGGGGCCATGTCGGAAAATGTGTTTTCAGATACGTAATCCATGTGTTCAAATGCTCATCCCGGTTTATCAGTAGAAGCAATCCTTCATCATGGTTTGTTTCAAAGAGTGAGTCCACCGGTGTGAAGAGGTAGCGGGCTCTGAGATTTTCAAGTTTAAGGAGTTCTGAAACCGAACGATCTGCATGAAGAAGACTTCGGGATAGTTCTTTCTGACGGTACAATAGCAGGAGTATCCAGAAAAGGAGCAACATCAGAATCAGAAAATTGATTTTTTTATTCATCATCTGTTCCTTTATTACTTTCGGGAAAAATACCCATAGTCACAGCTTCTGATGTCAGTCGTTGGATACGATTCAGAAGGCGCCGGTTTGGTTTATCGTACATGATATATTCTGCCAGGGTTTCAGGATTAGGAAGTCCGGCCACCAACAGGATCATGTCATCAAGTTGCAGATTATCCACCTGCTTCCCAAACAATGTCCGCACCGCGGAAGAAAGTCCCACTGTATTGGGCGACCACATGATACAGTTGACATAGAGTTCAAGAATTTCATCTTTCTTTAGAAGGGATTCTACAATCAAGACACCCACCATTTCATGGATTTTATTCCATATCGTCCGGTCACAGGATCCCCAAATCGTTTTCACCAGTTGCTGTGTCAATGTGCTGCCCCCTGAATAGACCGATCGGGAAACCCTCGGCGTCTGCAAAATTTTGAAAATCCGGAAAAAATCCACACCATGATGCTCGTAAAAGCGATGGTCCTCGGAGGACAACAAGAGCAGAACCAGGGCATCAGGAAGCTCCTCCCGGTGAATCCAGTTTCCGTCCAGCGTGGGTAATCGGGACATTTCTCCTTGCAGATAGGTGGATTTCCGGATCAGGTTATGTAGTTCGGGCATGGATTTTTTTTTCAAAACCCGCCCTCTGTGAACCCAGATCCCACAATAAACTGTGAACAAAATCAGCAAAACGCATAAGGCTACTTTCATGCCGTCCATTATTCTAATAGACCCTTTCAAAAACTGCCGTATATTTCCCCAAAGAAAGTCCAAGGACTTTACCAATTCGGGTGGTTGATTTTACTTTCATGATTTCATACGGTGGATAATCCGTTATCCACACATAATCTTCCTGTCCCATGAAAGGGCCGGACTTCATACGAATGTGCCATGTTCGGCATGGGATTATCTGATCCTGAAGGCAGAGCGTATCCATTCCGACTGATTTAAAGAGGTATGGCACTGTTTTACCATTATACAGGTAGAGCTCAACGGCGGTATCTGTGGAAGGGGGAAAAAACAGAAGGCGGGCAAAGCGCGCATAGGAGGGAAACGTGACCTTGTGAAAAGGTGTATGCAGGATATAGGATTTCTCTTTCATCCGTTTATGGACGATATATTCCTTTTTCTGGAAATCTACTTTCACCTCCTCTCCCAGGGCAGGAATCCAAAACCAAAGAGGATTACCCGTTTTATGATGAAAAATCACATCTACACCACCAAGGGGTGAGGCCGTAAAAACTTCCCTGTAACGAAGACATTTCAGTGAATCCACAAGCGTATCGGTGATGCTAATTGTCAGATAATCATTTTTATCCTGTTGTTTTAAAACCCATATGTCCTGCCTGAAGACGTCCGGGTCCGATGCCGTCAGGACAGACACTATCACAAACCCGAAGATCAGGCATACCAAAAAGGATAGTTTGAGTCGTTTCATAAACACTTTTTCCTATCTGTATTCTTTCATAAGACCGGGAGAGCCGGAAACGGCTCTCCCGATGTGCCCCCGGGATTTCAGTCACAATACCGGAAAATCAGCGATGTTCCGATATTCATGACCATTCCCTGTGATGTGAAGATACCGAAGCCCAGGGTAACGATTCCTGCCAGGCAGGCAAGATAAGACCCGGGCAAGTATCCTCCTGTGTACTCCATCATCTCGTTCAAGGTAAGCTCATTCATTTCCGACCCCCTTTCTTTCATGTTGCTTGTGATTCGCCGGGATCCATTGCAGGAGCTCCCGGATATCCCTGTCACCGCGCAGTGAATGGACATATGTATGTTCACCGTCATAGATAAATGTGACGGGTAAAGGCGGATCCCCAAAGCAGGTATAGGCGGTGCTGACATTCAGAATACCTATGGTAAAACGGGAATCCTGCCGAAGTGAAATGCAGGATTCATATATACATGAAGTAAAAAAGGTTTTATCTGTCGTAAACAGGCCGTACTGGACATCTGGCAACTTTTCTTGCATTCGGTTCAGGCGCGCCAGATATTGCACACAGTAGGGACAATTTACGGAAAAGAGAATAATAATTTTATATTTCCCTCTTTCCGGTATAAATTTTTGGGGGCCCGAAATGGCGTCGTATGTAAAGGAAGATAATTCAACATGGGGTGTCTCAATTTTCATAATCCAGATAACAAGTGAGACACTGACCATCAGAATGAGGAGAAGCCACACAATTCCCTGAAGGGTAAACCCACTTTCATAACATATAGATTTCATAGAAAACTCCCAGTCCCCACATGAGAACAATTCCTAAAATCCGGGCGGTTAGCAATGGTAAGAGAATCTTTTTCATTTTGAACCCTGTCCAGGCAGCCAGGGTCAAAAGAACCCATACAAGCCATGCTCCTTCAAAACAGTTAAAAGCATTCAGAAGTTTATTTAATACAGGATAGGTATCTACAGACACAACCGCACTGAGCGCCAGGGGAACACTGAGGACTTCCCCGGCTTGGTCACCCGAAACGTTCAGGTTGGACAGGGGAATGAATTTTGAAACATCCCTGAGGATGAAGAAACCAAAGGCAGGCACGATTGCATGAAAAACGCTTTTGAAAGAGATCCATACCTGGGTCAGCATGAAAAAAAGATGTATCAAAAGCGCCATCAGGGTCATTCGGATCAGAATGAAAAAAGGGATACACAGCAATGTCCAGTATGTAATATCCTGAATGCGCGCAAAAATCAGGTCAATATAAACCGGTGAAAATTGTTCACCCAGGAACCGTTCCACGGTTTGGCGTGTTGTAAAATGATCCTGATAGAACCAGACCGTTGCCATGGAAAGAACAGACCACAAGATTAAGAATCCTGTCCAGGGGACAGATTTAATGCGTTGAAAAAAAGGTCGATAAGCAAGTGTAAGCATCATATCACCCAGCATATTCTCTTTTCAGATCTACAACCGTTTGAGCCAGATCCATCATTTGGGAATCGTGACTAATGAGAATGACAGCATGATGTTTCGCATACATTTTTATCCATTTCAGAACCCGGTGACGGGTCATACGGTCCAGCGAATTGAAACACTCATCTAAAATCAGGACATCCGGCTCTTCGAGGATTGCTCGAAGAAGTCCCACTAATTGCTTTTCTCCCCCGGAGAGCCGTCTATGCCCTTCACCGAGAATCGTCAAAAGACCGTATTCAAATTTTTGGATAAACCAGTTAAAATCCCGGTGTATTTCATTCAACCATCGGAAATTTTTCGGTTTCCGCCCCAGGAAAATATTATCCCGCAGTGTCATATTGAAAATCTTCACATCCTGACTGACCAGACCAAAATGCCGGCGGTAATCCACGATATCCGTCATCATCACAGGTTTGCCATTCCAATACATATCCCCTTCACAGAATTGATATTGCCGTAGGATGGAATGAATCAGGGTTGTTTTGCCCGTTCCGTTATCACCGGAAATCTGTATCAGTGATCCTTTCCGAAGTGAAAAACTAATCTTTTCAAACAGGGGTTGATATTTGGGCCATTGAAAAGTACAGTTCCGGAGATCCAGGGAAAAATCCGGGACAGGATCACTGGTTTTCCCTTCGCATGTTTCTACGGGATGAATTAAAAAATCCCGGAGCCGGGTGATTGCTTCCCGGGTTTCTGCAGCCTTTAACGCATTTTCCATCACTCTGAAAAGAGAGGGAATAAAATTAGACGTAAGAATAAAGGCGGCAAGCCAGTTGCCAAAGGATAGATGTCCATTCATCACCCTCAGGATACCTCCTCCGATAAAGAGAAGCTGAAACACCCCAAGGCCGCATTCTGAAAGGACAAATAAGCGGCTATTCAACAATCCGACATCTTGCCATCGACTAAGAAAAGCATCATATTTTTCCCTGTTTAAACGGATAAAATAGGGATGGACACCAAAGGCGGAAATCTCCGCCATCCCTTCCATGGTTTCAATCAGTTCATGACTGAAGGCTGCCCCTTTTTGAAGCATGGTATTCTGAAGTTTCCGAAGCCGGGGATAGAACCCTGCCAATATTCCAGCCAGCAACAGAATAAACAGGGTGGACAAAGCTGCCAGCAGCGGAGAAAAAACAACCATCACAAGAAGGCTTCCAACCAGAATAAAAGCATCTGCCAGTCCATGCAGAAGGGTAAACTGGTAAAAGGACTGTATCCGAAACATGTCCAGAAAGCGGGATGTGATTTCACCGGTACTGAAACGCGATATAATCCCGTAGGGAAGATGCGTAAAATGAGAGATGGACGATTGGAAAATATCCTGAAAAAGGATTTTCCCATGGCGGTAAAAAAGGAGATTCCGGATATATGTCACAGCACTTCGGATGAGTAAAAAACATGATAAAAAAACAAGACTTATCAATAACAACTGTTGATCCTGTCGGGGGATTACCCTTTCGGTCACCGCCCTGATGAGAAATGCCGTAAAAAAACCTGCAAAGATTGAAATCACACCACAAAATAGAATTTGAAGCACATGATCTGCATATTTTCTGACATAGGATACCAGCCACGCCCCATCCGATTGATAATCCGGATCCCGATACGTGGAAATGCACTGGACTGTCATCAAAACCCGGCTTTTCCACAAGGAATCCAGCGCTTTCTGATCCATCCAGTAAAGACCTTTGGCGGGATCCCCAATCAAAAACCTACCCTTTTTATGAGCATAAACGATTACATAATGAGTCATGTGTTCCGGAAGTTCACAATGAAGAATCACCGGTAATTCCATTTCCGGGTATTTCCCTTTCTCAACCCGGAATGCAGAGCATTTCATTCCTGTTTTTTCAGCCGCTTGTTTCAAATCGTATAAACGGCATCCTTTATAATCGGTATGACACAATAAACGGAGTTTATCCAGGTAAGTATATCCACCAAAATATCGAATCAAACTTAGAAGACAGGCCGGTCCGCAGTCCGAGGACTGATGCTGTTTCACGAGAGGATATTTGAAATAGTTAATAATCATTTTTCTATAACTATGTTTCTGTAAAAATTTTATTCTATTTTCAATCATAAATCAACCCAACAAAATTTCTACAGATTCTCAACTAAAAGCAAAAACCCGGACAACTCCGGGTTATTTTTAGAAAAAAATTCAGGAAAAATACTTATTTGTTAAAAATACCAGTTATTCACCAGTTTAAAGCCGAAACCCCGGATATTGTCGGTAAATCCGGCGCTTCCCAATGAATAGGTATAGATTCCCATATCCCAGATCCGGGTATTAAACCCGATCCCGGTCTTCAGGTAACCATTGCCGTTGGTAAAGCCGGTCCCCATATTCAACATCAGCCATTTCAGAGGAAAAACGTCCAGTTCCAGATACGTCCGGGGAGATTCTTCATATCCCAGACCTTCATTTAGAAAGGCTGTTAATCCTGTCCGGACCATTAAAACAGAAATGGGTTGCCACGTCAGATCCAATTTCATGCGAGAAGCCAGATTTTCGGTCATGACGAAATTGGAATCAAGGGTTGTATGTGTGGCATTGAGCAGGGAATCCACATCCAAATCCTCTTCGGAAAATGTCCCTACAGGATCTTCCACCTCGGCATCCCAGCGATACTCTTTTTTAATCATGTTGGAACTGTTGATTGTCGCACCCAAATCCAGGAAAGACAGCTGAACATCCAAACGGTTTGCCATAATGGGAATGGGCAGAAAATCCTTCAATTTTGCTCCTACACCGAAATCAAAACCAAAGGTGGGACCCGGCACTTCGATATCTGCATCCGGATTCACAAAACTATACGTAGCTGTGCCGGCAGTTTGGACGGTGGTTTCATCCACCCCGATAACCACATCGTGGGCATCAGCCAGGCTGAATCCTCCCAGATAAGCATTCACAGCCAGACCAACCCGTATATCCACAATATCCTGAACAATGGGAATATACCGGCTGATGGTGTGTCCCACACCCAGTGAATTCCTGATATAGGCATAGACTTCAGCCGATGTTTCCATATTGTTAATGGGGTTGCCAAAGCTGAAACCCGGTGCCTGATTCCCCAGGAAGGGAATGACCAGAATTTCACCGGGGAGAGTTCCGGAGACTCCGACATGGGCACCCGTGTTGAAGAAAACAGGGCCCACCCTCAGCGCAAAAAGAGTTGGTAAGGATATTTGGGAATACAAAGGCAGGCCATTTTCTTCGAAAAGCCCTGCAAAATATTCCTGGTCTTCAAAGGTCAGCATGTCCCGGGACACAAAATCGTTATAGTTCCCCACCGTTACAGCTCCATTGGATAGCTGGAAATCCATATTCACCATTGGTGCAATCAGGGATAGGGAAACCATGGATTCGTGATCAATGCCAAGGTTTGCCGGATTTCCCTGGAGGGCTGCCGGCTGGCGGAGTGTCCGTTTATACACGATATCTGTAAAGGAACCTGTAAACTCCGATCCTTTCTCTTTAATCACAGCAGGTGTAGAAGCAAGAGACAAAGATTGCTTTTCCGGCTCCCACACATTGACATCCGGTTCAAAAGTCTCTTGCTGATCGGATGTGTCTTTTTCCAGATAATTCTGGTCCGACATATCGTAAACTTCTTCTTCCGCCGGGAATGCCTCCATCTCGCGATCCAGTTCGTCGAAGGCCTCATCCGCCCGTTCACGCACCTCATCCAGAGATGTTTCTTCACCCGGATTCACGGGTTCCTGTGCCAAAAGATGTCCGGACACCATAATTAGAATTCCGGTAATTAAAAAGATGCGTGCTAACTTAACCTTAATCTTATCCTCAATCTTATTCTCAATCTTATTCTTATTCTTCATCTCAATTCTCCTCCTCATCCTCTGCACCGATGAGTGCTTTGAAGGTCCCATACAACCACACCGTCATGGAATCGGTTGTTAATAGCCGTGATGTAGTTCCATCCTCAGGCCCCTTGAGCCAAACATCAGCTTTTATGTATCCTCCATCCTTGAGGAATTCGATCACATCTTCCCCAATTTCAAGAACTTGTAGTGAGGTGTCGGCAGCATCCACTTCCAGCCGGGCAATTTCAATCACATCCGGATGCTCCGGAATTTTCAGATAGTTGGAATCGGGGCTTCCCAAAACGGTGACTTCTGCGCCAAATTTAAAGAGGTTATCCACTTTTGCGTTCAGCACCGCACTTTTAAACTCTTTCGGGATATCCGTCTCTTCCATTTCCTCCACGTCAAGTTCGACATATACTGAATCTCCGATCTCAAAGGCGATAGGCGCTGAAAGAAAAAGATTCCCTTTCACTACATCCGTCTGGCGGACTGTTCCTTCCCCAACAACCCGGGCTTGTCCCGATGCCGTGATTTTGTTGGGAAAAATATTGATGAGATCCTTGGCGTTGGGGATATCCACCACCGGATTATCTGTAATATTTTGACTTACAGAGACATTCACGGTTTCACCTTCTTCGTTTTCCGAGGTAATGTTCAAATCCAGGTAAACCGGAACATCAATCTGGGAATCAAAAACCACCTGAATGGATACATCGGCAAGATCCACATTTTTCAGCTCCTCAGGAAGAGAGGTAATGGACTGCTCAATGGGATCGATCTCCACCGTCACCGTGTCAATATATCCCGATACTTCTGAAAAGGACATGTCCGTCAATTGCACATCCACAGCGATTTCCTGGTTCAGGGAAAGGGTCATTACAGAATCCTCGGGCAGACTGATGGTGGAACGGTAGGCAATCTGCTGGTCCACATCAGGCGAGGTGTAATCCAAATCTAGGACATATCCGTCCAGGGGAACTGTAAATTCCTGGGGCGCGGCATCATCCGACAGGTGGATGACTTCCCGGAAAGGATGTCCATCCTTCAGTAATTCCGGAAGGCGGAACACGACATCGGCAATGACGCCGATATTATTGGTAAACACAAGATTCAGATTTCCTTTCTGAAGGATGGCTCTATCCAGCTTGTTGTCATCATCCAGGGTGATTACACTGTCTGTAACCATGGCTTCCTGGGAGAATTTTCCGGTTACCTTACTGAATTTCAGTTCAGTGACCCGAATATTCACGCGGATGGAATCGGTGACGTCATAGGAGCCCAATTCATCTGCGGGTGTTGTGACATGGGACTGGTATGTAATATACTGTTTTAGCTCTGATCCGCTGATCCTTGTCTGTGGAACGAGGATATGATTGGCCAGTGGAATCACAATAGTGGTCAATCCCGGACCCAATTCCCGTTCCTCACGGATGGGGTCACCGGATGTATTGAAAAATTCAGGCATATCCAAAACAAGGTTCGGTAAAGCTGTGTTCGTCAGGTTGATCTGATTATCCACCTCGATGGTGATAGATCCTCTGGATATGTACGCTTCCTGGATTTCCGAATCAGAGCTGACATCGATCTCACCGCTTTCCAGGATATCCTGAGGTTCCACTATCCCCGTTATCCGTTTAAATGTAATTTGCTCGGATGGGGAGACTCCGTAAATATTCATATCCACCTGAAAATCGTCATTTTTACTCAGGGGAACCTTGCTGGGGGATGTATCTTCCGTCCGGATTTCGTACGAATAGTAGACCGTTTGGTCCGATACATCCATCACCAGGGCCATATCATTGATATCGTACGTCACGTTTGTATTCTGATCGGCTGGAACGTTGATGGTCCTGGCAAAAGGCTGTACACCACTTTGATCTGGGTTTTGGTCCAGAGAAGAGACCTGAAGATCGATCACGGCATTCACCGGCAGATCATTTTGGATTGTAATACCCAGATTCCCTTCTTCAATAACAGCCCGTTGGACTTTATTTTTTTCTTCCGCCGCCAGGGTGATGAAACTGGTGGTATCAATGACCTGTTCCGGTACAATGGCTGTTGCCTGGGAAACCACCAGATTCCGGGCCTGGGATTTAATGACAAAAGATGAGTTGCGGACCGATTCATCCACCACACCGCTTGCGTCACCACTGCCGGCGATTTTACCGGAGACACGGACCGTCATGTTGCCGGGAAGGGTTTCTCCGGATACATCAATAAAACGACTGCTGGAATCTCCGGGCATGACCCCTGTATTCCAGGTAGCTACCAGACCGGATCCAATAGGTGTAAGATCTGTCTTCAGCAATTCCACCTGAATCGGATATCCCAGTTCAACCACCAGGTCGTTCACAATTTTGACTTCAAGCTCACCATTTACAAAGGTTGCTGAAGAAAAGTCTGTAAACTCAATATCTTTTTTGATAGGATCAAAATCGGTTCCCTGGGGAATGGTATAACTTTGTCCGTCGTCAGGCAAATTGGGAAAGACTTCCGTCATGGTAATCGCCGGAGTCGAGGCAGGATCTGTATCACTCAATTCAATGTTCCCCAATTCGGAAAGGGTGCTATTGGTGATGGGATCTATACCCAAGGTATCAAACGCCGATTCAAAATTTTTCTCGGTGCCTTCCACCGTCACATCATCTACACTTTGGGATATGGTCTGGGGGCTGATGGCATCCAGTTTCAACTGATCACCGACCTCCTGTTCTTCAATATCCACCGTATCTTTAAAAACATATTGAAAGCCGTCCTCCCCCACGACAGCTTCCTTGTGTATCAGGGAATCTTCGGGGATAATATCTTCTGCTTTAACAACCACCTTTGTGATAGGGGCATCCACCTCCACCTCCCATTGGGGAAGGGAGGGATTGGTATTCACCTCCATACAGCCGGCCAGCATCAGGATGGCTGTAATCAATGCTGCACTTTTCATAATATTCATCGATATCTCCATGTTGAAATCATTTTACAGAAGTTACCACATTTTTCAGCGGTAAAATGTGATGCGTGTTAAATTCCGTGAATCGCTTCACAATTACAAAACGCGTTTAAATATAACACGATCATGATACTTTTCATTTTTTTTATTGAAAATAAAGACAAAAGGGCAGTTTTCACTGCCTTTTTGTGATATCCACAACATCTCATCAAAGCAATTTAGAGATACTGGGCCAAATTAAACCGGAGAATGAGTCCGATTGTAATAATACTGACCATGGTTGCCAGTTTAATGGCAATATCCAAAGAGGGGCCGCTGGTGTCTTTTAGAGGATCTCCAACAGTGTCACCTGTCACAGCGGCATGGTAGCTTTCTATCACTATCCTGAATTTCGCATTCGTCTTGCGCATTTCCATCAAAACGTCCTGATCCTCCTGAGAGAGTTTCAGAAATTCACGAAACATGAATTTATCGTCCCGGTTCAGTTTTTCCCAAAGTTCATGGAGGGTTTCATCCTCAGAGGGTTTGACATTCCGGGATCCATAGCAGTTTATAAGGGGTTTCAGATCTTTCCCCTGTTCCACATATTCATCCTGGACATATTCGATGATGTGTCCCATATAATCGGAGACCTCTTCATCGATGGAAAAGGCCAGGGGATTCAGATTCACCAGTTCGTACAGGAAACGGTTGGTTTCATGTGTCAGGTAAAATGGCCAGAGTCCCTGCCGCGAGATGGATTTAATCCCATCCTCAATTTGAAAGCGGAGTTCTGATTTGGATCGTTCAATATATTTTTTGGCATTATCCCAGGCCCCGCCGGCATTGGCCATAAAAATGGCCAGAATAATACCCACCAACAGATTGCCCAAAAGAAGTCCGATCACAGCGATGGGTCCCAGTAAGAGTCCTGTAAGAATGGGCGTCAAAATCACGATCATGGCAGGGCTTACCATTTTCTTCTGAGCAGCAAGTGTGGATATACGCACACAGCTGCTATAGTCGGGAGGTGTTTCACCGGTCATCACGCCTTTAATTTCATGGAACTGCCGGCGGACTTCATCAATCATTTCACCGGCAGCCCGGGACACGGCATCAATGGTTTTGCTAATAAAGGATGTACAGAGAATCCCACCGATGAAGAGTCCGATAATAAAGCGTATATCCATGATGGATGCCCCCAGGTAATCCAGAATCTGCAACACATTGGCATCTTTGATATGGATATCCACGGCATCCAGGGAGATAATATCCACATTCATCCCCATCAGTGCGGCCCGGATGGTTTCAATAAAAGCGGCAATCAGTGTGACGGCCGTCAGGGCTGCAGCCCCCACACAGAGTCCCTTACCCCGGGCAGCCGTGGAGTTCCCCAGTTCGTCCAGGGCATCGGTCCGTTTCCGGGTTTGGCTGGGCATTTCCGCCATTTCCGCCAGTCCTCCAGCATTATCAGCGATGGGACCGAATCCATCCGTCGCCAGATTGATACCCAGTGTGGAAAGCATCCCCACAGAAGCAAGTCCAATCGCAAAAAGCCCAGATGAGAAATGCTGAAATCCACCACCTGTCCAGAACGCAAGAAACATTCCCACCAGAATGAAAATAAAGGTAGGTGCTGTGGAAATGAATCCCACCGACAGTCCGGACGTAATCACCGTGGCATGTCCGGTCCGCGCCTGGTCTGCGATGTGCTTTACAGGAGAAAAAGCGGCATTCGTATAATAATCAGTAGAATAACCAATGGCCACACCTACGGCCAAGCCGGAAATAATGGGTAAAAAGAGGGACCAGAAATGGCCGGGAATCAGGAAATGAATCACGACGGCACTCAGGATCAATGTGAGGACAGAAGCAAAATTGATACCTTTATTGATGGCATTCAGCAAGCCAATCTGTTCTGTCTGTTCTTGGCTCCGGACCATATAAATTCCGAAAATTGAAGCCAGTGTTCCCAGAGCGGCAATAATCATGGGCAACGTGACAGCCTGATACAGAAAGTCGGTCCCGGCGAATGCACTTACAGCCAGAGCCGCGGCACCCAGTGTGGAACCGACATAAGATTCGTAAAGGTCCGCCCCCATACCGGCCACATCTCCTACATTATCCCCTACATTGTCAGCAATTACGGCAGGATTCCGGGGATCATCCTCGGGGATTCCCGCCTCTACTTTACCCACCAGATCTGCTCCCATATCGGCTGCCTTGGTAAAAATACCCCCACCGACACGGGCAAAGAGAGCCTGTGCTGAAGCACCAAAACCGAAACTCAACATGGTGGTGGTGATAATCTGGAGTTTTTCCACAGGATTGGGAATATTCACCGTCATATCCAGGATCACAAACCAGACAATAATATCCAGGAGTCCTAACCCAACAACCACCAGACCCAGGACAGATCCGCCCCGGAAGGAAATTTTCAGGGCTTCGTTCAGGGATGTTCCGGCAGCATGGGTGGTCCGGCTGGATGTTTTGGTGGATGTCATCATGCCGATAAACCCACTGAGGCCGGAGAAAAACGCACCGGTTAAAAAGGCAAAAGGGACAAATCTCGAAAGGGCACCAAATCCAAAGGCAAAAATGAGTAAAATAAAAAAGGCCACCAAAAAAAAGATACCCGAGGT
Source organism: Fidelibacterota bacterium (assembly GCA_030156395.1). Taxonomy (GTDB): domain Bacteria; phylum Fidelibacterota; class Fidelibacteria; order Fidelibacterales; family Fidelibacteraceae; genus Fidelibacter. Next base: position 67,593 of record JASGMP010000005.1, read on the forward strand.
TTTATACTGCTGCTTCAGATAGGCAATGGCACCTTCCCGGATATATCCAGCGATAACCTGGATTCTTTCATGTCCTGGGTTTTGATCAGAAATCCAATGGTACATCAACCAGGCCACAAACAGAGCTGCGGCTGATCCAAGAGGAACAATGATGAGGGCATACAGCATGATCGACTCCTATTTTTTCAAGATGCTGATTTTAAAGATTCTAACGGTCAATCTCAACCTATAAACGTTGAGACGTTGAGACGTTGTTCAATTATTAAGTGCTCAATATGTGCGCTGTTCAGGGGCTTAGGGGTTCAGGGGTTCAGGGGTTCAGGGGTTCAAGGGTTCAGGGGTTCAGGGGTTCAGGGGTTCAGGGGCTCAGGGGTTCAGGGGTTCAGGGGTTCAGGGGTTCAGGGGTTCAGGGGTTCAGGGGTTCAGGGGTTCAGGG
>JASGMP010000024.1 GCA_030156395.1 Fidelibacterota bacterium
TTTAACCGGTTTAAATGAATAATTATCCATGTTAAAGTATAAATTAAATTTTTTAAAAAAATTAAAAAAATCTTCCTTGGGAAAAGTCTTATATTAAAATAATGGGCAACTCAAAATTGCTGTTTATAGATAAACGTTATTTCTTGTATATAACAGTGAAAAAGTAGTTTATGGCACATTATAATCATTATACGTATTCTTTAGCTGAAACAAATAAAAATAGTCTGTAAATTATTCTTTGAAAAACCAACGCATTAAAAGATGAGAGGAAAAAAGACAAGGAAAATAATGAATGAAAAAGAATGACAAATATCAAACAAACTGGACAGATGAAAACGAAAGATGCTGATGTTTTTATTGCTTCTTGGAATTAATCTTTCTATACTTTCTGGCTTTTTGAATATCGGGTGTGTAGCTCAGTTGGTAGAGCAGCGGCCTTTTAAGCCGTTGGTCGAAGGTTCGAATCCTTCCACACTCACATCAGCCTTGTGAAAGGGTTTTTTTTATGGTAGGAATAATCAGAATGGAGTATAACTCATGAAAGACATGATTACGATTAAGCCAATCAGAGATGTGGACAGAATCTGGCTTCCCGTATGGATTAGTCAGCGTTGGCGGACTGAGGCTCTTGTATTCAGAGGCGAAAAGAATTTACCTGCAGAACTCCCTGGTTTTATTGCTTTCTTGCATAAAATGCCGGTAGGTGTGATCACATATCGCGTGAAAGATAATGTCTGCCAGATAATTTCTCTGGATACCGTGGTCCATGGCAAAGGTATCGGTATTTCTCTCCTTGAAAAGGTCCTGGATGTGATGCGGGAACAGAATATCCATCAAATCAAAATGCTGACGACCAATGATAATGTCAAACGGATGGAATTTCTGGAGAAAAACGGCTTTAAAAAAGTGAAAGTCTTTGAGGATGAAGTGGTAAAATACTCCCGAAAAGTCAAACCTGAAATTCAGCCCTTCGGCTATGAACACTTACCAATCCGGGATGAAATCGAATTCCAACGTGAGATTTAATATCTTTGTGATAAACTCGATTTTGGCACATACGCACGGCTACCGACTGCCGACTGTCCACTGCCGACTGAAAAAGTGACGCGTGACAAGGGGTCAATCATCCAATCCCCCGCGAAATATCCCGATGAATCGGGACTCATTTCACGGGGCAGGCTATCAAATCAATCAAATCAATCATTATCAGAAGTTGGAAGCTGGTTCAGGGGTTCAGGGGTTCATGGGTTCAGGGGTTCAGGGGCTCATGGGTTCAGGAGCTCAGGAGCTCAGAGGTTCAAGGGTTCATGGGTTGTTGGTGGTGGTACAGGTTTCCGACTGCCGACTGTCCACTGCCAACTAAATAAAGGTGTACACATGAAAATACGCATTATCTGCATTTTGCTTATCGGAATGATTGTTTTTAGTGGTTGTGCCACGATACATCCGTTTGTCAAAGAGAAGGAATGGGAAAATGAGACAGTCGCAAAAATCGATTCTCTTTTCAATGATCCTCTCTTTGACCATGCCTTTTGGGGTGTGCAAATCAAATCGGCTGAAACGGGTAAAATCTGGTACGAAAAAAATCAAAACCGCATGTTTATGCCGGCTTCCAACAATAAAATCCCAACTACGGCTGTCGCACTCACACATTTCGGACCGGATTACCGGTTTAAAAGCATGGTAACCACGAACGGAGAAATCAAAGATTCCATTCTCACCGGAGATTTGGTGGTATTCAGTAACGGTGATCCAACTTTATACGAGCGTTTTTTCTTTGATTCCAAGGATGTATTTAAAGACTGGGCACGACGTTTGAAAGCGATGGGAATCCGAGAAATTGAAGGACAGATCATCGGGGATGACGATGCTTTTGATGACCAGCGGATTGGGAGTGGATGGAGTTTTGATTATCTTGATGTATGGTATGCGGCAGAAATCAATGCTCTCCAGTTTAATGAAAATTATGTGGATCTTACCATTACACCTCCCTTGATGCCCGACGGAGAACTCCTGGTGGAACCCAATGTGAAATCCTCCTGCTTTACCATTGAAACCGAAGTGGTGGTGGGGGATACAGGAAAAACCAAAATCCGGGTGGACAGGGATTACGGATCCAATGTGATTCGGATCAGCGGATATGTCCTCGCCGGTGATGCATCGTTCATGGTTTCACCATCTATTTTTAATCCGACTCTCTTTTATGTCACAGCTTTGAAAGAAACACTGCAGGATGAAGGAATCACCGTCAAAGGGGCTGCCGTTGATTGTGATGATATGGGAAATATATCCTGGCGGGACAGTACGGAAATTCTTTTTGTACATGATTCACCGCCTTTTCGGGATATTCTGAAAGAGCTTATGAAGCGAAGCCAAAATCTCTATGCAGAGACCATGGCACGTCTGCTGGGGTATGATGTATATGGCCTGGGCTCTTTTTCAAATGGACGGAAAGTGGTCGAAACACAGCTGGAAGCGTGGGGTATAGCCCCCGACAGCTATGTGTATGCTGACGGATCCGGACTCAGCCGCTATAATTATTGGAGACCATCCCAGCTGGTGACCCTTCTTGAAGCCATGTACCATTCGCCCTATTGGCCAATCTGGTATGAAATTCAATCTGTAGCCGGCCAGGATGGAACCTTGAGAAACCGGATGAAAGGTACGCCGGCCGAAGGGAATGTCCACGCAAAAACCGGGACCATTGCCAATACACGGGGTCTTTCAGGTTATGTGACAACCCGCGACGGGGAATTGCTCATTTTTTCCTTTCTTATCAATGGCCACCTCCTGCAGTCAAATGAAACAGATTTGATTACAGATAAAGTACTGGAATTATTGGCGGAGACTGGGGGCTAGTGACAGGGGACTAGTGACTGGGGACTGGGGATCAGGTCGTTTTTCAAAATGCTTATTGAATCAAAACACCATTCTCAATTCTCAATTCCCCATTCTCAATTCTCAATTCCCCATTCTCCATTCTCCATTCTCAATTCTCCATTCCCCATTCTCAATTCCCAATTCTCCATTCTCCATTCTCAATTCTCCATTCTCAATTCTCAATTCCCCATTAAACTCTCCCCTGAAACCATTTCTCTATTTCAGCGTATATTCCCAAAAAAAGGAGGAAAACAAAATGAACCATCTGCGTCCAATTGAACATACAGCATATACAGGTAGTTCGGTCCGGTCGGATGCTGTAGCCGAAGCCCAAAAGGAATTTGTGACAAAAGTTTTTGGATGGATGACAGCAGCTTTGGTAGTGACCGGCGTAGTGGCCAGGGGGGTCTTTACATCTGCAGCGCTTCAACAATTCGTTTTTGGAACACCCTTTGTCTTTTTCGGATTGATTATCGCAGAACTAGGACTGGTCATTTATTTGTCCGCAGCAATTCATCGCATGTCTGCTGCAACGGCAACCTGGACATTTTTAGCGTATTCTGCTCTAAACGGACTCACGTTATCTGTCATTTTTATGGCATTTACCAGTGAATCACTGGCCTCCACTTTTATTATCACAGCAGCCATGTTTGGAGCTATGGCGGCCTGGGGATATTTTACCAAAAAGGACCTGACAGGCCTGGGGAGCCTGGCTTTCATGGGCCTTGTGGGAATTTTGATTGCCACTTTGGTGAATCTATTTCTGAGAAGTGAAGGTATTTATTGGATAGTCAGTTATGTGGGTGTGTTGATTTTTACCGGTTTAACGGCTTACGATACCCAGAAGATTAAAGAGATGGCTGTCATGGGTGGATCAGAAGATACCGAGTCATATCAGAAAGTGGCTGTTTTAGGTGCACTAACACTTTACCTGGACTTTATCAATCTGTTTATCATGATGTTGCGGACCATGGGACGGCGGCGCTGATTTATCCGCCGTTCCGAAGTATTTTTCCAGGCAATTGCCCGGTATGCCGGCCCTTTTGAAGGACGATTTTTCCATTGACAATGACGCTGTGAATTCCTGTCGGATATTGCTTGGGATTAACGAATGTGGCTGTATCTGCAACATGTTCCGGGTCAAATAAAACAAGATCTGCAAAATACCCTGTTTCCAACAATCCTCGTTTCTTTAATCCCATTTGACGGGCCGGAAGGGATGTCATTTTACGGATGGCCTCTTCAAGGGGAAAGAGCTTTTTATCCCGGCTGTAATGCCCTAAAACCCTCGGAAATGATCCATAATCACGAGGATGTGGATTTCCCACATTCAAGGCTCCGTATGGTGCCCAGGTAACGCTGTCACTTCCGATAGATACCCAGGGCCTGGATAATATTTTGTCCGTGTTTTCATCACTCATGGCAAACCCGGCAATTTCAACCCCGTTTTGATCATCAATTATTAGCTTTTTTATAAATTCAAAGGGAGATAATCCAGTTTCCCGGGCACCTTTTTCAACAGAATAGCCTTCCCAGTGACGGTTCTTTGCATGACTTACATAACTGATTAAAATTCGGTCGGCACCACCCATGTGGGCAATTTTCATGTCTGTATAGGCCCTGATTTTTTCACAGGTCCCCCCATCTTTCAGCCGTTCCAGAATCTTTTCCGTCCCGCCTTCCCGGCTCCACAGCGGAAGAAATATTTCCAGTGTTGTTCCATACGCTGTGTAAGGATAACGGTCCACACCAATGGGATAGTTCTGGTCAATCAATTCCTGTATCCGGGCGATCACCGTGTTTGCCTTATGCCAGTTTGGGGTGTTGCAGGCTTTTAGATGTGATATCTGTACAGGTATGTCCGCTTCATGACATATCTGGATGACCTCTCCCACCGCTTCTTCCAGGTAATCACCTTCATCCCGCATGTGGGAAGCATACCGGCCGCCGCGGGCAGATACGGCTTTGCATAATATGACCAGTTCCTCCGTTTCGGCAAAGCTGCCCGGTGCGTATTCCAATCCCGTCGATAACCCCAGGCTTCCTTCATCAAGAGTTTGTTCCAGTTGCCGGATCATGGCTTGCATGTCTACGCGATTCGGAGCACGGCCTGTGTGTCCCATAACTGAAATCCGCAAATCTCCATGCCCTGTAAATGTCCCGTAGTTGATGCTGATACCCGGATCTTCCAGTTGACGAAAGAATTCATCAAGGGTTTTCCAAAAGGTTCGGACTCCATAGAGCTGTTCAGATCGATCATGCCATGTTTTCTCATTGTGTTCTGACAGGGGATAGGGAGACATGCCGCAGTTACCCGATATTTCTGTGGTGACACCCTGCCGGATTTTGCTTTCCGCCCGGCGGTTAATCAGCAACTCAGCATGGGTATGGCTGTGGACATCTATAAATCCTGGAGAAACTGCCAGACCGCTTGCATCTATAACGGTATCTGCATGCTCGTGAATAGATCGGTCAATGTGGATGATTTTTTCTTCCCGGATGGCGATGTCTGCTCTTATCGGTGCTTTCCCGTCACCGGTGTAAACCAGGCCGTTTTGTATTATCAGATCCATAATTTTCTCAGCGTATTATCACGGCTTTCTGCCGGACTGTTTGACGATTATTTTTGGCGTATATGATATAAATTCCCGAAGCAACCTCTTTTCCATTGTCTTGTGTCCCATCCCAGCGGAATGTGTGTGTTCCTGCCGGTAAAAATTCCGTATAAAGAGTTTTAATCTGATGTCCCTGGATATTATAAATGATTAAGGATGTTTTTTGGGATGTGGATGTGTAAAGCTGAATTGTTGTTTCAGGGTTGAACGGATTGGGATAAGGGGGATTTAACACGAATGTCCCAGGTGTATAGGGAGGGGGATCTGTATGGACCGGCATGCGTGTTATATCCGTCAACTGATGGGGTTTTACTTCCACCTGATAGAGTGTATCCGTCCTGCCGGGATAGTGCAGACAAATGTTGTATTTTCCGGCTTCCAGGGGATAAAAAAAGAGGGAATCAGACGTTTCCAATGGAATGCTTACTCCCGGAAGATTCAGGATTTCCACGGTTTCAGGGAGTTGTTCTCTGTTTCTGAAATCACCCTTCAACCCTTCATGGACCCGTTTGATGAAATGTAACAGAGACCGTTTATGATAATCCCACAGTTTCCCTAGTTGTCCTGCCGGATATATTTTTATATCACTGATTTCGATCGTCACTTCCTTGCAACTGTGATAATCATTCATAAAATCCTGGCGGCCGCCATAAATGGCATACCAGTCATACCCATTGGTTACACCCTCGTTAAATTCATTGAAATAGTCATCAGGCGCATAATAGCGGACTGTATCTGCATATTCCCGGCTGATGGATATGAACCAGTTCGTTTCAGGATGCCTGTCCGGGGTAGAATCCCAGGGATAGTTCACACATTCATTGCCAGCATGGAAATTGGCGGACAGGTGAATCTGTTTTTTTTCGGCAAAGGCCATCATAGCCAGCGTTTCCGGTTGCCGTGGCAAAGTATTAGGATTTGGAACATGACGGGCATCGGGGAAATTGCGATTTAAATCCTCTTCGTTGGCATTGTAACGGATGCATCCATCCAATGTGCTGTCGCTGACATAATAAGCGCCATCCGGATTGGCCAGGGGATTAATCCAGATCCGGGTATCTTCCACAAGCCGCCATATATCTGATGAATCGGCATAAGCAGTAAGAAGGGTATCTATCAACCGCAGCATCAGTACCGATGTAGCGGTTTCATCTCCATGCATCTGGGCGGTATAGAAAAATCCGGGTTTTTCTTCTTTCCCTTTAAGATTTCCACTGATTTCCGCCGCCAAAATGAATTTTCCCCGGACTGAATATCCCAATGTATCAATGTGACAGATTTCCGGATACTCCTTTTCAAAAGAGGCCATCAATGCAAGATAAGCCGGATAAGTGGGATATTTGGACCATCGGATATCCCGGAGATCTTCGTTTGTCATGTCCAGTCCTTTGGAATCCTTTACAGGCGTGAGTATGCGATAAGGGATGTTCATCTCCAAAAAAGCTTTCCACTCCCGGTCATTGGCATAAGCCGTGATGCTGTCTGTATCTACGTGATCTATACTGATAATTCGGGTTAAATGAGGCGGGGAAACACCTTCCCGGCTGAAACGAAATGCCCGAATGTTAGCCGTTAATATGCTGCTTTGCCATAAAAGCAGTACGAAGACGCACCATTTAGTTTTCATGGTTTTGAAGGGTATCCTGAGGTAGGGGGGATATTAAAAGAGTGTCTGTCCTGGCGGGAACCTCAGGTAAGGACAGGCCTTCCCTGAAGAATTGAAGTTGTGTTTGAAGTTTTGCCTGATCTTCCAGACAGGCAATCACATCCTGTTGGAGAGAATCCAGATATTGCTGGTAATGATTTAAAGCAACTTCTACGGAATCCCTGAAAAGATTCCGGTCTTCCTGCAAAGTTACAGCAAAATCCATGAGTCCTTCCATCAGGGTGTGATAAGCAGTTATCAGGGAATCCTGGCGCCGGGCCAGTGATTCCTGCTCAGTCATGACTTTATTGTGGCGTTTTTCAATTTCACGGAGATATTTTTCCGAAGAAAATTTGATAATATCCATGATGGAAGATTCCACAATACTCAGATCCTGGCGGAGGAAATTCTGATGCTGAACGACGGTGCGGATCTGTTGGCTCAGGGAATCGAAACCTGTTTTCAGGGTTCCAAGTTGCTTTTGCAGAAAGAGGGCAGATTGTTTGTCGGCCGGGACATCCCGCAAATCGGTGAGAAAAAGTTCGAAATCCTGTTGTTCTACAAATTCGGCAAACAGAGAATCCAGCGTTATGCTTTGCTCGATAACCATGTCCTGCAGATAGCGCAGTTGTGCATTATTTTCCTGGTTTAATACCCGGATTTCAGCCTTCAACTGATCAATCTCGATATCTTTTTCGTAAAGAAAACGGCCGGTGCTGTCGAGGAGTGCCTGAAGGGAATCCACTTTCTGTTGTAATGTGTTGATCGTCTTGTTTTGTTCGGAAATCTGTGTGTAAAGGGTCAGTGTTTTACGGTTCAGGTCTTCTTCGGTTATCAGTTGCCGTGAGGCAGGCATAAAATCCCAGGTGGCACAACCCTGAAGAAAAAAAATGAAAATAGTTATCGGGAGAATTTTATGTACAGAAAAATTCATGGTATAATTTACAGCAAAGAAAAGGGAATAAAAAATGAACACTCAGGAAAAGATATTTAGTAAGACTTATATTTTATGAGAGATGGGGGGTATGGCGAAGGGGCAGTGTGATCACGAATTCAGTTCCTTTTTTCTTCTCACTGTTCACCGTAATATTTCCCTGGTGCAGCAAAACGATATGTTTTACGATGGAAAGTCCCAAACCGGTACCGCCAACCCGTCGGGACCTGGATTTATCCACCACATAAAAACGTTCAAAGATTCTGTTCAGATCATTTTCAGGGATACCAATGCCCGTATCAGCGATAGAAAAATAGATCGACGTTTCATCCGCCCGGGCTGAAATGGTTATAGAGCCGGTCTCGGTATATTTTACGGCATTATCGATCAGGTTTACAAAAAGTTGTTCCAGCTTAAACTCATCGGCTTCCAGAGATGGCAGATGATCTGGAAGGTTAAGGATGAGTTCAAGTCCCTTGGCGTCCATTTTTTGTTTGAATATGGAACTGACATTTTCGATGAGATGCACGGGATTAAGGGTGTCGATTTTTAATGTAAAATCCCGTTTTTCCATTTCGGACAGGATCAAAAGGTCCTCCACGATATGGATAAGCCGGTCTGTATTTCGTTTGATGATGTTCAAATACCGGGTAGTTTCAGGATTTTCATCTTCCAGGAGTGTTTCAATAAATCCCTTGATGGATGTGAGGGGTGTTCGTAATTCATGAGAGACATTGGCAATAAAATCCCGTTTCATCTGGCGAAGATTTTTCAGTTCTGTCACATTGTGTAAAAGCACCACGATCTCTTTCCGGGTTTTCAGGCAATTCAGGCTGCAAAGGTAAATTTGTCCATCCAATTCAATTTCCTGGGTGTAATACCGGTTCTCCTGGTTCACGTGGTTTAGGAGAGAGGTAAATTTATCCGGCAGGACATCCCCGATGGGCACATGTTTCAGATTTTCTCTTTTGGCCAGGCTGGCAAAGCTGTGATTATACAAAGAAATTTTTCTTTCGGGATTCAGAACGACCACTGCTTCCTGGATGGCAGAAATTACTGCCCGGAGTTCCTCTTTCTGACGGTTTGTCTGGGCAAAGAGCCGGGTGATTTGCGCCGCCATTTCATCAAAATTATTGGCCAAAAACGTGATTTCATTCTGAGGATTATCCTGATAGGTGATATCTAGTGTCTCCTCGGCGATCCGGCGCGATGTGGACACCAATTCTTTGATGGGCTTGGATAAGTCCCGTGCGAAATAAAAAGCCAGGACCATGGCAACAGCAATAAAAATGAGGGTGATCATTAGAAAACGGTTCCGAAGGGTAGATAGAAGGGAATTGATATCCTCCAAAAAAAGACTCAGACGCAAGACAGCCGTGATATCACCATTTTGAAACAGAGGCATAGCAATATAGAGCATTTCTGTCTGTACGGTAGTACTGAAACGGACACTTTTACCGATCCGGCCTGTAATGGATTCTATAATTTCTGGCCGGTCGCTATGGTTTTCCATGACGGCAGGTTCTGCTTCGGAATCGGCTAAAACTACACCGTCTTTCCGGATGACGGTAATTCGGGCGTTGATATGTTTTCCCTTCTCTTTGACAAAGGCATCCAGTTTGGAGTAATCCTTTTGCTGGATTAACTCCAGGACTCTGTCTTCCAAAGAGATGGCCAGATTTTCAAGGGAAGACGACAACGTGTTGATATAATTTGTACGGATGATATTAAAGGAAAAGAGGGAAATGACCACGGAAAGTATCAGGATAATGAGGACATAACGGCTGAAAACACGGTAAAAAATAGAATTCACTTATTCCTCAACTTTATATCCAATACCCCGGAGATTGCTGATATATTTTCCTGCTTCCCCCAGTTTTTCCCGGATGTGCTTAATATGGACATCGATAGTCCGGTCTAACACTGCTTTTTCGTTTCCCCACAGTCTGTCCAGTATCTGATCACGACTGAACACCATTCCTTTCCGTTCACACAGGATAGTAAGGATGCGAAATTCAGTGGGTGTAAGGGAAACAGGCTTGTTGCGGTAGGTGACCTCATATTTTTCCGTATCAATAAATACTTCCTGGTTAATGTTCAGAAGGGGTGAATCCTGTGAGGAGATTCCCCGGCGCAAAACTGCTTTGACCCGTGCCACAAGCTCTTTTGGGGAAAAGGGTTTGGTTACGTAATCATCGGCCCCCAGTTCGAGTCCCAACACGGTATCTGTCTCGTCTCCCCTGGCTGTGAGCATCACCACCGGCATGTTGTTATGACGTGGATCTTTCCGGATATCCCGGCAAATATCCAACCCATCCATATCCGGTAACATGAGATCCAAAATGGTCAGATCCGGGTTGTTGTTTTTCAGATAATCATAGAAACTCTTTCCGTCACTGAATGTTTCTACTTTAAAACCAGAGCGCTTTAAATGTAATGAGACCAATTCCAGAATGTCCGCTTCATCATCGACAATGGCAATTTTTTCGTTCATAGCCCTTTCCCCTCGTATCTTATATGTTAAGATATTTCAAGCGGATATAAAATAAAAGCAGGAAATGGTTAAGAGACGGTTAAGAAAAAGGGACTGCCGGTGTGACAGTCCCTTTGATCAGACATATTTTTTACTTTTTTTTATTTCAAAAACAGCATTTTCCCTGCTGAAACCTGTATGGGGGTTTTCACCTGGTAAATGTATTCGCCGCTGGAAACTTCTTTTCCGGACTGATCCCGGCCGTCCCATGTCAGTTCATGGTATCCTGCAGAAAGAGTCTGCCGGGCATAGCGCCGGATCAGAGTGCCGTTAATACTGTAAACAGACAAGGTTACCGGTTGCACTTCAGAGATTGAAAAGGCTATGGTCGTTTCCGGATTGAATGGATTGGGATAATTGCCATGGAGGGTTATGCTTTGAGGAATTTGGGAGAGAGAATTTTCCACGGAGGATGCTGCTTTTGTGACGATTCGAAGTTCATCCAGGTATAGAACACCGGACGGGTTGGCATCCTCATGCCAGGTGAACTGGAAGCTGTCCATTCGGAGTGTCCCATCCACAGAGCCGTCACCAAGCCATTCTCCGGTGCCGTCATTGGCAATATCCCAGCTGACAAGACGCCATCCGTACCAATCCACCTTGATCCAAGGGCTGACTTCGTGTCCGGCATTCCCGGTGATATCATCATCTACGGCAAATCGAAAGGAGATGTTGTTTCCCATACCATAAATATAAACCTGAAGCCGATAGCTGTTATCGAAAGTGAAGGATTGGGGATCCTGATACTCGCGGAGCAGGTGAGTATCTGCTGTTTCATCAAATTCATAACTCAGTTTCATGGCCTGGGTGCTGTTCAGGATTGGGAGGACCTTTTCCGTTGTTTGTTCCACCGTTCCTGTGATTAGTCCAACAGTGGATCCACTGTATTTCGGTTCGTGCCATTTGGTAAAATTAACCTCAAAATTATCGACGGTTTCTTTGGATGTATAGGCATAACCGGTGGTAAAACGATAAGCCCGTGTTCTGTCGAACATGTAGTTGCCGAACAGATCTTTCAATCCACCCTGATAAACATAGGTCCTGTAGATGGATTGGGGATTGAGTTCGTTTGCAGGAGCCAGGGATATCACACTTCTGTTGCCGATGATGTCGTGGATAATATCCACATCAACAAAATAATCATCTGTATAATTCTGAAGTTTCAGATGATTGGTATCGATATTTTCATCTGCCAGGATTTCATTAAACACCAGATTGATCACCACGTCGGTTTCAATATTTTCGGCACTGATCAGGGGATACATATCATCAGAGGAAAGGGAGGGAGGAGTAATATCCTGGGCACTGGTGGTAAAGGTGAGGGTATAATCATCACCGCCGGTACCGTCTCCGTTTCCATCCAGATTCAGGCCCCGGTTTCCCAGGGTATTTCCGCTAAGGGTCAGGGTGTATTGTGTTTCAAAGGCCAGGGAATCGTCGGCTGCTTTCAGGGTTAAAATCCTCAGTTCCGTATTCCAGGAAAAGATCAGATCTTCAGCCGGGTTCAGGGAGAGGTTTGCCCTGACGGACGCTGTATCCATTTCATGGCTGAAATAGATGGTGATGGGATCCCATGCCGGATGTGAAGCTTCGTCCTGTACCGGAGTTGAAGCAAGGACGACCGGAGGCAGGCTGGAAATGAGATTTACATCCCTGTGATTATAAAAAGCATCTCCAATCACCACTTCCTGGGTATCCGGATAGAAATCTTCTGCTTCTACAATCAGGGTATAGGTCCCGGGAGCCAGGCTGTCGAAAAGATAAAAACCATTATTTTTGTTATCACCGGTGTATGTTTCTACAAGAGTTCCTTCCTGATACAACGAAGCCGTGATATTATTCACCGGTTTTTTATTGTCATTGGTCCCGTTGATATAGAAATAGGGGACGGTTTCAAGGGGATTTCGCACCACGCCTGACAAATTCCGGAAGGGAAAATCCGGCTGGTCATAGAGTTTCACAAATGAGCGGGCAATAGCCCAGGATTCCTCCCGGCGGTAATCCAGATTTTGAAGCCGCCAGGATTCCGGTATGTAATCATGAAAAGATCCTTCTGATAAAGTCCCGGGCATATTGAGCCCACGCAAAACACCCAAACCTGTCCGGTTACCCTGGGAGTCGGTCCAGTTGTAGAAACTCCAGTCCCCATGGACATACTTGTTGGTGGTCCGGTGCGCATTATAAATTTCGGTCCCCATGATGGGTGCCATTTCACCTGCCAGAGGAAAGAGAGCACCGGTAACCATCATACCGTAATTTTCGGCGGTGACCCCGGGATCCCAGCCTCTGTAAAGCATGAGGGTGTAATTCAATTCTCCGTTAAATCCATTACTGTGAATCGATTCAAAAATATCCGCCTGAAAGTTATTGGCCAGTGTGGAAATCGTGGAAAGGGGAAGATCATCCGATGTATAATTGGTTGTCCGGGAGATTTCTACCGTGGCTCCCATATTTTCAAGGAGTGTCTTAAGGTAAAGCCCCTTTGTCAGGTTTCCTTCCGATTCCCAGAATCCTGTGGCGGCAATGTACCGGTCATCGGAATCGTGTCCGCCGTGACCTGGATTGACATAAATACGGATATCACTCAGATCCTGGCTGAAAAGGAGGGAGGCTGACATCAATGAGACAAGAGTTATAAAGAATGTTATTTTTTTCATCAGTCTCTCCTATTCCGTTACGTGGAGTTTCATGATATAGATACGCCCTGTCAGATCATGATATGTCAGTGCTTTATTATCAGGGGACCAGCGGGGATACATTTCGATGACATCGTCTGTTTTTGTCAATTGCACGGACTCTTTCCCGTCTGCCGAAGCAAGCCATATTTCCGATTCCGTTATGAAATGACCGTCATCATAATCCTTCATATAAGCAATCCATTGGCCGTTGGGAGACCATACCGGAGCATTGGCATACCCCAGTTCCACCTGGATATTGCCATCCAAGTCACAGATAAATGTTCCTTCGCCAGCTTTATTGTACAGAATCTGATCACCACGTGGAGAAAGAGATGCCCAGACATAGTTTCCTTCTCCGGATGGGGTCAGCCGTTTTTCTTTGCCGTTTTCATACAGTGTCAGGTGATTTTCAAAGGTGTGTACCAACCGGGTTCCGGGATTTTCAGCCTTCCGGTCCCTGTCTATTACTAGAATCTTTTTCCCGGTCCGTGTGACCACTCCCTTTTCTGTTGCCAGCAGGGGGTGGGTTAAAAGCCGTTCATTCTCGATCAGATAATCGCTTCCTTTGTTCAGCCGGTTATATACCATCAGGGATCTGTAACGGCGATGGTTTTCATACATATCTTTTAAGTAATAAATCCGGGTTCCGTCCGGAGAGTACAGGGGTTCATACCCTGATCCCATTTCCTGGGAGATCTGAACCAGGGTTTGGGTTTTGAGGTTATATTCCCATAACCCGACAAAACGTTCTCGGGTTAAGAGCAATCGTTCACCGTCCGGACTGAATTTCGGATAATAGAAAGATATGTCACTCTCCGGGGAGATGACATCCACAGATGCTGCTTCAGGCAGTGCGCCATAGAGACCTGCTGAAAGCAGGATGAGAAAGATTAATGTTTTTTTCATTACCACTCCATAAGCATTTTTTACTATTTATGATCTATGCAATATAGCATATCCAAAAAATATTTACCATACAGGATTTTACTTTATGAAATCCATTCTGTTTCATTTTAAATTCAAATCTATGTTTTTGAGAAAAATGACATATCTGTTATGGATTACAGTATTCCTTTTTGCATCTTGTGCCCAGCTGACAGATGGAAATACGGATGCTCCGGAGTGGACCCTTGCCTCTGTTGATGAGCCGAATCAGATAGAAATTGTCACATGGAATGTTCAGAATTTCCCCAAATCCGGTGAAACCATAGACCGCCTTCAGGCCATTCTTGATTCTCTCCATGCGGATATCTATTGTTTTCAGGAAATAGAAAATACTGCCAGCTTCCAGCGCATGTTCCGGAACATACCCGATTATGAAACTGTTATTTCCACAGAGACTTACATGATGCATTATGTGATAGCCTGGCAAAAAGAAGAGTTTTCGGCGTTAAATATTCGGGAACTTTTTAAGGAGGACTCATATTATTTTGCATCCCGGCCCCCTCTGAATGTAGAATTCCGCTGGAACGCAGGAGATTCTCTTTTCATTTTCAATGTGGCGGATATTCACATGAAAGCCATGGGAGATGCGAGCTCACGGGAAAGAAGACATCAGGCATCCGAGATCATTGCTGAGTATCTTTTGGCTCAGGATCCGGCCGCGTCTCCCTGGATTATTGCCGGGGACTGGAATGATGATGTCACCACAAGCAGCGGACAATACAGTTTTGAGGCACTTCTGGATCATCCCGATGATTTTTTATTCGTAACAGCGGAACTGGCGAAAGACCCCAATTTCGCTTCCTATCCAGGATGGCCCAGTTTTATTGATAATATATTGATTACACGCGCCCTCTTTGAAGCTCACGAACATTCAACGGTCACAACCTTACGACTCGATAAAATATTCACGGACTATTTTGAAGTCTTGTCTGATCACCGGCCTGTCATGTATACATTTTAATGAGTTGAGAGTTATGAGCTTTGATTTGGCATCAGTGTGTGGATTGAGGTTGAATTTTGTGAGGTTGATGTATTTGAATATAATTTGTCCCGGATCATATTGAATTGCTTGCATTGTTTCAAGTGGGAATGGATTTTTTAATGTGATGGATCCTGCTTTTTTTCCATATCCTTATTTTTAACGCCACCATTTTCTATTTAAGGTGAATCAAAGCCAAGAAAACACTAATGAACAAGTAAAAATCCAGCTTTTGTCCTTCATCATAGTTTTTTTACTTAAACAAACTCAAAATTTAAAAACTCATATTCAGAACCAGGCTACAGCCTGGTTTTACGACTCTCCACTCACAGCTCTTTACTCATCAAAGTGACTCCCTGCGCATCCGTAATGGTTCGGGTAATCAAATCTTTGGGTTTATAGTGGAGTGCAGGAAATACGACAATTTTGTTGGTGGATGTCCGTCCCATCATATCACTGGAACGTTTTTTGCTTTCTTTTTCCACCAAAATTTCCACCTGTTTGCCGATCAGGGAGCGGTTTTTCTCCAGTGTATGTTCATATTGCAGACGGATCAGACGGTTCAGGCGGTTGGATTTTTCCTCATCTGGCACATCATCTGTCATTTTAGCCGCCGGAGTTCCGGGACGTGGTGAATATTTAAACATAAACGCTGCATCAAAACGGACCTGTTTCATTATATTCAGCGTGTCTTCATAATCTTTTTCTGTTTCTCCCGGAAAACCGACGATCATATCTGTGGTGATGGCCATATCAGGGACGGCTGTACGTATTTTCTCCACCAGTTTTAGATAATGTTCACGGGTATACGTCCGGTTCATGGCATTCAATACGGCATTAGAACCGCTTTGCAACGGAAGGTGGATATGATTGCATACAAGGGGATTTAAATCTTTGTGGACTGCTATCAGATCATCACTCACATCCTGGGGATGGGGAGACGTGTAGCGGATTCGCAGAAGTCCTTCGATTTTTGCCAGTTGTCTTAGCAAATGGGGAAAGCCACCGGTGGATGAACGGTATGAATTCACATTCTGTCCCAAAAGGGTAATTTCCACAAAACCCTCTTGAACAGCTCGTTTTGCTTCTTCCAGAATACTTTCCGGTTTCCGGTTCCTTTCACGTCCACGGGTATAAGGAACAATGCAATAGGTGCAAAATTTGTCACATCCCCGGGAGATGGATATCCAGGCATTGATTCCTTCGTGGCGTGCAGGGTAAAGTCCGTCATATAGTTCCATGGAAGAGAGTCGTGTGTCGATTACCCGTTTCGGGATATTTCCAGATTTCAGGATAGCCGGAAGGTGCCGGTATGAATCGGGCCCCAGGATAAAATTAACATAAGGCTTTTTCCGGAGAATCTCTTTTTTCAGGTTTTGGGCCATACATCCCACGACACCCATTTTCATGTCCGGATTGGTACTTTCCTGGATCACCCGAAGTTGTCCCAGGCGTGTATGAATTTTTTGTTCGGCCAAATCCCGGACGCTACAGGTATTTAAAAGCACCAGATCTGCTTTTTCAGGCGTGTCAACCTCTTCAAGTCCCTCGGATTGCAGGATAGCTGCAATTATTTCGCTGTCATATACATTCATCTGACAGCCGTATGTTTCAATGTAATATGTATTCAAAATCAGGGTTTCACAAGGTTGTTCATAATATGATTGATCCGGCGGACCATGGCTGATTTGTCCGTTTCCAGACCAGCCATCATAAAAGCATTATCCGTAATCTGATCAGCCAGCATTTTTAACAGCTCATCCTGTCCACCCTCTTTTTTCAAAGCCACCATTTTCCGGATTAAATCGTGGTTGGGGTTGATTTCCAATACTTTTTTACCGGATGTGTACAGAGTTTGTCCGGCCTGTTCCAGAATTTTTTGCATGTGGACTGTCATCATATCATCAGGGTTGACCAATAGTGCCGGGCTGTCTATCAGGCGGTCCGAGACTTTTACTTCGGAAATCCGGTCTTTGAGATGTTTGGAAAGCCATTTGATAAAGCCCTTCATCTCCTTGTCATCGACCTGTTCTTTGTCCTCTTTTTTTTCTTCTGAACCGGGTTTTTCTTCTTTTTTGGGAAGTTTAATGTTTGCGTTGTCAGCGGAGACGAGGTTTTTCTCTTTGTATTCCCGGATGGATGTCATGACAAAATCATCAATAGGATTGGTCAAATAAAAAACTTCAATATCTGCAGCCCGGAAGGATTCCATATAGGGACTGTTTTCCAGCTCCTCTCTGGACATGCCGGTCAGATAATAAATTTCTTTTTGATTTTCAGGAGCCCGGGAGACATAGTCTTCCAGGGAAGTCCATTCACCCGCTTTGGTTTTACTGGATTCAAACAGGAGAAGTTCTGCCAGCTCTTCCCGGTTTTCGTAATCCGTGTTGGCTCCTTCCTTGATAAAACTGGAAAACTGCTTCCAGAAATCATTGTATTTGTCAGGATGTTCCTTTTTCTGGTCTTTCAGGGTGGACAAAATTTTCTTTGTCAAGTGTTTGCCGATTTTCTTCACCAGCTGGTTATCCTGCAGTGTCTCCCTGGAAATATTCAGGGGCAGGTCTTGTGAATCCACTACACCTTTGACAAAGCGGAGATATTCGGGAAGAAGATCCTTTACTTTCGATTGAATCAGGATTTTATTGCAATAAAGATGGACTCCCGGCTCCAGGCGGTTTAATCCGAATACTTCGTAGTTTTCCCTGGGAATGTACAGCAAGGCATTTAACTGAATAGGTGCATCAGAAGACGTGTGAAGGCGAAAGAGAGGTTCAGATTCCGTATTGGCAATGAATTTATAGAATTCCGTATACTCTTCTTCCTTGATTTCTTGGGGCCTTCGGGTCCAAATGGCCTGTATTGTATTGATCTTTTTTCCCGAAAGCAATATCGGAAAAGTAACGAAGTTTGAGTATTCATGAATGATTTCCTTGATTTTTTCCTCATCCAGGTACTCTTTTTTTTCTTCTTTCAGGTGGATCACGATCCGGGTTCCGCGCTTTATTCCTTCTTCCTGGGTGATTGTATATCCACTGGCTCCGTCCGATTCCCATACGTAACCTTTTGCTGCCGGTTTATAGGAACGAGTGATGACTTTCACACGGTCTGAGACCATAAAGACTGAATAAAAACCCAGGCCGAACTGGCCGATAATTTCGGCGGATTCTCCAGGATGTTTTTGGAGCTGTTTTAAAAATTCCGCAGTTCCGGAATGAGCAATGGTTCCCAGGTTTTCAATCAATTCCTCCTTGGTCATTCCCACGCCTGTATCTTCAATTACCAGGTTACCGGCTTCTTTTTCTATGCTGATACGAATTTCCTGGGGGATTTCCTTATCCACAACCGACTCTTCCGTCAACATGATATGACGGAGTTTTTCCAGCGCATCCGAAGCGTTTGAAATAAGTTCACGGACAAAAACATCTGTGTTGGAGTAGATAGAATGAATCACAATATCCAAAATCTTTTTGATCTCTGTCTGATATTCGTACGTCTTTAATTTATCTGTCATACGTTTGCCTCCATTTTTTCCCAATTTTAAATTTAACAAATCATGTGGATATCGGACATAAAAATTATTGGGAATGTTCTCTGCCTTGATTGTTAAAATTGGTTACGGTATAGAATCAAAAGGGCCAATTTTCGTCAGCCCTTTTGATTCCTCAATCCTCTCACCCCGTCCCAGCGTCTTAACGTTTAAACAACGTCTAAACGTCTTAATGTTTCAATGTCACGCTTTCCATAATCCATGAATGTTACACCATTCCAAGACTTCCACAATCTCAGAAAGATCCACAGGGAACCAGGCCTGGGGTTTGTCTCCGGGTTTCAGATATTTGCGGAGGCTCATATCGCCCGTCCGGACTTCAATGTAGTATATGTAGTGTTCTTCAGTCATGGGATGATCTTCATTCTGACCGATTTTCACCAATACACCGTTATCTTTGGCTTCCACATAGGGGACATGTTTTTCATGTTTGGAATCTTCTGTTTTGGCTTCCAGTTTTTTCATGGGGAACCCGTCGCATTCCGGCAGGCTCTCGCTTCCATGAATGACTTCTACCAGGGTTTTGCTCTTTGGTGAATAGAGTATTTCTCCTTGAACAGGCATTATCTTCTCCTTTTTGAATTGTTTATGTCACGTTCTTATTCCGTAATCATATTGGGATATTAAGCCTCGGATTCAACCGGATTGAAAGCACGTTGGGCTAGCTGTCCGTCCAGCATCAGCATTCCGTGTCCTTTTGATCCAATCATGCGGACCTTTGTCAACAATTCATCCATCGAGGCTTCTTCTTCCACTTGTTCTTCAACAAACCAGTTGAGAAAATTTCGTGTGGCATGATCATTTTCAGCAATTGCCAGATCCATCAGGTCGTTGATGGATTTTGTGACGAATTGTTCGTGTTCATAAGCTTTTTTGAAAATATCTTCTGCAGATTCAAAATCCTGGGGTGGTTTCTGAATGGCTTCCAATGCAACCTTACCACCTCGGTTGATCAGATAATCAAACATTTTCATGGCGTGAAAGCGTTCTTCCTGGACCTGGACCTTGAAGAAATTGGCAAAGCCATCCAGTCCCTGATCGCTGAACCAGGCTGCCATTCCAAGATAATAATATTCGGAATAAAGCTCTTTGTTAATTTGTTCGTTTAAGGCTTTTTCCAGCTTTTTGGATATCATGGTTTCTCCTTTTTTGTGTTTATAAAAATATGATTTCGACGGCTCCGGGAGGTTACAACGAATTGACTTGCCCGTAACGTAAAAAACATAATACTATCAGACAAATCAGTATAAATTAAGACGAAAACAAGGAATCCTGATGAAAATAATATCATGGAATGTCAATGGATTACGAGCTGTGATGCGTAAAGGCCTACCGGAAATACTTCTTCAATTGAAGGGAGATATTGTGTGTCTTCAGGAAACGAAAATACAGGAAGATCAACTAACCCAGGACATGTTGAAACCGCAAGAATATCCCTTTGCTTATTATCATTTCGCTGAACGAAAAGGGTATAGTGGAGTGGCCACCTATTCGAAAATTGAGCCTGAACAGGTCCAACGTGGACTTGGAAATCGATGGTATGATCAGGAAGGAAGGGTCCTCCTAACCCGTTTTACCGATTTTACATTACTTAATATTTATTTTCCCAACGGACAAATGGGGGAGGATAGGCTCCAATACAAACTGGATTTTTATGAAGAGGCACTTCACTATTTTGAATTTTTGAGAAAACAGGGAGAAAAACTTGTTATCTGTGGAGATTTCAATACGGCTCATCATCCCATAGATTTAGCCAGACCGGAAGAAAATGAGCAGACATCAGGCTTTTTACCGATAGAACGGGCTTGGATGGATAAACTGGAAGATCATGGATATCTTGATACTTTTCGCCTCTTTTATCCTGATGTCCCGGACCGCTATTCGTGGTGGTCCTACCGGACCAATGCCCGTCCCCGGAATATCGGGTGGCGTATCGATTATTTTTATATTTCTCCTGATCTGAAAGAGAATGTAAGAGATGCCTTTATTCTGGATCAGGTGATGGGTTCGGATCACTGTCCCGTTGGCATTGATCTGGAGATCTGATTTTGTTTGAGAGAGGACGCAGGGACGAAGAGACGCAGGGACGAAGGGACGAAGGAGAGGGGGGATATGATTTTTTGTAACAAAATGGCAGAAATTTATCATATAATAGTAACGTTAAACCAGAGAGGTGAAGAATGAAAAAGTTGATTATTTTTATGGTTGTTGCCTTTGTTTTGATTGCCGGACCAGTAGCATTGAAAGCTGAAGGTTTAGGACTGGGAATTATTTTAGGTGAGCCTACAGGACTCAGTGGCAAGATGTGGATGGGTGGAAATACGGCTGTTGATGCTGCCGCTGCGTGGTCCTTTGGAGATAATGGTGCACTGCATCTTCATGCAGATTATTTGTTTCATAAAAACGATCTGATGGAATTTGCCTCCCTATACTACGGCCTGGGTGCCAAAGTGAAACTGATGGATGATGTGCAGGTAGGCATTCGTGTACCGGTTGGACTCGTTCACGAGCTG
>JASGMP010000025.1 GCA_030156395.1 Fidelibacterota bacterium
CGTGATCTCTCCCTCATATAACGCTTCTATCACTTCTTTCGTCATCTCTCGCATGAATTCCTGTAAGTCTTCTAGTTTGGTGATCCCTCGCTCTTCGATCAACTTCTCCAACTCCTGTTTCTTGAATACCATGTGTTCCTCCTTTCGGCCCTTAATCTAATAACCTCTCTGGAAAAACACAGTTTTTATGACACTCTCACGAGATGACCATTGACCATCCCTGAACCCCTGAGCTCCTGAACCCTTGAGCCCTTGAACCCTTGAACCCCTGAACCCTTGAACCCCTGAGCCCCTGAGCCCTTGAACCCCTGAGCTCCTGAGCCCCTGAACCCTTGAACCCCTGAACCCCTGAACCCCTGAACCCCTGAGCCCATGAACCCCTGAACCAACTATCAGGAGCGAAGTGACGCTAAGTTCAGACGTGCCGCGGCCCATTTTCCCGCAGTCCCAAGATTACAGAAAAGCTGTTCACGCAAAAGGCGACGGTTATGGGTATAAGGGTCCTCAGATGTGAGATATCGCTTGAGAGTTTGTTTTAAATCATCAAAAGAATCCACACGGTACCCCGCCTTATCCAGCATGGCATCCAGGGAATGAGGTTTACGTTCTGCACTGCCGGTCCGGAAGGTGATGATCCGTTTGTCCAACGCAATAAATTCCCCGATGATGGAACTGGTATCGCTGATGGTACAATCGGCAAGCATCATGAGGGGCAGAAGGTCATCGGTGCCCACCAGGAAAACATCCGGTGTATTTTTGATGGTAAGAAACACATCCCGCGAAACCCAGGGATGAAGTGTGACACACACCATATAATCAGCCGTGAGTTCCTTCAGCCGTCGATACCAACGTTTCACGGCAGACATTCCCGATTTTTCCCAAGTGGCACTGAATAGAAGAATGGACTTTTTACTGTCATTCAATTTTTCTTTACGGAAAATCTGAAGCTTTTCTTCTGTCCAACTTCCGTCAAAAGCCGGATCCAGTTTGGGATAGCCTGCAGGCACTACGTTATCAAGTCCCATCTTCCGGGCTTCTGTTGCTTCTGTGGGAGATGTGAGGAAATAAAGAGTAAAGGGCCGGTAGTTCCGGACTGACGTAAAGGTCTTGAAATGATAGGGACCATGGCGGAAACCGTATTTCCGAATCGTCGGAACGGGAAATTTCCAGGTGCTGTGACGGGCCATGAGAACCATCTTGGGAAAAACCGGCATCCGTAAAGCCCTAATTCCCTTTTGATGCAAATAAGCGGCCGTCCGTCTGTTTTTTGCCACATACACACAGGGCTTTTTTAGATGACGGACAACCGGCTCAAGGATGGTGTAATCCAGCGGCTCCGCACAATAGATCACACAGGGAATCAGCCGGTTTCGGTACCGGGACCAATGCCAGAAAATTCGGTATGGCAGAGTATAAAGATAGGATGATAACGGCATTATGACTCAATTCCTCGTGTCAGATACTGGTCCAGCACCTCGGTGATTTCCCGCTCCACGGTCTGTTTATCCTCCCGGAAAGTCCAAGGATCACTTTCCCTTATATAATACCCCCGGGATTTGGTGATGGCACTGATGCCAAAATGGGATACCTGATATTCTATCAGATAACAGGTTTTTTCATTCTGGATTATATCCATGGAAAGAAAGGGTGTGTTGAACCTTTGAGCTGTTTTGGAGGCAAATTCCAGCAGGACATTATCCGGTGTAAAATCAAAATCGAATTTCTTTGTCCCGCTGGCCCTGAAATCCCCTTTGCGGGTATGGCGGCGGGTCATACCCAGTTCACGTTTGTAGAATTCCTGGTAACCCTTGTTTTCATGACACAACAACAAATTCACGGAAGGAATCACCGTATTAGTTTTACTCACGTTAAAAATAATATTCCGGATATACTGACGAACATTCTCTTTTTGACTAAAGGTATAGAGAATGGTTTTCCCTGAGAGGAGAATATTCCGGTTATATAATTCCGGGAATATATAATGTTGCACCAGATAGCCCAGGGACGAAAGGTGCTTTTCCAGCATTGAAGCATCCATACTGACCCATGCTTTTCGTGTGTGGCCATAACCCCTGTCAGGATAACCAGCTCAGGCTTTGGATCCATACGTAAACCTTTCAAAAATCAGTTGGGCAATTTCATGGGGATATTGTTCCATCATACATTTGAAATGCCGGAGGGGACACTGATCATGGCCGTGTTTTCCACAGGGACGACACGGCAGATCCCGTTCCAGCATTTTATCGTGCTCCCGGTAGGGATAACAACCAAAAGCTTTCACCGTTGGGCCAAAAAAGGCATACACC
This sequence comes from Fidelibacterota bacterium, assembly GCA_030156395.1. GTDB lineage: Bacteria > Fidelibacterota > Fidelibacteria > Fidelibacterales > Fidelibacteraceae > Fidelibacter. The sequence continues at coordinate 2,307 of JASGMP010000025.1, forward strand.
GGTGTATTGACGGCATTCCCCATGTGCAGGGGAGCACTGTCGTTACAGACCAACAGGTCCAGTTTGTGAATCAGCGCCGCAGATTCCAGAAGGTTCAATTCACCGGCGGCATTCCAGGCTTCCAATCCGGCATTGTGGATGATGGACGCACAGAGCTCCCGTTCAGATGCACTTCCGATAAACACAATGTTATATCCCTTGTCTTTCAAAAAGATAAGTAATTCCGTCCAGTAAGACGCCGGCCATTTTTTGGTTTTCCGGACTGATCCCGGTGCAAAACCAACCAGGATGTTTCGGTCCTTATTGATTTTAGCAACAAGGTCATCTGCTTTTTGTTTGTCTTCCATTCCCAGATACAGGTGGGTCTCATCGGAATAGGTTTTATCAGTAAATGGCTCCATCATGGTCAGATACCGTTTCCGGACATGGAGCCCTTTGGGAGGATAGATTTTCACGTTGATGAATTTTTGCCTGTAGAAACCCACTCGGATTTTTATCCGGCACAGAAGCATGAGGAGCGAAGACGTAAGACTGCTTTGTATGGAAAAGGCCATGTCATACTCATTGGGACGAAGTTCACGGACCCTGTCTATGAAGGATTTATATTTACGCTGATACCCGGATTTATCCAGGGTATAAACCCGCCGGATCCGTGGATGTTTTGAAAATAGAATCGCCGATTCGGGCCGTGTAAGGAGATCCACTTCGGCATCCGGCCACTGGTTACACACCGCCTGAATCAGGGGTGTGGACATGATCACATCCCCGATAAAGGCGGTCTGAATGATCAAAATATGTTCCGGATCAATATGTTTTAAGGATTTCTTCATATAAGCTGATATATTTTTCCACGGTTAACGCAATATCAAAATTCCGGACAAAGTCCAGACTTTTTTTCCCGAATTCCTTTCTTTTTTCATCATCCCGAAGGAGAGACAGAATGGCATGTGAGAGGGCTTCGGGATTTTGCCGGGGGACAATCAGTCCGTTTTCACCATGACGGATAATTTCCGGGATACCGCCTGCATCGGTGCCAATCACGGCCAATCCGGCAGCCTCTGCATCCAGAATCGATGTCCCCAATCCCTCCTTTTTCGAAGCCAGGACAAAAAGATCGCTGTTTTTCAGAAACCGGCCCACATCCTGCCTGAATCCGGTAAATATTAGATTGTGATGTAATCCCTTCTGACCGGCAAGTGACTTAAGAGACTCCATCAGTTTGCCATCCCCCACGGCCATGAAGTGTACTTTGGGATATGCCTGTATCACCCGTCTCGCCGCTTCAAGAAAGGTGGGATAGTCTTTATGGCCGGTCATGGCCGCCACTGTGCAAACCACCTTGTGATCCGGGGGGATATGCCATTCCTCCCGAAAAACCGGATTTTGTTTGAGGGTGTCAAATTTGTGAATATCAATACCAGAGGGAATGACGCGCAGTGTGTTTTCAGAAATTCCTTGATGCAGCATGACACGTTGAATCTCATGACTGACACAAACAATCTTGTCCAAGAGAGATGTTCGGTATTTCCACTGGGTCCAGACATGGCTTTTCAGGGAAAAATCAACACGCCGGGAAGCAATGACGGCTGCCTGTTTTTTTACCCGCAATTTGGCCATGAGGGCAAGGGTTATGGCATGGGCATTATGGGCATGGAGAATACACCGTCCGTTTTTCTTGACAGTCCGTGCCAGTCGCAGGGCAGATACAATATCTGCTTCACAGCACAGGGGAAGAGTTTGGACGGGATACCGGCGCTCCCGGCACCACAAAGCCATGGCTGAATGTTCCGGACACACCATCAGGGAATTGATTCCCTTGTGAAGGAGTCCTTCATGGAGATACGCCGCCTGCTGTTGCCCCCCCCGCCAGCTTTTTGCCGTGTCGATGTGAATGATGCACCCCGTCATACCTTTTTACCCCGGCTGAGGCGACTGATTTTCACGTATTTCAGAAACACACCAAAAGCTGAAACCCATGCCAGAATCAGTCCCTCCCTGCCATCCAGAAATCCGGCCTGCAAAAAATACATCTTCAGAAATTTGACATCGGCTCTCAAAAAAGCACAACACAGATTGGACCGTTTTCCATGACGGACGGCCGATAGAGCCGCCAGGTCCGTATAGTGGGCTATTTTTCGTAAATGAGTGTTGAGATCAGGGTATGAATAATGATAGAGCGGAGAACGGATTCTTCCGATACGGCCTGAGGGGATCTGTACCGATTCATGGACCGGTTTATCATTAAAATGTCCCCGTTCTTTGTAAAACAGGCGAAGGGTTTCGTCGCGATTCCAACCGCTGTGGCGAATCTGTCGTCCCAGATAGTAGGAGATGCGTCGAATCCTGTACCCGTCGAAATCCGGATTTTCCAGAACCTTAAGGATATCTTCTTTCAGCTCCGGACTTACTTCTTCATCGGCATCAATTACCAGGACCCAGTCGTGACAGGTTTTGGACACGGCATATTGTTTGGCTGGACCAAATCCGGGCCACTCCCCTTCAAAAATCCGGCATCCAAAATCACGGCAAATTTCCAGTGTCTGATCCGTACTGCCGCTGTCAAATACCACAATATCCTCTATCCAGCGAATCGATTCCAGGCATCGCCGAATATTGTTTTCCTCATTCTTGACGATGAGGGCGGCTGAAAGGGTCAATGATGTTTTGTCAGACATTCCGTAAGAGAATATAATTTTTAAATTGTCCCACCGGCCGGTTTAACATTCGTTCTACCAGGGTAGTCAAACGGTACCGGAGGGTTTCATGTTTATGTTTTTTTCGTAAAGGATTGGGTTTCCCCGAATACTGGAGTTTTTCTTTCCAATCCATGGAACGGATTCTCTTTTCCATAACTTTGGGATGACTTCCTTCAAAGCGTCCAAGGCGCTGGAGAGGACCATAATCAAATTCTTGTGGAGCCTTGTCATAAAAATCCTTCGCCCGGCCTAATCCCCAATGGAGTCCGGATAAAGCCCGGCTTTTTGATTGCATCAGGTGAGGCGGGCGGACCCATCCGTAATGGTAAATCCAGGCATCCACAGAGGCCACTTTGAGTTTGCGGGTTCCTTCCGGCTGGCGGGGATTATCATAATACTCAAAAGCACGAAAAGACTGGGCACTTTCGTAAGAATGGATATCGGGACGGTTACGGATAACGCGAATTTCATGGGGATACCAGCCGTGACTGATATGATAGTGATCATAATCCCCCCAAAAATGACGGTATTTAAATAAAAGTCCCTCCACCTCCGGGCGATCGAGGAGTGCTTCACAGCGGGTTTTGATAATTGGTAAATCTTTTTCATGCAACACCTCATCGGCCTGAAGGTACAAAAGCCAGTCCCCCGTACATTGCTCTTTGGCGATATCGGTCTGAATAGCATTAATAATCCCTTTTTTAAAATATTTTTCATCCCATTGGGTATCGAGGATTTTGATTTTGGGATCCCCGATAGCTTCAATAGCTTCTCGGGTCCCGTCATCGGATTTTCCCACGGCCACGACAAATTCATCCACCAAAGGCAGGGCAGATTGGATGGATTCCACAATGGGATAATAAAGACTGATACCATTCCGAACAAAGGAGAAACCGCTAATTTTCATCATTTTTCCTTATATATGACAATAATTTAGAGAATCTTCTCATACATATTAAGGATAAATACGCAGATTTAGGATCCATACAGGCAGGGGGGGATAATTCAGATCGTGAACCAAAGACTCCAAGGCCAAATGTTTAAATGGATCTTGATTCACGATGTGATTTTTCCAAGGACGACGGCTTTTTGTGCACCGGTTACAGAGGGAATATTTCCCGGGATCCGGCGAATGCAGGCAACAGCCAGGATAGCAAAACCGAGGGCTTCTTTGGAATCGGGATCCACTCCGGCATCTTCGACAGATCGGACACGGATTCCCGGCAGTTTTTCTTTCAGGCGGCTCATGATCACAGGATGCCGGCTACCACCTCCCCCCGCCAACAGCTCGGTGAGTTTGTATGCTTCCTGGTGTTTCAACACGCTATCGGCTATAGTATCGGCCGTAAACGCTGCCAAGGTTGCAAGCTGAGAGGGGCCATCCATCCTCTCCAGTTCCTGGCGGTGCTCATGAAGCCATTCCACCCCGAATTCATCCCGACCGGTGGATTTGGGTGGTTTTTTCAGGATAAAGGGGTGTTTTTTCCATGCATCCAGTATCTCCCGGTGAATGGTTCCTTCCCGCGCCTTTTCTCCATCAATATCATACGGACCTTCATACAGTTGGTGATATTGCTCATCCAGAAGTCCCATCCCGGGTCCCGTGTCAAATCCAAGGACAGGCAATTGGGATTCAGACGGAGGAATAAGGCTGATATTGGCCACACCCCCGATATTCAACAGGCAACGGCCTGTATCTGTTTTCTGAAAAAGCCACTGATCCACCGCCGGAATCAAAGGTGCGCCAGTACCCCCTGCTGCAATATCCGCCGCCCTGAAATCGGAAATCACCGGGACATTCAGGGTTTGGGCCAAAAAGGAGGGTTCACCGATCTGAAGGGTGGAATGACCGCTGATGTGATGCAGCGTCTGTCCGTGGGAGCCTATTAAATCCACAGAGGGGATCTGGTGCCGTTTCAGGCTTTTGGACACTTCCCGGGCATAAAAACGGCCCAGATCATAATGAAGGGCACACATGTCAGGCACACGCCCGGTTAAATTCTCCCGGATCCTCTGTTTCAAATCGGAAGGAAAAGGGACAGAATCGCTGTAAATCACCTCATGGCGGAGTTCCTTCCGGGTCAGATCAATATCCGCTACACAAATATCCAACCCGTCCATGGAGGTCCCCGTCATCAAGCCAACCGTCCGGATCATCCCCTTTTTCTGCATGAGTGTCAATAAGTCCATAATTATCCTTTTGTTGAAGTGGAATTTATCAAAGAAAATGATCAGGGAAAAGAGGGGATACGGATTTATCAACCTGCACGGACTGATCTGAAAGAGATCCATTTGAAAATTCTGAAAGATTCACCATCCGATGAAAAAGTTTTTGTAAATTTAAACTTGACCAAAAATCAGGGGGTATCATGGACATGGATAAAATCCGCATTACAGGCGCACGGGAACACAATTTAAAAAATATTTCAGTTTCCATACCCCGGAATAAGCTGGTGGTGGTCACAGGATTGTCGGGGAGCGGAAAGTCCTCGCTGGCTTTTGACACACTGTATGCCGAAGGGCAGCGTCGGTACGTGGAGTCCCTGTCCTCTTATGCCCGCCAATTTTTGGGACTGATGGAAAAGCCGGATGTGGATTATATCGAAGGATTATCTCCGGCGATTTCCATTGAGCAGAAAACAACCCATCGGAATCCCCGTTCCACCGTGGGAACGGTGACTGAAATTCATGATTATTTGCGGCTTCTTTTTGCCCGGATCGGCAAACCCCACTGTTATATTTGCGGAACCCCAGTTACCAAAATGACTGTCCAGCAGATCGTAGACTCGGTGATGGAAATGGATGAGGGTACAAAGATTCAAATTCTTTCCCCCCTGGTTCGGGATCGAAAGGGTGAATTCCGGGATCTTTTTCGTGAAATGCGCCGTGAAGGATTTATCCGTGCCCGGATTGACGGAAATGTGACACCCCTTACCCAGGATCTCAGCTTGCCCAAAAACAACAAGCACACCATTGAACTGGTGGTGGATAGGCTGGTGATTCAGGATGGCATATCCGCCCGTTTAACGGACAGTATTGAACTGGCGCTGAAAATGGGTAAAGGCAATGTACTGATAGAAGAAAATGACGGAACAGAACACCGCTTTAGTGAACATTATGCCTGTCCACACCATCCGGAAGTGAGCTATGAAGAACTGACCCCGCGTATGTTTTCATTCAACAATCCCATGGGTGCCTGTCCGGCCTGTTCCGGCTTGGGTACCGTGATGGAAATCTCCCCCGATTTGCTGGTCCCTGATAAAAAACTAAGCCTGATCGGCGGCGCCATCGTCCCCCTGGGAGAACAGCCGCGGGGGAATTATTATTCAAGTATTTTAAAGGGGTTAGCCCAGGAGTACAATTTTAAATTCACCACACCCTGGTACAAATTATCACCGGAGGTTCAGAAAATTCTCCTGTATGGAACGGGTGACGAAAAAATCACCATATCTTATAAAAGCGATCGGTGGTCCGGTGAGTACAAGGGGGCCTGGGAAGGGGTTGTGAACAATCTGAAACGCCGGTATCATCAGACCCAGAGTCCTGGCATTCGGGCCTGGATTGAAAAATTTATGAAAGTGGAACCCTGCCGGGTCTGTGGCGGCAGCCGCCTGAAGCGCTCCAGCCTGAGTGTATACATCAACGGGAAAAATATTGACGCTATCTCCCAGATGTCTATCCGTCATGGACTGGAATTTTTTAAAAATCTTTCCTTGAATAAAACGGAGCAACAAATTGCCGGACAGATACTCCATGAGATCTATCAGCGATATAAAGTTTTAGCCAATGTGGGGCTGGGATATCTCACACTGAGCCGGAGTGCCGGGACCTTATCGGGGGGTGAAGCGCAACGGATTCGTCTGGCCACGCAAATCGGGTCCCAACTGACAGGTGTGCTTTATATTTTGGATGAACCCAGTATCGGTCTGCATCAGAAAGACAACGGCAGACTTTTGGAAACTCTGAAAAAACTGCGGGATCTTGGAAATTCCATAGTAGTTATTGAACACGACCAGGAAACCATGGAAGCAGCGGATTGGATTGTGGATATGGGACCGGGAGCCGGCGTGCATGGAGGTGAGATTGTTGCCAACGGGACCCTAGAGGATATCAAGAGCTGTCCCAAAAGTCTGACGGGTATGTATTTAAGCGGAGAAAAACGCATTCCCATTCCGGAAAAAAGAAATAAAGGGAACGGGAAGATGCTCACACTGTATGGGGCCAGGGGTAATAATCTGCAGTCTATCACCGTATCCTTTCCCCTGGGGCGAATGATTTGCGTTACCGGTGTCAGCGGATCGGGAAAAAGTACCCTGGTCAATGAGACCCTTGTCCCCATATTAAGCCGGAATCTGATGCATGCCAAGACTTCGGCTCTTCCCTACGATTCCATCACCGGTGTGGAATATCTTGACAAAATCATCAACATCAATCAATCCCCTATCGGGCGGACCCCTCGCTCCAATCCGGCGACTTATACCGGTGTTTTTACCCATATCCGGCAACTGTTTGCCTCTCTCCCCGATGCCAAACTCCGGGGTTATTCCCCCGGGCGTTTCAGCTTCAATGTCAAAGGCGGACGCTGTGAAACCTGCAGTGGCGACGGTATCAAGAAAATTGAAATGCACTTTCTTCCCGATGTCTATGTCCGCTGCGAAGAGTGCAAAGGCAAACGGTACAACCGGGAAACCCTCCAGATTAAATACCGGGGCAAAACCATCGCCGATGTCCTGGACATGACGGTGGAGGAAGCCTTGGAATTTTTCAAGAACCATCCCGCCATCAAGCGTAAACTGAAAACCCTTTCGGATGTGGGATTGGGATATATACATCTGGGGCAACAAGCCACCACCCTCTCCGGAGGGGAAGCCCAGAGAATCAAGTTATCCACCGAATTAAGCCGCATCGGAACCGGCCGGACCCTATACGTTTTAGATGAACCCACTACCGGACTCCATTTTGCCGACGTGGAAATGCTGCTGAAGGTGCTCCATAAACTGGTCAAAAAAGGAAATACAGTCCTCATAATCGAACACAATCTGGACGTGATTAAAACAGCCGATTATATCATTGATTTGGGGCCGGACGGCGGAGATCATGGCGGACAGGTCGTGGTGACCGGTGAACCGGAAGAGGTGATCAAACATCCCGATTCCTATACCGCAACATATTTACAAAGAGTGTTGGATGAACCGTAGAGACAGGGCATGCCCTGTCTCAATTGACGCACCCTGTTTCTACGGAGTAGTTTTTTTATCCAAAAATAATATTTGTCAGCACCACAGAAGAAATGATACCAGCCAAGTCAGCGGTGAGGGCAGCAGGGACGGCATGACGGGAATTGGTGACAGACACGGAACCGAAATAAACCGCCAGCACGTAAAATGTTGTTTCCGTTGAGCCCATCATAATGGAAGCCATCCGGCCGATAGTGGAATCGGGACCATGTGTTTTTACCAGTTCGGATAAAATGCCCAGGGCACCGCTGCCGGAAAGGGGCCGCATAAAGGCCAGGGGCAACACATCACCGGGCATTCCAATTAAACTGGTGAGGGGACTCATAATCCAGGACAGAACCTGCATGGCGCCGGACGTCCGGAAAATGCTGATGGCCGCAAAAATAGCCACCAGATAAGGGATAATCCGTAAAGCTACATCAAAACCTTCTTTGGCACCTACTGTAAACACTTCATAGACTTTTAACCCTTTTCGGTACCCGTACAGGGGAATCAGGACAATAATCAGCGGAATGGCCAGGGCTGATATCACATTTAAGATTGTTTCAAACATGGATCATACTCCTTATGCATTTTCCTGTGAAGGGTTTTGTTGATTCTCCGCAAGTGACGTCTCTCCCCCTGTTTCGGGATAGCGATAGCGGGGAAGTTTTTCCAGTATTTTGGTCATAACAATGGCTACTGTCGTAGAGATACCCGTCGCCAGAATCACCGGAGCAATAATTTCCGAGGCATTACTGGAATTGGCAGCAGCCCGGATGCCGATGATGGTGGCGGGGATTAGGGTGACACTCGACGTACTCATAGCCATAAGCATACACATGGCATTGGACGCCGTATCTTTCACCTTATTCAGTGTTTGCAATTCCTGCATGGCCTTGAGTCCCAACGGTGTGGCCGAATTCCCCAACCCAAGGACACTGGCAGCGATGGCCATCACAATGGAGCCCATGGCAGGATGATCCGGGGGGACTTCCGGGAAAAGGCGGATCATCACCGGTTTCACCGCTTTGGCAACAATGTTGATCAAACCGGATTTTTCGGCAATTTTCATCAATCCAAGCCATAAGGACATAATCCCGACCAGCCCGATAGCCAGGGTCACGGCGAATTTCACAGAATCGAACACACCGGAGGTCAGATTAACAAGAGGTTCCAGCGTTGGATTCCATAATATGGATCCATCAACAAAATCTACCAGGCAATCAGCTGATGCGATCGTCACACCTATAAGTATCATGGCTAGCCAAATGACATTAATCAAGGTCAACCTCCTTCTGAAATCAGTTTAAGTTGATGACAAACCGGCGTAATATAAAAATAAATGCTCCGATTATCTGCCATTATTCTGCCTAAATCCAAAGCAATTCCTCCTCCTCTTCCTATAAAAATGTAGTGTTTTTGTAGTAGTGACATTTCCTCAATTTTTTTTTAAAATCATAACAGCCAAATGATACAAGGTCTTATGAAACAATACCCAACACCAAAAATCTCGCTTGCTTATCTCCTTGGATGGCGCCATGTTTTTTCCTTTTAGCTCTTCATTTTAGTCAAAGGAAGTTTTCCTTTCCAGATGAAAGCCCCGGAAACGGGGCTTTCTTCATGTCCATTAATAATGATTTATCAGGATCATTGCTATGTACAGTAGATTTTGACAAAGGGAATATTATATAGAATCAAGATTGATTCAGCGTGTATTTCTTCGACCCGTGGCATCCCGATGGGGCATGCCCCATTCACTGACTTTTTCTGCTTCCTGGCGTGTTAAGACAGGTCCTTCCTTACATAACCGGATTCCGGACCCATCCACCACACACTGACCGCAAATACCGATGCCACATTTCATATACCGTTCAAAACTGATTTCGTAATCGAGCCCTACCTGCGCTGCAAGGTCCATTACCTTCACCAGCATGGCTTCAGGACCGGAAGAGTAGACAAAAGAGAGGTGGCTTTCCCGGATTTTATCCTGCATGTAATCGGTTACTGCTCCTTTATATCCCAATGATCCGTCATCGGTGACAAAGGTTGTGGGGGCCCATTCGGAAAAATCGGTCTGAAAAGGAATATCCTGACTGCACCGGCCGCCCAAAAGGACTTCAAAATAAAAACCCTGCTGGCGGAGTAGCCGGGTCAGGTAACGAAGGGGAACAATCCCCATTCCACCACCGACCAACAGCGCATGTTGGTGATGACTGAATCCTTTACCGAAAGGTCCCCGGAGTCCCACTAAATCCCCCCGGCGGACATCCATCATCTTCCGGCTAAAGGGTCCCACCGCCTTGACGGTAATTTCCATGATCCCCTGAAACACATCGGACACAGAAAAGGGCTTTTCATCCACACCCGGGAGCCACACATTGAAAAAACGGCCGGGCTGAATGTCCGATTCCGGTTGGCTGAAATAAAAACTTTTCATGACCGGGGAATGACTTTTAATATTCAGCACCGGATATGTTTTCATTTGATCACTCATAGGCAATCCCCCGGACTTCTTTTAAATTTTTTATATTCTTTTCTATCATCCAGGACCGCAACTCCCGGTTGATATGGGTAAAAAGTTCAATATCCCCGTAATACACACCTGACCCGATACCCACCATACGAGCACCGGCCATGATCATCTGCAATGCTTCATCCGCCGTCCGCACACCACCTGTCCCAATGACTGGCAACCGGGTGTTTCCACAGATTTCATAGACGGCTTTCAAGGCCAGAGGAAAAATAGCCGGACCCGATACACCACCCACCTTATGGGCCAGAATCGGTTTCATAACGCCAGTATCAATCAACATGCCGGGACCCACCGTGTTAATAGCTGTTATCGCATCAGCTCCGTTTTCTTCACAGATTTTGGCCATGCGGATCAATGAGGGACAATGGATGGTGAGTTTGATGCTGATGGGAATATTTCCCGCCGCTTTTTTTACAATCCGGGTAATATGTTCCACATCCCGTTCATGGGATCCAAAAGGGGTACCAAATTCTGAAGAAACGTTGGGGCACGAGACATTCACTTCAATCAGGTCCGGCTTAGACTCCACTGCCCGACGGGTTACCTCGCCAAATTCTTCATGGGTTCGGCCGAAGACTGAGGCAAAAATCCCGGATGATAATCCTGCCTGCTCCCGGAGTTTTCTGATTTCTTTTACCATCTCGTCCACCCCGGGGTTCGAGAGTCCTACCGCGTTGAGCAAACCTCCGTCAAAAGGCAAAATGGCCGGACACGGATGACCTTTCCGGGGCTCCAGTCCAAAAGATTTGGTGGTCACGGCCCCAGCACCTGCATCCAGGACCCGTTTCATGGAATCGGCCGTGAGTCCCAGAACCCCCGAAGCCAACACCAGGGGTGAAGGATATGTTTTGCCAAGAAACGATGTTTTCAACAGTTCATCCATACTTCATCTCATACAATGGGAGATAATTCGTGAATAGAAAATTCCCGTTCACAATAGACACACATCACCAGATTTTTTTGGGGATCCGTCAGGATAAAGCGAGTTTTCAGTCCCGGTTCATTCTGGGTAATACAGCTGGGATTCAAACACCGAAGGAGATTCACCATCTCTTTGGGGGGTTGGACGGACACTTTTTCCACCACTTCAAAATCCCGGATTCGCTTGATGGTTACACCGGGAGATACCAGGGATATATGCTGGATTGTCCGTTCACACAGATCATCCTTTTGAATTTTCAGCATGTCCTTGCTTCCCAGTTTATTACTCTGGTAATTCATGCCAAAGGTAATGGGGACATTTTTCAGGGCCGGATCCCTTTCAAGGATTTCGAGGATATGCACACCATCGCCGGCAGGGATGTGATCAATCACAATGCCACTCCGGATTTTGGGAATCATCTGAATTTTTTTATCGCTCATATCGTCACCTCAAAGACATTTAAAAGAATGGCTTGTCGCATGGTGAGTCCGTTTTTGGCCTGGCGGAAATATTCTGCATGGGGTGTATCATCCACATCCGGTGCAATTTCATTGACCCGAGGCAGGGGATGAAGCACCTTCATCTGTTCAGGTGCCTTTTTCAGCATTCCGGCATTCAGGCAAAAGGCATCCTTAACTTTTTCATATTCAATCTGATCCGGAAATCTTTCCCGCTGGATCCGGGTCATGTAGATGATATCCGCATAGGGGATAGCATCCTCCAGATCCTTCGTTTCCATAAAGGTGATGGGGAAATCTGTTTCCACCCGTTTCAGGTATTCGGGCAAGCGGAGGGAATCGGGGGATACAAGCATAAATTCATTTACCCGAAATTTCATCAGAGCCTGAAGCAAAGAGTGGACGGTCCGGGAGTATTTCAAATCCCCCACAAAGGCGATACGGATCCCTTCAATTTTTTGGAAATTCTTAATAATCGTATACAGATCCAGAAGGGTCTGGGTGGGATGCTGGTTTGTGCCGTCTCCCGCATTGATGACCGGCAGATAGCTGATTTGGGCGGCATGTCGGGATGTCCCCTCTTTGGGATGGCGAATCACAATGACATCCGAGTAATTTTCCACTGTATGAATCGTATCCGAAAAGGATTCCCCCTTGGATACGGAGGTGGCAGCCTGTTCGGCAAAACCAATGACATTCCCTCCCAACCGGTACATGGCCGCCTCAAAACTCAGGCGGGTCCGGGTACTGGCTTCAAAAAAGAGGGAAGCCATAATTTTCCCCTGAAGCAGCTGAAATCTTTCCTTCAGGGAAATTGTCTCAACCCGGGTCGCGGTATCCAGGTAGACCTGAATATCTTCAGCCGTCAGATCATGCATAGAAATGAGATCTCGTTTCATGCATCCCCCGATGTATCTTTAATTTGTTTGGAAACCTCATCCAAATAGAGGGCAGGATCCTCTGCTTTCAGCAAGGACCGGCCGATGATGAGGTAGTGATTGCGGATAAAGGGGAAATTTGCCGGATCCCCCCCCTGACTGCCGTATCCCGGTGAATAAAAGGTGCACCCGTCATCCAAACCTGCTTCGTTAAAAATCCGTTCCGTTTCAGATGGTTTAGTCAGGGGAACCACAAAATTGCGGACATTCTCTGCGTAGGCCAATTTGTATATATCCGTCGCCGCTGTATCCCGGATAAAGCCTCCCTCCGATTCCAGGTAGGCCCGATGGGTCATGATGCCGCCGACAATCACTTTCAACTCTTTTTCTTTCAAAGCCTCTGTCCAGACTTTCAATGTTTCAGGACCTGCCTGGGGAAAAAGGATCACCTCATTGATCCCGGAGGATTTCATCACATCGGCAAAAAGCTGACCTGTATCAGGAATATCCGTGGCCGCTTTCTGATGATCATAGATCAGGGGTTTATTAGTATGTTTTCGAAGCAGTTTGCATACGCGGAGCAATCCGTAGGTAAGTCCAAGGGAAAACCCCAGCTTATACCCATATACCAAAGGATGGTCATCCACCGACTGAACCAGGGTTTCCAGCTTATCCAGGTCTGTTAGGTCCAGGGCCGGAATGATTTTTATATTTTTACTCATCGCTGACTCCATGATAAAAGGTGTTCAGTACATCTGCTATGGACGAATTCTTTACTTTCATATACTCTATCAGATCGGGAAGGTCAATCAGAGATTTCAACGATACAGGAAATTCTGTGATTTCCTGCTTTCTTCGTCGGTCCGCCGCAACAACCACTCCGGCAACTTTCACACCAAATGCCGCTTCAATTAACTCCATAGCCTCTAACTTGGTCCCACCGGTTGTCATCACGTCATCCACCATTATCACCGTGCTTAATGTATCCGGTGTGTGTCCTACAAACACCCCTTTTTCTCCATGTCCTTTGATCTCTTTCCGGTTGTAAAACATGGCAAGATGCCGGTCGGGATGTTTCATCACCGTGGCTGTTGCCAGGGATATTCCTTTGTAAGGGGGCCCGTATATGTGAGTTGCTTCTGGAAAAAACCTGGAAATTACTTGGGCAAAGGCTTTTCCCGTCACATTCAGGGCTTCTGCCGAGGCAATATTCCCAAGGTTTAAAAAAAACGGAGATACCATCCCCGATTTCAATGTGAAGGATCCGAATTTCAGGACATCTTCCTTTATCAGGCATTCAATAAACTGACTTTTAGCCGGTGAAAGCACCGAAGAGCTCCTTTTCTTTATGAGGTGTGAAAAATTTTTTCTTTGAATATACAACCTTTCCCTCAATAAACACGGTATCTACAGTATAGGTCAGAGGAATATGCTTATAGGGATTATATCCTGCCCGGGTGATAACGGGACCCGGATCTCCATCTTTTTTCAGAATGACCAGATCGGCTGTTGATTCGGCTTGGATGCCGTGATATCCTGACAGTCCGTAACAGTCCGCGGCACCGGAAGAAATAAGGCGGGTAATTCGGGACCAGGGAAGCTCCTTTTGTTCTGCCAGTTCCAGAATAGCCGGGACCGCCCACTCGATGCCGGGAATCCCCGATGGGGGATGGCCACTACGTTTCTCGGCAGGGGTATGTGGAGCATGATCTGTCCCAATGAAATCCACAATTCCATCCCGGAGGGCCTGCCGTACCGCATCCCGGTCTGCCACTTCCCGTAGTGGAGGATTCACCCGATACCGGGCACCGAAGTGTTCTTCCTCTTTCCGGGTAAACCACAGGTAATGGGGCGCCGTTTCACCCCATACATCAAAGCCCCGGGCTTTCATATCCGCCAGCCATTGGACATCTTCCAGGGTGGATACGTGGCAAATCACCACCCGGGGGCGTTCAGATTCCGGCAGCAAGATGAGCGCCCGTCGGATCGTTTCCAAGGCCTTGCGAATGGCTTCCCGGGGTCGTCGGAGATGGTGCCGGGTTTCCTGTGTAAAGCAGGTTTCATCTTCAGCATGGATCGTCACCCGCCGGGCTTTACGGAATATAGACAACAAAGCCTCTTCCCGGTTCCAGGCAGAGCGTGAAGAGGACCTTGCCATAAAAATTTTGGCAGATACAGCCCTTTCGGGAATGTCCCGCATGTTCGGTGTTGCCATATAATGGAGCCCCCAGTGAACCCGGGACTTTTCTTTAAAAAGCCGCTCTTTTGCTTCAAAGGCTTCCGGAGTATCACAGGGTGGATCGGTGTTGGGCATATCAAACACAGTGGTTACACCGCCCTTGATGGCTGCCCGGGACCCATTTTCAATTCCCTCCTTCGCCATAAAGCCCGGTTCACGAAAATGAACATGGGGATCGATCATGCCGGGCAGGATTAACCTGCCTTTCACATCCAAAACGTCCATAGGGGGACGGAGGGCAATTTGACCGATGTCCCGAATTTTTCCCTCATCCAGCAGGACATCCTCCCGAACCAACCGGCCGTCGGGATGTAAAACCGTTCCATTTTTCAGAAGGAGTGCCTTCATCATCCTCTAATTCCTGTCCGAACCGATTTTTTCCTGTTCGATCTGATCCAGGATTTCCTTTGTTATGCCCGTCGGGTAATTCCCTGAAAAGCAGGCATCACAAATAGGCAGATCCTGGTAGAGTTCCTGCAGGTCTTCAAGTTTCTGATAAATCACAGCATCGGCTCCGATCACCCGGGCGATTTCCTCATTGTCGTTATAATGGGACGCTACCATCTCTTTCCGGACGGACATGTCAATACCATAAATGCAAGGGAATTTAATAGGCGGTGAGGCAGATACAAAGAAGACCTTTGCGGCGCCGTATTCCCGGAGGAGGTGAATGATATGCCGGGAAGTGGTACCCCGGACGATGGAATCATCCACCACAGCCACTTTCCGGTCTTTGATGATATCTTTGATGGGGTTCAACTTCTGTTTGACCACATTTTCCCGTTCTTTCTGGGTAGGGGTAATAAAACTCCGGCCCACAAAATGGTTTTTTGCCAATCCCCTCCGGTAAGGCACATGGACCTCTTCCGCCAGTCCCGATGCAAAAAAGTATGCCGAATTAGGGACATCAATGATGATATCAGGATCAATATTAGCTTCCCTGAAGGTTTTTGCCAGTTTTTTGCCCATTTTCACGCGCTCGCTGGCCACTAAACGGTTATGGAATACCGAATCCTCCCGGGCAAAATAGATATATTCAAAAACACAGAAGGCCTGTTTTTCCTGCCTGAGAATTTTGGAGTGGACATTCATCTCATTGTCAATAAACACCGCTTCACCCGGCTGCAGATCCCGAACCATTTCATATCCCAGAAAATCAAAGACCGTGGTTTCTGAAGCAAAAGCATACACCACGCCCTGATCCGTAAGTTTTCGTCCCATCACCAAAGGCCGAATACCATAAGGATCCGTAAAGGCCAGAAATCCTTTATTGGCTATAATGGTCAGAGCGGAATAGGCCCCTTTTACCAAACCCTGGACTTCCGACACCACATCAAAAAGGTCATCGATCTTTAAATGTTTCAAGTCCTTCTTTTCCAATTGAGCGGCGAAGGTATACAAAATGAGGGCCACATCGTTGGATGTATCCAGAAGACGCATGTTATCCTCATAGAGCCGTCTTCGTAATTCCTGAAAATTGATCACATTTCCATTGTGAACCATAGCCAGTCCGTAAGGGTAATTGACGGCAATAGGCTGGGCATCCACCTCCAGGGTAGACCCCATGGTCGCATACCGCACATGCCCCAAACCACATTTTCCCCGAAACGCTTCCGGATCAAAATTTCGAAAGACCCGACTCACGTGTCCCTGCCCTTTTTTCATCCGGAATCGGCCGTTCAGGGTCACAATACCAGCCGCATCCTGTCCCCGGTGTTGAATCACCGTCAATCCGCTGATCAGCTCCGCGGATATGTCCTCATAACCTGTAATTCCAATAATACCACACATTTATGATTGTATCTCCTGTTGATGAATTTTTCCTGTCAACACATCCCGGATCACCTGGCTATAAAAGGTCCGTTCAACGGCAAGTCCCCGTTTTTCCACCTCTTCCAGTGTCTTTGCGCCGCGGAGGTCCACTGTTTTCTGAGCCAGCACAGGCCCGGTATCTACTCCGTCATCGATGAGATGAACGGTGATTTTTGTCTCTTCGAGTCCCTTTTCAAAAGCCCATTCATATCCTCCAATGCCCTGAAACAGTGCCGTATCGGCCGGGTGAATATTCAAAATCCGGTTCCGGTAATGATGAATGAAAAAGGGAGTTAAAATTCGCATAAAACCGGCCAGGATAATATAATCCGGCCTGTATTTTTCCAAGTTTTCAATCAGTTCCTTTTCAAAATCCCGGCGTTTTTTCCCTTTTGAGGGAACGCAAAGTGCCGGAATGCCGGCTTTCCGGGCCGTTTCGAGTCCAGTCGCTGAACATGTGTTTGAAACCACCACCGCCACCTCACACAATCCTTTCAGGATCCCTTCCCGGCTTTCCCGGAGGATTGCTGCCATATTGGATCCCCTTCCGCTGATAAGAATTGCAAGCCGAGCTTTCATAGATTCCCCTGCCGCCGGCCGATATCCCGACGGAAATATTTATCCTGAAAATGGATTTTATCCACTTCCGGATAGACCTTTCGGATGGCTTCCTCCAGGTTTTTACCCCGCACCACCACATTCAGTACCCGTCCGCCGTTGGTAAGCAGCCTGCCTTGTTCCTGTCGGGTCCCTGCATGAAAAAGAAGCGTTCCGGCGGAGAGTGCCTCCAACCCGGTGATTTCGTATCCTTTCTGATAACTTCCCGGATATCCCCCTGAAGCCAATACCACATCCAAAAAGGTCTCCGGGTAAAACTGAGGATGCACCCTGTCCAGATTTCCGGATAAAGCCCCCTCAATCAGTTCCGCCAGGGAGGATTTCAGGGCCGGTAAAATAACCTCCGTTTCAGGATCGCCGAAACGCACGTTGTATTCCAACACTTTCGGGCCGTCTTCTGTCATCATGATGCCAAAATAGATAACACCCCTGTACTCAAAACCTTCTTCCCGGATACCCTTCATGGTCGGTTCAATCACGTGATTCTGCACTGCTTCTGCCATGGCAGGGGTATACCAGGGGATGGGACAATAGGCTCCCATACCGCCGGTATTGGGACCTTTATCGCCTTCGTAAGCCTGTTTATGGTCCTGGGAAGGTAAAAGAAGGCGGATGGTCTTTCCGTCGGTAATCCCAATGACGGACATTTCACGTCCCCTCAACCGTTCCTCCAGCAGATAGGGGGCATCCTTTCCATATTTTGTTTTCAGGTCAGAAATAGCTTCCAGGGCTTCCGGTTCAGATTCACACACCGTAACGCCCTTGCCGGCAGCCAGTCCGTCATATTTCACCACCACCTGTCCGTTCAATGACCGGATAAATTCCCGGGGATCGCCTGCTTCGGATGAATACAGGCAACGGGCTGTGGCTACCCCATATTTTTTCATGAACTGCTTGGAGTAAATCTTCGACGCTTCCAGTTGGGCCGCCGCTTTTGACGGCCCGAAGACTTTGACGGCCGACCCTGCAAAAGTATCATAAATCCCCTGAGCCAAAGGATCTTCCGGGCCCACTACCAGCCAGTCGATCCCTTTGGATTCACAAAAAGACTTCAGAGCTTTAAAATCCCTGGGATCCAGGGAATGATTATGGGGTGTTCCCCCGTTTCCGGGAATCACAAAAATATTTTCCTCTCCCACATCGAGTCCCAGTTTCCAGGCCAAGGCGTGTTCCCGTCCGCCGGACCCGAGGATGGCAATTTTCGTCATGATTCCTCCCTGAGATATTTCCGGACCTCTGCTGTCATGGAAAGAGCCAGTTGAGGGGCCAGACCCACATAGTTTTCAGGCCGGAGGGTTTTCAGTTCACGAATCAGTGCCGGCTCCACATCCAGTGATTCCAAAAACCTGTGCAGGGCTTCCAAGGTTATTACCTGTCCCCGCGTGAGGTTTTTCATCATTCCATAAGGATCTGATACACCGGCTTTTCTTAACACCGTCTGAATGGGTTCCGCCAAGAGTTCGGGATGTTTTGACACCTCTTCCAGGGCATAAGGGGTATTGACACGAATTTTTGATAACCCCCGCAAGGTTTCCGA
>JASGMP010000026.1 GCA_030156395.1 Fidelibacterota bacterium
GGCCCTTTTTCACAGGACAGGCAATCATCTTTATGAAGTTAGAAGTTAGAAGCTGGAAGTTGGAAGTTGGCGTCGCTCCTGGCGTTTCAATCAAATCAAATCAATCAAACCAATCCAATCAATCGAATCAATCTGCTGCCAACTGTCCACTGTCCACTGCCGACTGTCCACTATCGACTGCCGACTGCCGACTGCCGACTAAGACCCTATTCAAAATTTAAGAGAGTTTTTCATTCAACCATCTTTCAGCATCTATAGCGGCAGCACAGCCTGAACCGGCAGCCGTAACGGCCTGGCGATAGACTTTATCCTGGACATCTCCACAGGCAAAGACACCTTCAACACTGGTATAGCTTGATCCGGGTTTGGTTTTGATATAACCGGTTTCATCCATATCCAATTGTCCTTTGAACGGCTCGGAATTCGGTTTGTGTCCAATTGCCAGAAAAAATCCTGAACAGGGGATTACTTCTGTTTTACCCGTCTTCACATTTTTAATACGGACTCCTGTTACACCGGTCTGGTTTTGTTCGCCTAAAACTTCTTCGACAATACTGTCCCATTTAACCTCGATTTTTGGATCTTTCATCACCCTTTCGGCCATAATCTTTGAAGCCCTGAACTCATTACGGCGGTGAATCACTGTCACTTTTTTACCAAACCGCGTGAGAAACAGAGCCTCTTCCATGGCCGTATCTCCACCACCCACAACGACAATATCTTTATCCTTGTAAAAGAATCCGTCACAGGTAGCACAGGCACTGACACCATAACCTCGAAGCTTCTGTTCCGATTCAAGTCCCAAATATTTTGCCGAGGCCCCAGTAGCGATAATCACAGCCTCAGCTTGATAACTGGAATTATCATCTGTCCATAAGGTAAAGGGACGTTTTGAAAAATCAACCTTATTCACCACTTTAAAATGGGGCTCAGCACCGAATTTAACAGCCTGTTTCCGAAACAAATCCATCATTTCAGGGCCGTTTGTCCCTTCCGGAAACCCAGGATAATTTTCAACTTCAGTTGTTGTCATCAACTGTCCACCCGGTTCCATACCCTCCAAAACAAGAGGATTCAAACCAGCCCGTGCAGCATAAATAGCTGCCGTGAGACCTGCAGGTCCCGATCCGATAATAATTACTTTTCGAATGTCTTCACTCATGCTTTTTTTTCTCCAATTCAATAATTTTCAGCGGTAGGATTTCTTCTCTTGTAATAAGTTACAAAAAAGGGTGGAGAATGAAGAGTCGTGAATTGGAATGGAGAGTTTAGAGTTTGGTTGGGAGGAAGGGCAGGCTTGGATTTAGAAAACTATTCATTGTGTAAATAACTATCATAAAATAAAACATATTTTTGTTTTTATTGATTAAGTTTCATCTCAAATATTTGATCAACAAGATCAAAGCGTATTATGTCCCCAATAAAAGATCATTCCAAAAAGGCACAATTTGCCAAGCTCAAACCCGGAACCCACATCAAGAGCAAAACGGCTACTCAAAACTCAACACTATTCAGGGATGGTCACCTTATGACTCTCCACTCTCCACGCTCAACTCTTTATCGCATTCAAGTGAAACCATATTCCGTACGGTTTGCCGTTCACGCAGAAGTTTCATGTTTCCGTCACTTGTTATAAGGACTTCAGGAATCTGGGGAAAGGAATTGTAATTGGTCAGGGACATAGAGGCGCAATAGGCACCGGCAACCCCAAAAGCCAGCAGGTCACCCACATGGGCTTCCGGGAGTTCCAGGGGTTGAATTCCTTCAGGATCCCCCGGGACCGGTGTAAAAATATCCCCGCTTTCGCAACAGTGTCCTACAATTACAACTTTTTCCTTTTTACCCTGTTTCATTTTGCCTGTTGGATAGATTTTTACAGGGTGTAGAGATCCATAAAGGGTCGTGCGTGTTAAATCGTTCATTCCCGTATCCAGTTTCAAAAAAGTATATCCTTCTTTTCCTGTAGAGATCTTATCTATCACCTGTGCCAGCAAAATACCGGATGCTGCCACCAAATAGGTGCCTGGTTCGATTTCCAGATCCAGTTTTCTGCCGGTTTCTGTATAAAATATCTCAAAAGCTTTTTTAACCGGCTGTCCGATAATCTGCAAATCGGTTGTTTTTTCTGCGGGAGTTCGTGCAACCTTAAACCCGCCTCCCAGATTCAGGGTTTTCACATCAGGAAATTCCCGGACTGCCTTCAAACTCATGTCCACAACCCGTTGCCATGTTTTGGGATCGCTGCCAGACCCGATATGGGTATGCAATTTGATGATTTTCAGTCCATATTTTTTGGCAATTACGCGGACATCGGGTATCCATTCATGCCAGATACCGAAACTGCTTGAAAGTCCCCCTACATTGGTCCGGTTATTGTGTCCGGAACCAATCCCCGGGTTGATCCGGATACTCACGGTACTCCCTGGGAAATCCCTGCCATAGCGTTCAAGTTGCCTGCAGGAAGACGCGTTAAACAGAACACCTTGTTGAATTAAATCTTTCAAATTGGCAGGATATTCCTGAGCTGTAATCTGAATTTTTTTTCCTTCAATACCGGCAAGGAGTGCCCGTTCAGCCTCATAGCCCGAGCTTGCGTCAAAATGGATGCCAAGATCGTTAAAAAGGCGCAAAATATAGGCGTTGGAATTGGCTTTCATGGCGTACCGGGCCCTGTAACCAAAAGCATGTGGAAAATGGAGCACCTCTTCGGCTGCACGGCGTAAACCCGTCTCATCATACACGTATACTGGGGTACCCACTGCTTCCTTTACTTGAAATGCGCGTTCTTTTGTCAAAAAATCAAATGCGTTGTCCATCGTTTTCCTGTTGTTTCGGCGTGAAATATACAATGATTTTCCGATGAATCCGAATGCTACAGACATTTCCGTGGAACTCCTCTTTCACGGGTGGTAAATTTATGTATGTCCGAAAAAAAGCCATCATATCTGATCATCCGTTTATCCTCCATGGGAGATGTCGCCCTCACTATGCCTGTCCTGGATTACCTTTTGACACACAATGGTCCCTCCTGTGCAGACTATATCACAAAAAAAACCTTCAAACCTCTTATTGAACATCATCCGGCAATAAATCACGTTTATATCCTGGATAAGGATTTATCCATAGGAAAACTTCGGAGGATCATTCGAAAAAACAAATATCTTACTCTTTTAGACCTGCATAGAAATCTACGAAGTTATTTACTGACTCTTGGATTCAGACATGTACACCGAATAAAGAAAGAGCTCATCAAACGGTTTCTCCTCTCCAAGTTCAAAATATACAGGCCCCCTTATCCTCATGTGACACAGAAATACCTAAAAACACTGGGAGTTCATGAAGATGTAATCCCTTCATCCTCTCTTTACATCCCTTCCGAAGAAGAAATCCGCCCTGAAAACAGGGACCATTACACACAGTGGAAATCCGGTATTCGGAATTTGATTCTGGCGCCCGGTGCCAGCAAACCATCTAAAATGCTTCCTCTGGAAACCTGGGAAAAAGTCCTGGAGGACATCTCCCAAGAGTGGGACAATATTTTAATCATCGGAAACGGGAAAGCTGAAGCAACCTGGGCAGAAAAAATATCTCAGGGAAAGAAATCCTTGATAAATATGACCCATCGGTTAACCTTGGGTGAACTTATACTTTTTATCAACCAGGGTACTCTTTTTGCCGGCAATGATTCAGGGCCTGCCCATTTGGCGGCATTATGTGGCATCAAAACTGTTGTCATCTTCGGGCAGACTGTTCCGGAGTATGGTTTTGTCCCTTTAAATTCTCCAAGCCTCATCGAACCGCCCATCCATCTTGTATGCAGACCCTGCAGCCATCTAGGTTTTGACCAGTGTCCGAAAAAACATCATTTGTGCATGCGAAGCATCGATGCACAGACCCTCATCAATGAAATCCGTTACCTTCTCCGGGAAAAATCCGCCTGAGACCCTATGATGAAAATCATGTGTATAAATCTCCTTTGTTTTTTATATTTCACTATGAACCTTCAACAGAAAACAATGATACATCATGCTGTATATTTATAATATCCTTCTTTTATTAGCAGCACCGGTCCTATACATTGCCGGACTCTTTTCCCCAAAAATATGGCAGGGCATTGTGGGACGAAAAAATGTGCTGAGAGATATTGCCCATTGGCGGGAAACTATTACTGATCAACATACGGTTATTTTAATCAATTGTGCGTCTCTGGGTGAATATGAACAAGCCAAACCTCTCATTGAAAAAATCCGCAAACACAGCGCCAAAACCCGGGTCGCCCTTTCCTTTGTGTCTCCCAGTGGATTTATGAATTTCAAAGATAGAGATCTTGTCGATCTTGTTTTTTATCTCCCATTTGATTTACCCTGGACTATCCGCCGCTTTCTGGATATCCTCCGTCCCAGTGCTATTATCAACACCAGTTATGATATGTGGGGTAATCTCATGATCCAGGCGGACAGACGGCAAATCCCACAATATCTCATTTCCGCCCGGGTGAGAACTTCCAGCAGCAAACTTCAGTTTTACACCATCCGTTTTTACCGGAAACTCTATAAAATCTATAAGCGGATATTTGCCGTTTCCATGGAGGATTACAACAATCTCCGGAAGCTTTTGTCCAACATGGAAAACGTGATTATTACCGGGGACACACGTTATGACCGGGTAGAGGCACGGCATCGCAAATTTAACCAAAAGCATCTATTGCCTGTGGCTTGGAAAAATAAGCCGGTATTCATCCTGGGTTCTCTTCACCGGGAGGATTTGCCGGTGGTTTTTCCTGCCATGCAAAAACTGGAAAATAAATATCCGGATCTCCATGTGGTAATCGTCCCCCATGAGCCGGTAAACGGAAATTACGAAGAAACCTGCCAGTATTTTCCGGATACGGTACTATACAGTCAACTCATGCCAAAGACAAACCCAAAAAATATTTTTGTCGATACCATTGGAGATTTGGCCTCCCTCTATTTTTCATCTTCCCTGGCATATGTAGGTGGTGGATTCGGAAAAACCGGGCTACATAATGTTATGGAACCAGCAGTAGCCGGATTGCCCACCTTTGTGGGCCCTCATAATCAGAATTCCCTCGAAGCCCAGGCCTTGATACGGGAAGGGGGTGCCTTTATTGTGAGAAATTCCGATGAACTCTATGGAATTGCATCCTCCCTTCTGGCAGATCCGGACCAGTATTCAAAAATATCCCAAATTGCCCGGGCTTACATCACCCGATCGTTGGGTGCCTCAGATAAAATCATCACCATCCTGAAAAATGATCAGATTATCTGAGATCCAACTTCAAATTTCTGATTCGATCTCCCTGTTTATTCCTCCTCTAAACTTACACAAGGGCACCATCTACCTCCTTCTGGGCGATTCAGGATGTGGTAAAACAAGCTTTTTAAAAGCCCTTGCAGGTTTTATCCCGAATGAAAAAATTCAGGGAGTTATTCCTCTTATCCGTTCATCTCTCCTGTTGCAAAATCCTATGCATCAAATGATTACAACAACTGTAGAATCAGAATTAAAATTCCCCCTGATACAGCACGGTTTTCCCCATGATGTGGTTGAACAAAAAAGCAGGGATATTGCCGAATACTTCCATTTGGAATCCCTGCTAGAAACAAAATTATATGATTTATCTTTTGGTGAATTGCAGAGTGTCATGCTTGCAGCAACCCTTTTGATTCCAGCAGATCTTCTTCTTTTGGATGAACCAACAAGCCATCTCGATTATCCCACAATCCAAAAAATGTATAGCTGGATACGAAAATACAAGCAGAATTCCTCCTGTTTGATTGCCTCACAATTCCCGGATGAATATTGTTTTGCAGATCGGATTCTTCATTTTCACGGACACCGGCTTGATCACAACATGCCTGCAAAAGATTATCCCCTGTTTAGCAGAGAGCATGAATTTGCTTCCGGACTTGCTACCGAAGAGATCATCGCATACTTAACGTCCTTTAAATCATGATTATCAATCCTTTTACATATTCAATTTGCGATGGTAAAACCCTGGTCAACAATCAAACGATAGATTTGGGACCATACCGAATCACAGGACTCTGCGGCCCCATGGGAAGCGGCAAATCCACCTTCATCAAACTCCTGGTGGATTATCGTTTTAAAGAACTGGGTATTTTCAGTTCATATGGTTTTTCCGCTTACCTCTCTCAGGATCTTACCCGGTTATTTACAGGGAATACCGTACAATCTATTATCAACATGTATAGGGATGCGCGCTTTGAAGTTGGCCGCCATTTTCAAGAAAAGGCTTTTGATTACTACCTGAAACTCTTTGATTTTCCCGGTGAATTGCGTCCGGAAGATTTCCTCACAGATTTTTCCGAAGGAGAAAGGCAACGGCTGGCAATTGCTCTCACGGCTGCCACAACAGCAAAAACGGCAGTCTATGATGAACCAACAACTGCTTTAAACCAGAAATTCAGACATCTTTTCTATGATATGATCCATCAACAGGCGGCGCAATCGCGGATTTTCATCATTTCTCACAGAATAACCGATATTCTTGCAACATGCGATTCTATTATTTATTTTAAAAATCTTCAGATACAAGGCTATGGATCCCTTGGGGATATGATCAAAACTCCGGAAATGCAGGAGATGCTTAGACCTTATATATCATAAATGAACCGATTTTTCCGAAAAATGGAAAACCTAAAACCGTTGTGAATATACCCTGTAATTGCTACTTTTTGTCTTCATCAAGGGGATTTTATGGCAGAGACACTGAAAGAAAAAAAAGAAACAATCAGGAAAAAAATCGGGGCTGATAAGGTTAAACCTCATTACTTGCTTACAATGGCCAACATTATCAGTCTGAGCCGGGCGTTTATGTCTCTTCCCATTGCTCATGCCCTGAGCAGTGGAAATACCCGTGGGGCAATTATCTGGCTTTCTTTGGCTGTCATTTCAGACTGGCTGGACGGATATGCCGCCCGGAAAAATAACGAAGTGTCGGATTATGGAAAGGTTTTGGATCCCCTTGCCGATAAAATTGTGGGGTTCACCGTGCTGCTTATGATGGTAGATAAACTCAATTTCCCTGTGTGGTTTCTTTATGTTCTGGCAATTCGAGACTTTACGATTTCCCTTTTGGCCATGCATCTTCACAATGCCAAAAATGTCATAACCGGTGCCAATATACCGGGAAAAATTTTTATTACGGTGGCAGCCCTAAGCCTTTTCTTATGGCTCAACCCCGCTTGGAGAGAGTGGGCTCCGGCCGTGCTTTATCTGGCCACTGGTTTGATGTTCTACAGCTGGGTTGTTTATATTTATCAATTGGTCAAACTGATTAAATCCACTCCCGATCATCCGCGGAACATTTCATAAAGACAGGAAAGATATGATATTTTTTAAAAAAAAAGGAGCCGGATCACGCGAAAACAGCGCTGGATCACAGCAGGCTAAAGAAGAAAAATTTGACGCGGGTTTGAAACGCTCAAGAAACCGTTTCAGAGAAGGCCTTTTGTCTTTTGTTGGAAAAGAAATCAAAATAGACCGGGAATTTTTGGATGAGATTGAGGCTTTTCTGTATCAATCCGATTTCGGTTCCCGGGTTACAGATTCCCTTTTACAAAAGATCGAAGAGCGTTCACGAAAATCTCCTGTAACTCATTATGAGCAGATCCAGGTTATAATTCGTGATACGTTCAGAGAACGATTTGCCGGAAACGATGCAAAAATTCCTGTTGAGAATCATCATCCCTTTGTCCTTTTGGTGGTCGGTGTCAACGGATCTGGTAAAACAACCACCCTGGGCAAACTGGCCTACACCTTTGCCCAAGAAGGGAAAAAATCCCTCATCATCGCTGGTGATACATACAGGGCTGCGGCTGTCGAGCAACTGGAAACCTGGGCTCAACGAGCCGGGGCATCGTTTATCAAAAGCCCTGATGCGAAAAATCCCTCCGGGATCATTTATGACGGTATTCAAAAAGGACTCCATGATCAAAGTGATCTGATTCTCATTGATACAGCTGGCAGGCTTCATAATAAAGCCCATCTTATGGAAGAATTACGTAAAATCATCCGGGTGATTCAAAAGCTGATACCCGATGCACCCCATGAGAACTTGTTGGTTCTGGATGGCACAGTCGGCCAAAACGGACTAATACAGGCGCGAGAATTCGGTAAAATCCTTCCCATATCAGGCCTTGTAGTCACAAAACTGGATGGGACTGCCAAGGGAGGAGTGCTTGCCGCCATCCATGAAGAAATGGGTGTCCCCGTAAAATTCGTAGGATTGGGTGAAAAAATTGACGACCTCCTCCCTTTTGATGCTGATCTGTATGTCGATTCACTCTTCGGGACCCGGAATTAAATCCTTTTAGTTGCAATCTCTCAGATATATCCAGTGAGTGATCAATATTTAAATCATGGATAGGGAAAGGTGACATATGCGAATCCATCTAATCACCATGGGGTGTTCAAAAAATCTGGTAGACAGTGAAATATTGAAAGGCGGTTTAGAAAAAGCAGGTTTGGAGCTCACACCGGATCCTCTTGAAGCAGATACCATCATCATCAACACCTGTGGATTTATCGAAGAAGCCCGGGAAGAAAACATCGATGTCACTCTTGCTGCGGCAGAATTGAAAAAAACAGGAAACCTTCAGCAACTGATTCTCATCGGTTGTCTTCCACAGATTTATGAACAGGAACTCCGGGAAGCTATACCGGAAGTCGATGCTTTTTTTGGCGTGAATAAAATGCAAGAAGTGATTCGTTACCTTTCCGGGGACCCTACTTACACCTATGATCCCATAGCTGTTCGTTCTTTGATGACACCCCGCCATTATGCATATTTAAAAATCTCGGAAGGGTGCAATAACCGTTGTTCATTCTGTTCCATTCCCATTATCCGGGGGCCTCAAAAAAGCCGAACGGTGGATACCATCCTTAGGGAATCCCGGCATCTTATACAAATGGGTGTGAAAGAGATCATCCTCATTGCCCAGGATTCCACCATGTATGGAAGAGATTTATCACCCCGGGTCACACTCACGGATCTTTTGAAAGAGATGGAAAGTTTGGATATACCCTGGATTCGCCTGCATTATGGACATCCGGCTCACATTCCACCTGGACTCTTTGAACACATGGCTCATTCTGAAAGAATCGTTCCTTATCTGGATCTCCCCATTCAACATATCAATTCACGGATACTGAGACTGATGCAGCGTGGACAAAATCGTGAAGGAATCCAGAAAGTCTTGGAAAAAGCACGGAATACCATTCCTAACGTTACAATCCGCACGACTCTTATTACAGGCTATCCCACAGAAACGGAGTCGGAATTTGAAGAAATGTTGGAATTTGTCCGTTCATTCCGTTTTGACAGACTTGGTGTATTTAAATACAGCCGGGAGGATTACACTCCGGCAGCTCACATCCCCGATGATGTCCCAGACAATATAAAATCCGCCCGGTTCGACGCCATCCTTACTTTGCAACAAAAAATATCCCTGATGAAAAACCGGGAAAAAATCGGTACCACCCAAAAGGTGCTGATCGATACCGTGAATCAAGAGACGGGTGTCTCTTTTGGACGCACAAAAGGCGATTCACCGGATATAGATAACCAGGTTATCATTGATACTGCATTGACGGAAGGATGTTTTTATGATGTCACAATAACAGATGCCTCAGAATACGATCTGATCGGAAAATTGGGATAAAACAAAAACAGGTTTCCGTAAGAAAACCTGCCCTTCATTATTTTTTGATGAAACATTTATTCTGGAAGTTTTACTCCCAAAACTTCATCAATAGCCTTTACCAAAGTTTCTCTGGGTAAAGCCCCAACAGCCATCTGTGGTTGGGCATCCTTCGGAATAAAAAGCATAGAAGGGATGCTCCGGATTCCAAAAATTGCTGCCAGTTCCTGTTCCTGTTCTGTATTCACTTTGTAAATATGCAGTTTATCACCATACTTGGTACTTAATTCCTCCAGAATGGGTTCTACCATTTTACAGGGCTGACACCAGTCTGCATAAAAATCAATGATAGCCGGTACATCTCCCCCATACTTCCATTCTGAGTTGACTTCATAGTTGAATACTTTTTCCAGGAAATCCTGTTTTGTCAAATGTTCTGTCACGTGTCCTCCAATTTTTTTACTGTCTGATACGAAAGATACAGATAGGTTACAAAAAGTTCTGAATTCAAAAGTGAATGCCTTACTGGAAGAAAATAAGGTATAGATCGGTGGAGAAAACTCAACATGACTTTGGACATAGAATTGGAAATAAATGACAATTAGGCAATTCATATTGATAAACTAATATATTATATATATTATGATCTTGCGTTTTATGCTGAGGGAACTTATTTTACCTCCGGGGGGATTGGCACCTAAACTTTTTCCTATATAGAAACAACACGATACGGTGATAGTTATCGTATATACAACCATTCGTGAAGGATACAGCACCAAACCACAAATTTCCAGCCCCTCATCTGAACGTTTCAGCGTCTTAACCTATCAACGTCTAAATGTCTAAACGTTAAAAATATCCTCCAAAATTTCCACAATCCGCTTCGCGGTCTGACCGTCCCAGAATTTGGGCGTTTTTCCGGTTTTCCCCTTTCCATTCAGGATAAGCCGGACTTCATTTTCAATATCATCCACGGTAATCAGTTTATTGGAGCCTTCCCAGATAGTTACAGGTCTTTCCGTCGAAGGCCGAATGGTCAGACAGGGGATATTCAAAGCTGTTGTTTCTTCCTGAATTCCTCCGGAATCTGTCAGAGCGAATGCCGAATGCCGGATAAAGTAAATAAATTCAAGATACCCCACAGGTTCTGTTAAAAAAATGGAATCATAGGAAGCCAAAATATCATAGAGACCGAACTTTTTTAAGTTTTTAACGGTCCGGGGATGAATGGGAAAGAAGAGAGGGACTTCCCTGGAGATTTTACCCCACCCGTTCACCAGTTTTGCCAGGGTTTCCGGTTCATCCACATTGGACGGTCTGTGGAAGGTCATGATACCATAGCTACCATCCGGTAGGGTTTTGTCCAGTTGGGCAATCCTTTTTCCATCCAATGTCTGTATGGCATGATTCAGAGATTCCGCTTTCTTCAGATGTTCGTAGAGGGAATCAATCATCAGATTTCCCACCATAAATATTCTCTTCTGAGGAATGCCTTCATTAATCAAATTTTCATCGGCATCTACAGATGTCGTGAAAAAATAATCGGAAATGGCATCGGTCACCAAACGATTGATCTCTTCCGGCATGGAACGGTCCCGACTTCGCAAACCTGCTTCATAATGAGCTGTGGGAATGTGAAGTTTAGCCGCCACCAGGGTACAGGCCGCTGTGCTATTCACATCCCCCACCACCATCACCATGTGTGGTTTAACATCCAGGCACACCTTTTCAAACCGCTCCATAATCAAGGCCGTTTGGACCGCATGGGACGCCGATCCGACTTCAAGATTAATATCTGGTTCAGGAATATTCAACTGCTGAAAAAACAAATCAGACATTTTTTCATCGTAATGCTGGCCGGTATGTACAAGATATGGCTTGATCTTTTGATGATTTCGCAACACATGCATCAAAGGCGCGATTTTCATAAAATTCGGACGGGCGCCCGCAACCAGAATGAGTCTATATGCTTCCATATGTTCTCCTTTAACCGGCGAAAATCTAACTACACCCTTCCAAAAATAAAAGCAGTATTATGGATATTATATTCTTTGAATATAGTATAAATAATATTATTTTTGATTTATTCTCTGATCGTGTTATTTTTTGTGCAAACATGGAGTGTTTTTATGTTATCAAAAGTCTACTCGGCGGGTCTGGAAGGTGTCCACGCATTTGAGATTACCATTGAAACGCACCATATCCCCAGTACTCCACGGCATATCATGGTGGGACTGGCGGAAGGGGCTGTAAAAGAGAGTTTTTCACGGATTGTCTCTGCCGTTAAATCATCAGGATATGCGTTTCCCGGAGGGAAAATCACACAAAATCTGGCACCTGCTGATTTACGGAAAGAGGGGAGTTCCTTTGATTTACCTTTGGCCGTAGGAATTTTAGCCTGTGACCGGGTAGTCCATTTTGAACGGCTTAAAGATTTTATCATACTGGGGGAATTGGCTTTGGATGGGCATGTTCGAAGTGTCCGTGGTGCATTACCGATTTCCATGGGAATGCCTGAATTTCATAAAACGGATATCATAGTCCCAAAAGAAAATGCTATCGAAGCGGCCATACCCGGAATGGCCAGAGTTTGGGGTGTTCAAACACTCAGAGAAGCCATTGATGTATTGAACGGTAAAACCGATTTAACACCGGTGACAGTCAACGTGGAAACACTTTTTCAGAAAAACCGGCATTATCCCTTTGATTTTTCAGAAGTCAAAGGACAGGAACACGTAAAGCGGGCACTGGAAATCGCCGCTGCCGGTGGACATAACGTGATCATGATTGGTCCACCGGGATCGGGAAAATCCATGCTGGCCAAGCGGTTCCCTTCCATTTTACCTGATCCAACGCTTGATGAGGCCCTTGAGACGACGAAGATTCACTCTATTGCAGGACTTTTACCAGGACATTGCGGTCTATTGGCGACACGCCCCTTCCGTTCGCCGCACCATACCATTTCCGATTCCGCCCTAGTCGGCGGAGGCCGTTATCCAAAACCCGGAGAAGTGAGTCTTGCCCATAATGGCGTCTTGTTCCTGGATGAATTTCCGGAATTTAAAAAAAATGTGCTGGAAGTCATGCGCCAACCCCTTGAAGATGGGGAGGTTACCATCAGCCGGGCTCTTACGAGTCTTACCTATCCTGCAAAATTCATGCTGGTTGCCGCCATGAATCCCTGCCCATGTGGCTATCACACCGACCCGGGGCATACCTGTACGTGTAGTGAAGGACAAATTCAAAATTATCTTGGCCGAATATCGGGTCCTCTTATGGACCGGATTGATATCCACGTGGATGTCCCCGCCGTTTCATTTAAAGAACTCCAGAATAAAAAAAGTGGGGAAACCTCAGAAATAATCCGGAAACGGGTACAAAAGGCCCGTCACCGTCAGACTTTGCGCTTTGAAAGATTTAAAGATTGTCACTGCAATGCCCACATGACAACCCGGATGATCCGGGAATTTGCTCCCTTGGATGAAACCTGTAATCTTTTGCTGGAGCAGGCAAGTCTTCAACTAGGTCTCAGTGCCCGTGCCTTCAGCCGGATTCAGAAAGTCGCATTAACCATTGCTGATCTTGCTGAATCCGATACAATCCTGCCTGAACATGTGAGCGAAGCCATTCAATATAGAACCCTGGATAAGACGCTGGAATTTTAAGGTACGAGGATATGAGGGTATAAGAGTACGAAAGGAGAGAATATAAGGTGTACGAGGTAAAGCGTGTATATGAATATAATTATTTAAAAGTAAAATATAGAATATATATAGAAATCATAAAAACACAAGATGATTTACGTGTTTTTAAATGATCCTTTATATCAAAAATATCTGACGCTGAATGTGAAAATGCAGAAACTCTGGTATGGCTTGATGATGCTTGTGTCTATCAAAATTTGGACAAAGATAGTCAAATACTATTATTTGATAAATAAATTATATAATAGATATGCTGACTAAAAGGACCAACGAAGCTGATAAATGGACATTTTAATACCATCCTCTCTTCGTTTTTGCGTCATCTCGTACCCTTCCGCCATCTCCCACAAGACGCCGCCGGATATCCACCGAATGTATACCAGAATTCTCCAGTTTCCGGATAATAGAGATTGGCATAAACGGTACCGTAATGGGATTGGCGTTTTTCAACTCCCTCATCCGCAAGGACGGTTCTCAGAGAGTTAAAACTGGCGGTTAATTGACCTGTAGAAAAGTCACTCAATAGTGTTTCAAGCCGCCGGTATCGGGATAATGAATCGGCACGGTCCGGATGGGAACTGTTCTCATATGGAGCCTGAGTATAATGATTGGTCCCCACCAGAAAACAAGATCCCATCTCCTTTGGCAAAGGCCGGTATACTATATCATGGCAGGTGCATTCAAAAATCCCGTGTTTATTGTTCCGGGCATCGGACACAAAAAGCATCATCCCGTCCTGCCGGGGATAACTCTGAAGAAAAGATGTCACATCCTCATGACTCTCACAGCTCTCCAGCATGTCCACAAGTTGAAGATAACAGGGTTGGGCCAATGAGGAATCATGGTTCTGGTCAGGTGCTTTCAAATAATTGTAATGAAGCCAGAGTCCGGCCTGATTCAGCCCTGTAGCGGAAAAAACATCTCCTGCCAGACCAAATGTTGTTACAGGAATTTTGTGAGACACTGCCCGATGCCGGGCAAATCCCCAAAGGTGGGGACTCCATAAATCATTGTTCCGGCCAATCCACGTTTTTTCGCCATCATATAGCAGGAATCCACTGCAAGCATCAGACATACAGGCTTCGGCGGAAACCCATTCCGCTACCTTTTTCAAGGATATACCCGCACCCCGGGCAAGTCCTTCCAGCTCCTGCCGGAACCGCTCAGGGTAAGAGGCACAAATAGCCATGGATTCCTCCTGATGCCGTTGACGATTAAAGTGGGGATGAAGAAATGGTCCTGTGGACAGATACTGATCAATATACACGGCAAAATCCGGTCCCAATTGACGGCCGGTTTGAACACCTGTCTCATAAGGTGATCCGGCAGACCGGATTATCCGTGGAAACTGAAGAAAGGAGGGATTCATGCATTATTCCCGATCAGGAATGATCTTGATGTGGATCGTGCGTGTGCGCGGTCCGTCAAACTCACAAAAATAAAGTCCCTGCCACATACCAAGCAGCAGCTTTCCTTCCTGGATAATAAGAGTTTCCGATGCCCCCGTTAACGTGGATAAAACATGACTGTGACTGTTTCCCTCGGCATGGAGATATTCGGATTCATCCGGCGGAACCAGGTCCCGGAATTTCCATGTCAGATCATCCAGAACATGGGGATCGGCATTTTCATTAATGGTGATCCCTGCGGTTGTGTGTGGGGTAAACACCACAGCGATCCCGTTCCGGCATCCTGAATCCCGGATCACCTGGCGCACTTTGGAGGTGATATCCGTGAAACAAAGGGAACGGCTTGTGGATAGTTGAAATGTGTGTACCATGAAGCACTTCCTTCAAATCATGAGTTCTTCTGTGTTTTTTTAGGAAAACTTTCCTGAAAGATACATTTTTCAATGCACTTTGTCCCGGTGTTTCTTAACATTTTCCCATGAGTCGAAACTGTCACTTTCTTTTTGTTAATCCGTGGATACACGATTTCGCGGCGTATGACCTTTTCTACAGGCCATTGGGATTGCTCTCTCTGGCAGAATCTTTGGCAAATGGACCTGCTGATATCACTGTCATCGATTTGCTGGATCGATTCAATCCCTTGTGGTCTGAAATGTCTGCTCATAAGCGGGATACCCCTGCCGGGACGGGACATTTTTACCGTGAGATAATTGAAAAACCCGCTGTTTTGAAACATATTCCCCGCTATTTTAGTCGTTACGGAGCACCCCGGGTGAAAGTGGAACATATCCTTCGTTCTCTGAAACAGGAACCCGATGCCATTTTTCTCACATCCCATATGACCTATTGGTACACCGGTGTGAAAGAAACAGCAGAGCTGCTAAGACAATTTTTCCCTGGCACCCCCATCATCCTCGGTGGGATTTATGCTTCCCTACTGCCGGCTCATGCCCAAAAAACCATTAAACCGGATCTGTTGATTCAGAAACACGATTTTACCCGGCTTTCCCAGTGGCTGAAAGAACGATTCGACTTATCCATGTCGCAGGTGAATCCCTATCACCTGAGAAAAGTGTGGCATGACTTTCCAATACTCAAACACTATCCGCTGTACACATCCCAGGGATGTCCATACCATTGTGCTTTCTGTGCCGGACCCATATTAAACCCTGTCTTTTCCCAATTCCCCGTTGAATCGATTCTGCAAGACATACATTTTGCCTGTGATACACGAGGACTCAGAAATTTTGTGTTTTATGACGACGCTTTGTTTATCAACCGGGAAAACCATATAAAACCTTTATTGAAAAAAATTCTTCAATACCGTAAGGACTTCACGTTTCACAGCCCAAACGGACTCTTTGCCCGCTTTATCGATGAAGAGCTGGCAGAACTCATGGCTGCCGCCCATTTCTACGAACCCCGATTGAGTCTGGAGACTGTTTCCCCGGCTTATCAGGATCTCATCAGTCATAAGGTCAACCGGCAATCCTATCTGAAAGCCTTAAAGCATCTGCAGAAGGCGGGATATGGTTCTGGAGACA
Organism: Fidelibacterota bacterium; assembly: GCA_030156395.1. GTDB lineage: Bacteria > Fidelibacterota > Fidelibacteria > Fidelibacterales > Fidelibacteraceae > Fidelibacter. Next base: position 16,344 of record JASGMP010000026.1, read on the forward strand.
TCATCACCTACCTTATCATGGGCCTTCCGGATCAAACACCCCGGGATGTTAAGGAAGCTGCAATTGTGGCCCTGAATGCCGGAAGCCGTGTGAGTCTTTCTGCCTTTTCCCCGGTGCCTGGAACGGATTTATGGGCTCAGTCGGGACTATGTGACACAGACGATCCCCTTTTACAAAACAATACCGTATATTGGTATAGCCAGAAGAATACTAAAGCCTGGGAATCCCTTAAACTGTGGGTCAAAGAACAAAACGCACATCTTATGGAATGAAAAGATGGAACACATATCAAAAGCACCACCCGCCTTGCTGTTTACAGCCATCACCTATTCTCCGGAGCAAAAATATGTCCAATCGTGGGATCTGATCCTCCATAAACTTATCAAGTCAGATTGGGATATCATTGGACCTTTACCTTTCAGCAAGATAACCCATTATTACGAAGAAGAAATGGGCGAAGAACTGGATAAAATTTATGCAGTTTGCCTGAAACCGGTTTCTATGGAAAATGCCGCCGGTTTTAAACTGAAATCCAACCTGATAGAAGATGATTACCGGGTGGCAGGTAAGCGGATATTCAATATTGATCCCGGCATTCTCACCCATTTCAACTTTAGTCTGCTTACAACCAAAGGATATGCTCACAGGCTCTATCTCGGACAGAGGATCTGGTCTGAACTTACCCTTATTTATCAGGATAAGCATTATCATCCCCTGCCATGGACCTATCCGGACTATAAAAATCCGCGGATCATTGAATTTTTGGAACGTGAGAGGGCTACTTTTAAACGGTTAGGCGTTGAGACGTTCGGAGGTTGAGACGTTATTAAGATTGAGTACAAGAGTATATGATGTTCCGTTTTTTCCCGAATCAATATAAAGAGAGGCATTTAACTGATCAGCTAAAACATGTATCAGACGCATGCCAAAAGCATGTTCTTTATTCATGGAAACAGAGGGTTCAAATTCTATTCCGTTATCTTTGATATGAAGAACTGCCTTTTCATCATCTTCTTTTTTCAGTTCAAGAGAAATATCACCCTCCAACTGATTCGGAAAAGCATATTTTAAAATATTTGTGATAATTTCATTTACCAGAATTCCAAAGGGAACAGCTGTTTCCAGGGGCAAAATGACATCCTCCAAATCGGGATGTATTTTCACGCGGTTCCGTGATTCCAGGGAAACTTCCAAATGTTTGATCATTTTAATGATGTACGCTTTCACATTGATTTTAGACAAAAGATCTTCCTGATAAAGCATTTCGTGAACCAAAGCAATTGCATGCAATTTGTCAGTAATCTCCTTCAGGATTTCACTGTCGTGATCATCGGATAGATGCTTCCTCTTCAGCCTGATCAGACTGATCATAATCTGCAGATTATTCTTAACCCGGTGATGGACCTCTTTGAGAAGCGCTTCCTTTTCCTTCAGATTTTCTGAAATAATCCGTTCTTTTTCCCTGGAAAGGATAAGAGATTTATTTTTATGGATGGCATATACTTTTGACAAAGCATAAACGAGTATTGTTGTAATGACTATATAAAACCAGCCTTTATAGGTCTGGTATTTGATGTAGATCTGGCTGCTGGGACTCAATTCCAATAAAATCCTGTCAGAAAAAAGGACCCAGAAAAAACCAAAAATAAAATAGGCAATGCTGATCAACACAGGGCCACTCAGATAATGGGCCACCATCATTAAAAAGGGACGAATACGTGATTTCATGAGCATTTTTCTCCTGTCAATAGTTCAGAGAATCATGTTCTTAGTAGTAGGAAAATATTCATATTATTTTAATATAGGGAAGGTTCTTGAATGATTCCTGTCAAGAGGCAGGAAATGTGATCTGTATCAATTAATGAACTGTTATTTATTCCCATCTTTCTATCTGGCACAACCGACAGGAAATATCCCAAAGCCTTTGGACATCAGAAGCATCCAGTCCACGGGGATTTGGAGCCATTGGCTTCTCATATTTCCAATAGATGGCATCGTGTTTTAACGGATTCGGATCCGTTGCCAGAAAGATACTGGTTTTAGCTCCCTCTTCTGGTAAAGCCCCTTTTTTAATGTGGTGTTTCCAGAAAGTTTTTACAAAGAAACCGGATTGTTTCATAGCGATGGGGGTTTGGACCAGTCCCGGATCGGCGACAAATGCCCGAATACCGGTTTTCTGATAAAAACGCCGGTTGAATTCATGTGTAAAAAGGACATTTCCAAGTTTGGACTGTTTGTAGGCAGTCCAGCCGAAATAAAAACGGCGTAATTGAAGGTCTCGCCATTTCATTTTTGCATGTAAATGGGATCCGGATCCCACCGTCACGACCCGTCCATCTTCAGAAACCGTCAACAAGGGAAAGAGTTCATGCGTTAACAGAAAAGGGGCCAGATGATTGACTGCAAATGTGGCTTCGATCCCGTCTTCTGTTTCAGTATACCGGCTGTAGAAAGCACCGGCATTATTAATCAGGGTATCCAGAACCGGTTTTTCAAAGGTTTTTACCAGGATTGAGCGAATATCCCTTGCCAGATAACGAATTTGCTGCTGAGAAGATAAATCAGCCGTTAAATATGTCACCCGGCTGTCTGGATAATCCCGGCGGATCAAAGCTTCCGCTTTTTGGCACCGTTCGACAGACCTGCCGCTCCCAATCACAAAAGCACCCATTCCGGCCAGGGCTTTCGCGGTTGCCAGGCCAATTCCGGATGTGGCACCCGTAACAAAGATTGTACGTTGATCAACGGATAAGCAATTTCTCATAAGAATCTCTTCGATAAGGGATTTTTTTATGTATCAATGTTTCCAGAATAACTTTTATTCTTCAAGAATTTCAGTCAGCACCAACCATTCATATTCCAGCTTTTCCATGATTTTTACAATTTCCTCGTACCGTCGGGTAACCGCTGCCATTTCATCGGGAGTCAATGCGGAAAAACCGGTCCCGTTCATTTGGGACTCGATATCTGACTTCTCTTTCTGAAGGATATCGATTTTCTGTTCCGTTTTATCCAGCTTTTCCTGATACATTTTCTTCTCCCGGGATTTTTTCTGCCGTTCCTGTGCTTCAATCCGGCGCCGGGTTTTACTGTCAATCTTAGCCGGCCGGGAATCAGTGGTATTCGTGTTCTGTAAAACCGGAGTGAATTTTTCCTCATACCATAGCTGAAACTCTGAATAATTGCCGGGATATTCCTTCACGTGTCCTTCGTGAAACCACAAAACCTTGGTTACCAGCATATCCAGAAAGAACCGGTCATGACTCACAATCAGTACGCTTCCGGGAAATTCATCCAGCGCCTGAGCCAGGACTTCCTTGCTTTGCATATCCAAATGGTTGGTGGGTTCATCCAGGATGAGAAAATTGGCATTTTTTAACATCATTTTCAAAAGCACCACCCGGCTTTTTTCTCCGCCGCTGAGGACAGATACCGGTTTAAAAACATCATCCCCACTAAAGAGAAACTGTCCAAGCAAACTACGGACAGCGCTTTGGGTGATTCCCGGAGACTGGCTCCACACTTCATCCAGAATATTCAGGTCCGGATTCAGCTGATCCAGTTGATGCTGTGCAAAATAAGCCATCTCCAGATTATATCCCCAACGGACTTTCCCGGAACTCGCTTCCAGTTGCTGACTGATAATTTTCATCAGAGTGGATTTTCCCACACCATTGGGTCCCAGCAATGCCACTTTTTCACCCCGCCGGATTTGAAAAGTAGCATCCGTAAAAACCGGTCCTTTACCATAATCAAACATTACATGTTCAAAAGCAACCACCGGATCTCCACTTCGGGGCGGGACGGGAAACTGAAAACCGATGGATTTTCCCAACTTTTCCACCTCAGTCCGTTGAATCTTTTCAAGATATTTGATCCGGCTTTGCACCTGTTTCGCTTTACTGGCTTTGTAGCGAAACCGCTCAATAAAACGCTCAATCTGATCTATCTGCCGTTCCTGATTTTTCTGCTCCGCCGCCTGCTGCATCAGTCTTTGAGCTCTCGCCTCTTCATAATCGGAATAATTCCCCGAATACACCCTGACTTTTCCATCGTAGATCTCTGCAATGTGATCAGTAATCTTATCCAGGAAATAGCGATCATGAGAGACAATCACCAGGGTTCCATTGTAATCGGCAATAAACTTTTCAAGCCATATTAATGTCTCCATATCCAGATGATTGGTGGGTTCATCCAGCAACAGCAGAGTAGGGTGAATCAGCAAAAGCCGGGCCAGTGCAATCCGCATACGCCATCCTCCTGAAAAACTCCGGACTGTTTGGGATAATTGTTCATCCCTGAATCCGAGTCCGGACAACACTGCCCGAGCCCGGGCTTCCATGGTATATCCATCTTCCCTGGTAAACAGTTCCTGTAACCGGTCATACCGATTCATGAGCTCTGCTGTGTGATTTTCAGAGATTTCATGTTCCAGTTTCCGCATCTCCTTTTCAGCCTCAATCAGATGAGCAAAAACACCCATGACTTCATCTATCAGTGTCTGGTTCGTATTAAAATCGTCCATGTGCTGTGGCAGATAACCTGTTGTAACACCCTGAGGAATAATCACCTGCCCTTCGTCGGGGGTTATTTCTCCGCACAACATCCGTAAAATGGTGGATTTTCCCGACCCGTTGGGACCTACGAGTCCAATACGCTGACCGGCATAAATACTCCACGAAGCTCCGTCAAAGAGTATTTGGTGTCCGAATTGCAACCTGATTTGGGAAAGATGGACCATGAACCTCTCGTTGTTGGCAACAAGACGAAATGTAGGAAAAAGAAAGGAAGAAGGGA